>JABTUZ010000001.1:1645000-2007153 GCA_015075105.1 Leptospiraceae bacterium | reverse complement strand
TGGCGTATTTGTTAAAAGTCATTTTTGAAAAAAATCGTGCTTGAAAATTTAATAAAATTATCATTCACTATTAATGAGAAAAGCCCTAAGGGGTTTTTACTACAACCAAATGAAAAGATACTATACTCAACCCATTGATCAATTACAGCTTAGTGACTACAGTAATTTAGTGTCTATGGCATTATTAGAAGATTGTCCGAATGGGGATATAACATCGGAGTCAATTTTTTTGGGAGATGACCAGTGTCGTGCAAGCCTTGTTCCAAGAGAAGAGGGTATTTTTTGTGGGATGGGGGTTGTTTCTGAAATATGTAAGCAAACCGGAAACACTTTCACTTATACCTTTTATAAAAAAGATGGCGACTCATTCGTAAAAAATGTACCTATTTTAAAAATGGAAGGAAACCTGAACACTATTTTGAGGGTGGAGAGAATTCTGTTGAATTTCATCCAGTATTTGTCTGGAATATCTACACAAACAAATTCTTTAGTAAAGCGATACAATCAAAAGCTGATGATATTTGACACAAGAAAAACTTTACCGGGGTATAGAAAACTCGCCAAGTATGCTGTATATACAGGAGGTGGTGCAAATCACAGATTGGATTTGTCGGACATGGCAATGATCAAGGACAACCACGTTGCAATGGCCGGCTCGATTGAAGAAGCTGTAAGTAAAATCAGGAATAAATTCCCGGATAAGAAGATTGAAGTTGAAGTGGACAGTATTTCTCAGATTGAAGAGGTAGTTCGTTCCAAGGCAGAAATTATTCTATTAGATAATTTTACTATAGAAGATACGATTGTAGCAATAAAAAAAATCAAAACTTTAGATTCTACTCTACTCATAGAGTGCTCGGGTGGGATTACTCCTGAAAAATTAGAAGCACTTTCCCAGTTTGAGGGCATCGGGGTGAGTATGGGGTATCTCACTCATACTACTAAATTTCTTGACCTGAGTCTTGAAGTTGAGAGGATCTAATGGCGGCTGAAAAATCAGTTTCGCAAGATTCTTTATTTAAAATCATTGACGATCGGTTTGGAAAAGAGGCTTTGCAAGTTGTACAAAAGGCGTACAATTGCGCTAAAAAAGCCCACGAAGGACAGTCAAGACTTTCCGGTGAGCCTTATATTATTCATCCTTTAAGTGTAGGCTATATTCTTGCAGAGATGGGGTTGGACTATGTTGTAGTTGCTGCCGGGTTATTGCACGATATTGTAGAAGATACTTACTACACCAAGGAGAGGATTCAAGCAGAGTTTGGACAGGAGATTTGTGAATTAGTAGAAGGTGTAACAAAAATTTCTGAAATAAAAAATCAAACCAAAGAAAATGTAGCCGCAGAAAATATTCGTAAAATGGTTTTGGCAACGATACGCGACATTCGTGTAATTTTAATTAAATTAGCCGACAAGACTCATAATATGAGGACACTAAAATTTCAACCTCTTGAAAAAAGAAATAGAATTGCAAATGAAACTTTGTCTTTGTATGCACCAATTGCCGGGAGACTAGGTATCTACAAAATCAAATCAGAATTGGAAGATTTGTCTTTTCAAATTTTACATCCAAACGAATACCAAGAAATTAAAAAGAGGATTGCTTCTAAAAAATCAGAAAGAAATGAATATATAGAAAAAATTAAAATTATTTTGAAGCAGAGACTTTCTGAGATTAATATTCAAGCATCAGTAGAGGGAAGGGCAAAACATTTTTATTCGATTTATCGAAAAATGAAAACAAAAGAAAAAGGTTTTAGTGAAATCTTCGATTTGAGAGGAATTCGTATAATTGCAGAAGAGATGAAGGATTGCTATGGAGTGCTCGGAATTGTGCATACTTTATGGGCACCTGTTCCAGGTAGGTTCAAGGACTATATTGCAACACCTAAAACAAATTTATACCAGTCGTTGCACACTACAGTAATTGGACCGGATGGAGTTCCTATGGAAGTGCAGATTCGTACAAATGATATGAATCAAACCGCAGAGTATGGGATTGCCGCACACTGGTCCTACAAAGAGGGAAATTCTTCTGAATCAACAATTACTCCAAAGTGGATCGAAAGATTGAAAGTATGGCAGGACTCTACTTTAGATCCTTCAGAATTTTTGGAAGAGCTTACGTTTGATTTGCACGAAGACGAAGTATTTGTTTTTACACCTAAAGGAGAAATCATCGAGCTTCCAAAAGGCTCTACAATTTTAGATTTTGCATTTAGAATTCACACAGACATAGGTTTATATACAAAAGGAGCAAAGATAAATGGGAGGATGGTTCCGATTCGCACTGAACTAAAATCGGGTGATCAAATCGAAATCATAACTGATAAAAAAAATAAACCTTCTCCTATTTGGCTTAGAATCGTAAAAACTTCTTCTGCAAGACAGAAACTTAGACAGTATTTCAGAAAACTTCAAGAGGATGCATCTATCTCTAAAGGAAATGAAATTGTTCAAAGTAGTATAACGAAAGTAGATTTAGATTTATTAAAGAAACAAAAAGCAGAGAAAAAAAAGAATCAAAAAGAAATCACTATTATTGTCGCAGGAATCAAAGACATAATGGTGCGTCTTTCGGGGTGTTGCTCCCCACTTCCCGGAGACGAGATTATTGGGTTTATTACAAGAGGCAGGGGAGTTAGTGTTCATAAGAGTAGTTGCGAGGTAGCTAAAAAGCAATCTGAAAAAGTCCGAATGGTTGCTGTGCGTTGGGGTGGGGTCAGCGATCCTATCCCTGTTTGGATCGAAGTTCGTGCTTATGACAGACAAGGAATTTATTTGGAGATGGTAGAGTGCATTACAAGAACTGAGACTAATATTATAGAAGCAGGCGCTTCTTCCTTACAGGGAGGCACTTTGTCGGCTAAGTTTCAAATTCAAATAGAGCACAACGATCAACTTCAGGAAATTTTAGACAATCTAAAATCATTAAGAAATATTATTTCCGCAGGTCGGGTAAAAGGAGTGTAGATTTTATTCAGGTTTGAATAAATCTGCCCTCTTCCAATTCAATGTATGCGTTCAGTAATTCTTCTTCTGTATTCATTACAATCGGTCCTCTCCAAGCAATCGACTCTTTAACAGGTTTGCCTGCAATCAATACAAACCTTGCTCCATTGTCTGAGGTCGAAATTTTTAGAATTTCTCCCGAAGACAGTAGAACAATTTCTCCCTCTACAATTTTTTCTTTTTTTGATTCGCCAATATACATTTCTCCATGAAACAAATACAGGAACATTGTGACATCTTCTTTGTGCAAATATTCCCAACTTGCGTTAGGCGAAATCAATACGTCTAAATAAACCGGCTTTATGATTGTGTCCTCTACAGGCCCTTTTTTTCCGTCCAATTCTCCGGCGATTAATTTGACTAAAACAGAATCAGTTTGAATTATAGGAATTTTATTGACTGAAATGTCTTGGTACCTCGGAGACATCATTTTATGAGTAGCAGGGAGGTTGAGCCACAATTGGAATCCAGATAGTTTCCCTCCTTCGAGTTTAGGCATTTCTTGGTGAAGAATTCCTTTGCCCGCAGTCATCCATTGAATGTCTCCTGCTCCAATTTCTCCTTTATTTCCCAGATGGTCTTGGTGTTCCATCTTGCCGGAGAGCATGTAGGTGACAGTTTCTATTCCTCTATGGGGATGAAAAGGAAATCCAGAGATGTAGTCGTTGGGGTTATCGGAACCAAAATGATCCATGAGTAAAAATGGGTCAAAAAGCTCTGTAGTATTGTAACCCAAAAGTCTGGTTAGTTTCACTCCTGCACCATCAGATGTTTTTTGTCCTCTTAGTGTCTTTTTGATTTTTCGTTCTACCATAAAAACTCCTTGCAATAAATAGTTTAATGTTAAACTATCGATTATTTAGACTGTTTTTTTTTTGAAAAGATTTAATTTTTTTCTGAAAAAAACATAATATAAGAATATATTTTCTGACAACTTGGAATTCGACCTGTTTTGATTCAATTTCAATATAATCTTGATAATTGGAATTTTATAGAAATCTTGCTTTCGAATAAGTAAATTCGTTGTATGGAAAATCTTGTTAATTCAAAGTTTTTGAATTGGAAAGCTGCAAAACGATTTTGTGTAGATTTTGTATGTAGGCAAATTATTTAGATTGAAAAATTTGTCATTTTAGAAAAAATGTCTTTTAAGCTAAGGAGAATTGTATGGCGGAAGAAAATCAGGAAAAAAAGAAGAATAAGAAGATCTCAAAAATGAGCATTCAGGAAATTGATTCAGCTCTAAAAAAATCTACCGAAACTATGGTAGGCGAAAAAAGCAAATATGTCCAACATCTTGTTCAAAGAAAGGCGGAACTTTCTAAAAAATAAGATACACCTCCATTTAGATTGCTTCAGTTTATTTCAATCAGCCATCAATATGCCTCAAATATTCTATTTGAGGATTTTTCATGGCATATAAAGCCCAATCAAAAAATAGCCTTAGTGGGGCCAAATGGTGCCGGTAAGACTACGCTTTTTCAAATGGCGATTGGGAAAATCTCCCCGGACAGTGGCGAGGTGATTCGTCCTAAAAATACAGCAATATCCTTATTTCAACAAATCCCAGAATTTGACTCTAATAGAACAGTATTAGAAACTGCTCTTGAAGAAAATATTTTGTACAAGGAATATTCTGCAAAAAAAAAACAAATTGATAGTAGATTTGAAACGATAGATTTGGATAGTAAAGAATTTGAAATTCTTTTGCATGATCAAAGTGAATTGGAAGATTTTGCCAATTCGCACAGATTGCACGAGTTGGAAGTCAGTGCAAAAAAAATTTTGTCAGGTCTTGGATACAAAGATGAATTTTTTGAAAAGAAAATAGGTGATTTTTCGCCCGGATTCAAGCACAGACTTGCGCTTGCAATAGCACTCTTAAACCCTCACAATCTACTTTTGTTGGATGAGCCTACAAATCATTTAGACGATGCGTCCAAGGAATGGCTTTCAGAATATTTGAAGTCAATTCGTATCGCGTTTGTATTGGTTACTCACGACCCGGATTTTTTAAATAGAACTACAAATACAATTGTTGAAATTTCCAAAAAAGGTGTAACAGAATTTACAGGGACGTTAGACGAGTTCCTTGAAGAAAAAAATGAAATTCACGCAAAATTAAAAGAGCAATTCAAAAAGGAAGAATCCTACTTAAAAAAAAGATCAGAATGGATAGAGAGATTTCGCTCTAAAGCGACTAAAGCCAGACAAGTTCAGAGCGCTATAAAAAAATTAGACAAAAGGGAAAAGGTAGAAAACCCGGAAGAACTTTTCTGGAATAAAAAACCGGATTATAATTTTCGTTTTACTCCGGACGGGAAAATTTCTTTTCGTTTGGAAGATGGCTCTTTTCGATATTCTGAAAATTCTAAACCAATATTTCAAAATGCTTCTATGGAAGTTTCTTCAGGCGAAAAGATTGCCTTAGTCGGTCCAAATGGTGCCGGCAAATCTACACTTCTTCGCGCACTTGGGAAAAAATCCAAACTATCTTCAGGGTCGATTTATTATGGACCAAAAACTTCAATAGGGTATTTTTCGCAAACGCATGGAGAAGAGCTAAATTCTGAACTCAATATGTTGGAAAGCGTTCAGAAGAAATTTCCAGAAATCTCAGAAGAATCTATTCGAGATATTTTGGGGCATTTTGCATTTTCGGATGACTTGGTGTTTAAAAAAGTAAAATCAATGTCCGGTGGAGAGCAATCAAGACTCCGGTTGGCTCTTATGGTACTGAGTCCTTCCAATTGTTTGTTGTTGGACGAGCCAACAAACCACTTAGATATGGTGACACGAGATGCTTTAAAAAGGGCACTCGCAGATTTTCCGGGTAGTGTGTTAATTATCAGCCACGATCCTGATTTTTTAAAAGGTTTATGCTCAAGAACTTTCGAGCTGATTGGTGGAGAATTAAAAAATTTGAATTGTTCCTTCGATGACTATTTGAAATTTCATAAAGAAGGGGTTTACGAAGAACCAAAAAATTATAACCCAAAGCCAGACAAACCAAAGTCTCAAGATAAGAATAGAATAAAAAAAATTCAGAAAGAAATTTCGGAATTGGAAGGAAAGATTTCACTTTTAGAAAAAAATAAAGTCCGATTAGAAGAGCTACTTGCGGATCCAGGGTTTTATAAGAATAGAAGTTACCAAACTGAGTTAGACAATTATAGTGAAGTCAAAAAAAATCTCAACTCACATTCTGCAAAATGGGAAGCGCTTAGTGAAGAGTTAGAAAATCTGCAAGAGAAAAGGCCATGAGTCAAATACTTGAAATTTCAGCGTTAGAATTGAAAAGGAAGTTAGACGAAAGAGATACGGGTGGGGTCTCTTTTATTTTGCTGGATGTTAGAAATGAAAACGAAAGCGAAATATGTACAATTCATGGAACAGATTTTCTTATCCCTGTAAAATTATTGAAGAGTAGAATCTCTGAACTCACAGAAAATATTCTTTTAGACACTGAAATTGTTGTGTATTGCAAATCTGGCGTACGTTCGATTACAGGGGTAGAGATTTTATTAGAAACAGGTTTCAAGAAAGTATCTCACCTTGAAGGAGGAATACTTTCCTATATTCGGGATGTGGCTCCCGATTTACCGGAATACTAATTTGAAAGGAGTATATTTGATTTTGTCCTCATCATTTTTATTCAGTGTGATGGGGTTACTTGCAAAATTTAGAGGAAAAGAAGTCAGCTCTTGGGACAATGTATTTTATAGAAGTTTTTTTGCAGTGGTTGTGCTTACTCCTTTGTTTATCTATGATAAATTTATTGCAAAGAAAATTTCTGAGAAGGGTGGAAAGAAATTTTTTCTTATATCGAGAGGGCTTTCAGGCACTTTTTCTCTATTTTTATTTTTTTATCTGATTCAAAACCATTCATTGGGGCTTGCTGTAATTTCTGTGCAAACCTCACCGATTTATCTTACTCTATTTGAAATCTTAAAAAAATCAGAAAAGCCTGATTTGAAAACCATTCTATCTATCGTAGTTGGATTTATCGGAATACTTTTTACATTTCAAATATCTGCCGAACATTTTTTCGATTTTGGTATTGCTGGGATTTTATGTGGGATTTCAACGGCATACTCTTACAATTCTCTTCGTGAGATGAGGGGAATTTATAATCCACGAACAATCGTTCTCTCGTTTTGTATTCTTGGTAGTGCAGTGCCTTTTGTGTTAAAATTTTTCCAGCTTGGCAGTTGGTATTCTAAGTTAGGAAGTCCCTCTATCTCTTTACCGAGAAGTGAGACTGATTTCGTATTAATTCTTTCTATCGGTCTCTTTGCAATGCTTGGACAAATTTTTCTGACTAAGGGGTATGTGTATTTACCGGCATCGGAAGCCTCTGCACTTGGTTATTCTTATGTAGTGTTTGCTCTTGTTTTAGAGTTTTTCTTTGGAAATCATGTACCAAATAAGTTTCAGATTTTAGGAACTATTCTGATAGTTTTGAGCGGTATTATCATAGCTATTAAAAGAAGAAATACAAAAAAGATCTTATCAGAAAATTAACCGCTTGTATATAGTTTTATCTGAATATATTTTGGAAAGATGAAATTGAAAAATAAAAAAATAACTCTTTTTACGTTAATTTGCTTTTTATTCGTAAGCCAAACTTTCGCTGAAAAAAAGAAAGATTTCAGTATTGATTTTGTAAAAATTCCACAAGGTGAATTTCAATTTGATAATTCTTACTACAACCAATTTAATAGGGTCAATAAGAAAGAGATTCATTCTGACAAAGATGTGGTTACTGTAAAGATATCCGGTTTTCATATTTCTTCTAAACCGATTACAAGAATGGTGTGGGAAAAAATTATTGGTGACGAAAAATTTTCTCCTTGGTCAGAATATCCTGAAAAATGCCCTGAATGTCCGGCAGAGAATTTGTTATTCAAGGACGCTGTTTTGTTTCTTGATGCAATGTCTATGAACGATTTTGGAAAAAAAGCTGTTTATCGTTTGCCTACAGAATCTGAGTTGATTTATATATTTAGCCAATGTGAAAAAAAATCTTGCGATAAGATTAAGAGCTTTGGAAGTCAGATAGAGATTAAGATAAAGGGAAAATACAAGAACCAGTTTGGAATTACTCCTGATTGGAGTTCAGTAAATGAAGATGATTTTGGAGGAGTATATCCAAAGAAAAGCCCAAAGATTTATTTTTTTACGGAGGACTTCCCATCTAATAATTATCTTAGCTCTCTAAAATCAGAAAAACAAATTTTAACCGATCCAAAACCTCAACCGGATTCAAGCTTCAATTACGGCAGAACACTATTGAGTTTTTTTTTATTTGATGATAAATTTCAAATCAACAGACTTGGCCATTCTATTAATATGCTTCCCGAAAATTCAAAAGTTTATTTTTATGCGGTAAAGAAATGAAAAAATATTTATTTTTATTAATTCTCATTTTCACAAATTGTATTTCCTCATCATACTCTAAGAGGTTTGATCCAGTTCACTACTCGTATTCGCAAAATGAATATGGGAAAGTAAAGCCAGTGACACTTGGGAAAGAGGTTGATTCTTTCTCCAAGAATGGAGAGATAGTAGTTCAATTTGAAAATGTTTTAGAAGGAAAGGGAAGGATAATTTCTTATCGTATTAACCACGATGAGAAAAAGTATAAAATTACCGAGGCAGATCCTTCTTCAAAAGAGAAAAGAATCTCATTTTTACTATATAGGGTTGGACTTAACCTATTTGATGAGAATAAAAAAATCCCTGAAAGAAATTTGATTTCAGTGGGTATTAACAAAGAAGATATTAGAGATGAGATAGTCCTTATTTTTATGAGTGAGTTAAGCAGCAGGATACAATATGTTATTATTGAAAGAAAAAAAACTGATCCTGAAATTTTTGAAAAAAATTTCATGCCAAGAACTGTTCAATTGTATTCTGACGATCTCAAATGGGTTGTAAGAGACACTCCTACTTATTATTTTAAGAATACTCTTTATTATCTTGGGTTTATTATTACAGTTCCGTTAGATATAATCACTTCTCCTATTCAGCTGATAGGTGGAGCTTATATTTTGTTTTCTGGAGGATTTGTAAAATAGGTTATAGCCCAAGTCTTGCAAAAATAAATTCAACTCTTTCAAGATATGGTTTTATATCAAAAATTTTATCTAAGGCAGTTGAATTTAGAATAGAAGAAATTTCAGAGTCTTTTGACAACCTGTCTCGTAAATTTTCTTTTGAGTCTCCCCAAACTGCCATTGCGTGAGATTGTATTTTCTCGTAGGCTTTTTCGCGAGATAGATTTCCTTTTTCGATTAAGTAGAGCATGGCTTTTTGCGAAAAAATAAGTCCACGTGTAACGTCTAACGTTCTTTTTGTTGCATCGGGATAGACATGAAGATTTTTTAGTACATGATTCATCTTTACGAGTATATACTCTAAAGCAATAGTGGAATCAGGTAAAATGATTCTCTCTGCCGAAGAATGAGAAATATCTCTCTCGTGCCAAAGAGGCATATTTTGAAAAGAAACATTTACATTGGAACGAATGACCCGTGCAATTCCTGAAATTCTTTCGCACACTACAGGATTTCTTTTATGGGGCATGGCTGATGACCCTTTTTGACCTTTTGCAAAAGGCTCTTCTACTTCTCTGCCTTCCGTTTTTTGTAGAAGTCGAATCTCAGTAGCCATTCTATCCAAAGAGGATGCAGTAATTGCAATTGCACTCATATAATTTGCGTGTCGATCTCTGGTGATTACCTGAGTAGTGATAGGATCAACTTCTAATCCCAATTTATCACAAATATATTTTTCGATTTCAGGATCTATATTGGAGTATGTGCCAACAGCACCAGAAAATTTTCCTACTGCAATTTCATTTTTTGCAGTCTTTAGTCTTTCTAAATTTCGTTTCATCTCAGAATAGAATAATGCAAACTTTAATCCTAAAGTCATCGGCTCGGCGTGGATTCCGTGCGATCGACCGATGCAAGGGAGGTCTCTATATTCTTTTGCCTTTTCTGCGGTAGTATCAATCAAAGTATTTACTCGATCTATTATTATATCAACGGCTTGAACCATTTGGATGCAAAGCGCAGTATCTCCAATATCAGAAGAGGTTAACCCATAGTGAACGTGGCGTGACGCATCCCCAATGTAAGAGCCTAAATTCGTAAGAAAGGCAATAACATCGTGTTGCAGTTTTTCTTCTAATTCTAAAATTTCTGCAACGTTAAATTTAGCTTTAGATTTTATGTCAAAAAAATCTTTCTCAGGAATTTCTCCTTTGTTAAACCTCGCTTCACAAGCAAGAATTTCTATCTCAGTCCAGATTTTGAATTTATTTTCTAACTCCCAAATTTGTGCAATTTCAGGATTGCTGTATCTATCTATCATTTTGTTTCCTTTAGAATTTCATTGTTTTATTTTTCCAAATAAATGCAAATGAGTTTTTGTGTTTAGCTTATGTGAAATTTTATGGAAATGGGAAATAAGGGATTGAGATTTTCGACATTATTTTTACGATGAATTTTTTTAGAAAAAGTGCAATGGGGTGAGAGCTTATGAATCAAAATAATCATACAAATCAATTTGAAGAAAGAGAAATCAAAGAGGAAGTTTTTCTTTGCAATAAGAATGGGTTATTGAATTGGGATTCTGTCGGATGGTCAAGAAATCCTTTGCAAGTTTCAAATTTATCTGGAAATTGGCTACGAAAGAAAAAGTGGAATTATTGGTGTGTGGTTGGCAAAGACTATATGTTTTCAATTACTCTTACTGATTTGGATTATTCAGGGATGGTCTTTGCTTACTACTTGAATTATAAGACTAAGGAATTTTTTGAAGATTCTATTTTGATTTCTTTTGGTTTAAATTTAAAAATGGGGGAGAGGGTGGGTGACGATGCAGTCTATAAATCTAAAAAGTGCACTGTAGAGATGTTACCCAAAAATGGTTACACAGAATTGAAAATAGATTGGAAAGATTTCATAGGGAAGCCTTTAAAATCTGAGCTCAAGGTACACAACCCTAAAAACCACGAAACATTAAACGTTGTAGTCCCTTGGAGCGATTCACAATTTCAGTTTACTTCCAAACACCACACTCTCCCTACTGAAGGATATTTTATTCACGGTGAAAAGAAAATACAGTTTAGAAAAGACGAGACTCTTGGGTGTTTGGATTTTGGTAGGGGGATTTGGCCTCGGAGTATTTCTTGGAATTGGGGAGGTGTATCAGGTATGTCGGATAACGCATTAATCGGTCTAAATCTTGGAGCCAAATGGACTGACAATACTGGAATTTCTGAAAACTCAATATGCTTAGATGGGAAATTAGAAAAAATCAAAGAGCCTTTACAGTTTACATACAATACAAAAAATTTCATGGAGCCATGGAAAATTCAATCGACGATTTACAAAAATGTTGATTTAGTCTTTACTCCTTTTTATGAGAGAGTTGCTGTCTCCAATTTTTTAATAATTCAATCAGAGGTTCATCAATTATTCGGGCATTATAAAGGTAGAATTAATTTTCAAGGGAGGGAGTATTATTTGGAAAACTTAACAGGTTGGGCGGAAGAACATTTTGCTAAGTGGTGAAATTTTATATTTATGAATCTATTATCTATCAATAAAATATCCAAGAAATCGGGAGAAACAGAGCTTTTTCGAGAGCTTACATTTGGTTTGAACGAAGGAGAAAAAGTTGGTATCATTGGAGTGAATGGCTCAGGTAAATCTACTTTTCTCAGAATGATATTGGGCGTGGAAGAAGTCGATAATGGTGAAATTTTTAGAAATAGAAATTTATCTATTAGTTACCTTGAGCAAAATCCGACTTTCAATCCTGAGGATTCTATCTTGGGGCATATCTATAAAGGTAAGAGTCAGGCTTTGGGTTTAGTCAAGCAATACATGGAAATCTGCGAGAGAATGGAGGTTGATTCAAGCGAAGCCCTAGAAAAAGAAATGCACAAGATTATGGAGAAAATGGATTCGCATAACGCATGGCAATATGAAAATCGCATTACTTCTATCCTCCAAGAGCTTGGTATAAAGGGATTGAACAGAAAAATGTCAGAGTTGTCTGGTGGAATGTTAAAGAAGGTAGAATTAGTTCAAACTTTAATTGATGATTCCAATCTTTTAATTTTAGACGAGCCAACAAATCATTTAGATATTGAAACAATTCTTTGGTTAGAGTCATTTTTAATCAAGACAGACAAGGCATTGTTAATCGTTACACACGATAGATATTTTTTAGATTTAGTTGTAGATAAAATTTTTGAAATTTCTATACCCGATTCAATTTTATTTGAGGGCAATTACGATTATTATTTAGAAAAAAAAGTAGAGATAGAAGATGCTAATTTACGTAAAGAAGCTAAAAGAATAAGTTTTCTGCGAGTTGAATTGGAGTGGCTGAAACGACAACCAAAGGCTCGTGGCACAAAGCAAAAAGCAAGAACAGATAAAATTATAAGTGCAATGAACACTGAAAGGTTTTCAGTTCAGGAAAATTATTCTTTTCAAGTGGATCCAAAAAAGGTCGGGAAAAAAATATTAGAAGTTTCAAATATATCGAAAAGTTTTGATGGAAATAAATTGATAAATTCCTTCTCTTATACTTTCAAACATTATGAAAAACTTGGGATCATCGGTCCAAATGGTGTAGGAAAATCTACATTCTTAAATATTCTCTCAGGTAGGGTTCATTCAGATTTTGGAAGCGTTAGTCTCGGTGTAAATACTCATATTGGCTACTTTGATCAAACTAGTATAGAGCTTCCTTTGTATATGCGCGTTCTGGAATATATCCAAAAAAACGTTGGAGAATATATAAGTTTAGAAAATGGAGAAAAGTTAAGTGCTTCGAAATTGCTAGAGAGATTTCAGTTTTCTTCTAAATTGCAATCAAGTCTAATTGAAAAACTTTCTGGTGGAGAAAAGCGAAGACTATACCTTGTTCAGATTTTAATGCACAATCCGAATTTTCTCATTTTAGATGAGCCTACGAATGATTTTGATATTCGGACTTTATCTATTTTGGAAGAGTTTTTAATGGGATTTTCGGGATGCGTAGTTACAGTTTCCCACGATAGATATTTTATGGATAGGGTCGCTGACCATCTTTTAGTTTTTGATGGGCAAGGTGGAATTCATACATTTACAGGAACGTATAGTGAGTATTTAGCTCAGAAAAAATCCAACAATCAAGAAAAGTCTAAACCTTCCAATGAGAATGGTTATTCTTTTGGTAAAGAAGGGATTAAGAAAAAAAATCTAGCAAAAACGCAAAAAGAAATTCAAAACGTTGAATCTGAAATTGAAAAGTTGGAAAATCAAAAAAAAATAATCCATGAAGATATGGCGAAACACCGGACAGATTTTTTGAAGGTGAAGGACTTGAACGAGGATTTAAAGAAGTTAGACGAAACTCTTTTATTAAAATTGAATCGATGGGAAGAGTTAAACCATTCTGTAATTCAGTAAAATACACAGGATGGTTTTTGTATTTCCATGTTCTTTGAAAAAGACTGAAATACAGTCCACTCAGAAAGAAATTCTTCGATTGCATTTTTATTTGAGTCGCCATTTTTTTGAAAGCAAAAAAACAAGGTTTCATCGGGTAGTTCAATAAATGCGATTCCTGTTTTTTTGTAATTACTTCCAAGTGCAACATTTCCATACAAGACTTCATTTTGTTCGGCTGAATATTTAGAAAGCGTAGCGTAGTACAAAATATCTCCAGGAAAAAAAAGAGTGATTTTCTTAAACTCTATATCGTTTCTATTAGTTTGAAAAATTATATTTGTGCCGGTTAGGTCAAAAAAACTTATTTGGATAAAATTAATTGGTAATTTTTTTTGAAAAATTGAATCTTCTTCCCTATTTATATTTTTATAAACCTTTTCAGAATTTCGTTCAAATATATTGATATTATTCCAGAATTCATTCAAATCCAAAAATGAATTTGACTTTGGATAAGAAAAGTTAGAGGATACTATATGAAAATATTTTTTTGTGATACAGTGATTTTCTGGATTTGTTGGGTAGTATAGCAGTGTACGGAAAATTCCTTCGCCTAATTTTATGGTCGTCGGGCTTAGCAGCAAATCGGAGAAGCAAACTTCATCTGTTTTGTTTTCTATTGATGTGTTTAGATTTAACTTATTCGTAAAAAATTTTTCTGGAATTTCTCGGTAGGCTTTATTTTTTATTCTTTGGAACTCATTTTCAAATTCATTCACAAAACCGGTATCTTCAATTTGCATAAAGATTTCTTTATTGCTGTCACGAGCACTGGAAGAGTAATTATAAGAACCTGTTAGAACTTTTTTTTTGTCTATTATCATTGTTTTGTGGTGCAGTAATCCTCCTTCAGGAAAACTATCTGTTTCATTTTTATCTTCATTTCCATCTCGATAAATTCCACTCAAGAAACCATAAAAAGAATCTTTCAGATATTTTCCTTCTTCGTCTGTCGGAGAATCATAAACACCGATTACCTCTACCCCTCTTGAACTTGCTTCCTTTAAAGAATGTGAAATTATGGGATCGAAATGATCAAAGATCAAATAATGGATCGAGGTAGTGGAATATTGAATCTCTCTAAGTATTTGTGATTGAATTCTTCTGCCATCTTTTGGCGAAGTCATAAAAAACATTTTTTTATTTTTTAAAATTGGATTCGAGTAAGTATTTTCAAGAAGTGAAATAAAAGAATCCAAATTTTTTTCTTCAAGAGTAAATTCAATGTATCCGTTATGATCCTGAGTGAGACCGTAATTTGTAAAATTTCCAGTTCCAAAAAATACAAGCGTTCGATCTGAAATGATTACTTTTTGGTGATGAAGTCCGCTTGATCTCCAAACAGAATAACTTATATTTTTTTCTTTTAATGCGGAATAATCTTTCTCATTGTCGAGAGTGATTGAAATTTTAACTCCTCTATTTTTTGCAATTAAGATTTCGTCTATGATTTTTGGATCGTTCAAAGAATAAGCGTATATTTTAAGATCAAATTTTGTGTTTTGTAAAATTCGTAGAATAGCATTTCTTACATTTTCCTTTTTCTCTGTTTCTGTGTATCTCCCCGGATAAGAAAAATAAATTTTTGGGGATTGAATATCGGTAAAAAGAGAATACATATCTATAGAATTTGAATTTTTATTTGTACAGTGTATGTGTGAAATGGAAAACAAAACGAAGAAAAAATAATTTTTCATAGAAATCGGATTCCTGCCTGAAAATACAGAATAGTTGAGTCAATATTTAGTTCTTTGGAAGAAAATAATTTTGAGGCAGAGATTAAAAGAAAGTAGTTTGGGCTCAGTATCCGATCTGTGTGAATAGATAGAGTTAGTGAGGTTAAGGATTCTTTGGAATAGTCTCTCTTCTGAATTGAAATATTTCCTGTATCGTTATTTTTTTCTAACCTTGGAATCATTGTTTCTAAATCCAAAGATACGATCGTTTTAAGTACAGATAAACCAAACCCAGACTTGATGTATAAAGAATTTTTTCTACCGTTTTGAATCGAATCTGTTTTTTCTAAACCATTCGGTGTCACCCATGCGGATGGGTAGAAATTCATACTTTGAGAAATTAACATTGAGCGAATCGGGTTTGTCCCCATTCCCGTAAAACCGATTTCTAGAATTTCTCCTTCTTTATTTGTTTTGTCTGAGTCCGGTAAAAAAGTTTCAAATTGCCAAGACACTAACTCCCCTTTCCAATTTGTTCTCAATAGAAATAGCTCTCCACTAAATGGAATGGACTTTTCATTTCTTGCTGGATTCGAGGCTACTTTGTCCAATCCTCTTGAAAAAATTATTGAAGTTTGGATAGAGAATTTATTCCATTTTTTACCGATTTGAAATTCTGAATTATAAATGAAATCGCCATCGCCTGTTCCTCTCTGTTGATTAATTCTATCGTCTTCTGAAAATTTTCCCCAGCTTCCAAGATTTAGATATAAAATTTGAATATGTGCGAAGAGTCCATTTTTGATAAAATCAAATGATAACCCGTGTCTGGATCGTTTTCCTTCTCTGTTTGCTGAATTCTCTGAATTGAGAAGAAGATTTTTTTCGAGCAGTGGGTAGCCTCTATAGTAATCATAAAGATAGAAATACAATTTGAAATTTCTATGGATATCTTTCTCGATAGAGATTCCTTCTACCCCATCTTTATAATCAGACAGCAATGGCTCACTTGGGTGGAAGATTTTCCTTCCTATATTCAATTGAAAGATCGGGAAAAAAAATGTTATATGCGCATTCTCTTTTAAATAGAATGAGTCTTTATCCGTTCTACTATTTTTTTTTACTAAAATAAGATTTATATCTGCACCTGCAATTTCGCCTATGGTAGAATATTTTCCCGTGATCAGATAAGACTGAATTGAATTTTCATTGATAACTCTTTTTCCTTTTTGTAAAGAATCTTTTGACAATTTTCTTTCTTCTATTCCCAGAATATCGAAGTCGATAGCCGGCGATGCGCTGAGTGAAGTTATAATAAATAGAATATAGAAAATTATTGCCATAATTGAATCTCGTAATCCTCTGCGGTTTCCCCACTTTTTTTAGGAAGTAAAAGTATCACTTCATCTTTTTTCGAGTTGATGCTAAAAGGTGAGTGAGAGCGTTTATTCCCATAGGAGTGAATATGCACTCTTGAAGTTGGAGTGATTTCGTATAGATCTACTTTTTCATTATTCGATATTCCATTTCCAATTGCAGAAGTTGAGTCTATGGTAAAAATATTAGTAGGAGTAATACCAAAAGGCCTTAAGAAAATATTGTAGGCATCTGGATCGATTAAGTACCCACATTGATTGGATTTTAAAATAGTAGTATTGCCATAAAAGAATGCGTCATCCAAGCCCGATGGCAGATTTATTTTTTTTCTTTTGAAGTAGGATGTGATTTTGTCGGTTGCAGATTCGTCTTCTATTTCAAAATTTGTCAGGTCTTTATCTGTATCTGAATAATTGCAAAGCAAAATCCATTCATTTTGAGAGTTACTTGGATCAGGTAGGATTGCTTGTATAAAAATTCCTTCTCGTGGAATTATTTTAATCTCCTCCGAGTTTCCGATAGACTGATAAATCATCCCCCTTTCGCTAAGAGTGTTTCCTTGAAATATTGTTATTGGCTCAAACTCATAACTTGGTGTAATACTTATTTCTGAATTAAATTCGCTGAAAGGCTCAGCCGTATATTGTCGAATATTCAGAAAAGAAAATTTATAATTTTTTGGTTTTATAATCAAATAGTCTCTTGAGCCAAGAAAATTATTTTGTAATACGAGATAGGGAAAGAAAAAATTTTCTTTTCCCGGACTCATTTCTGTTTCTTCAAGGCAAGAGTAGAACACTCCACTTTCAGTATCTTTTGTACTATTTTTAAATTGATTCAAATATCCGGTTCGGGTGTAACTCCTTCTTAACTTGGGTGAGTTCGAATTCAGTCCGTGCCCTTTTGCAGGTTGAAATACAACTTCATCCAGTACTTTGTTATTTGAAAAATCTTTTAGTATTAGTCGTAGGTTTTCTGAATTTAATCTGAATGATGGACTTTGTATCAACCCGGCCTCTGAAAAACACTCAGGCTTGTCTTTTGCAATATAGCTGAATTTTTCCTTGTCAATGACCGGAAAAATTATCTTTTGATAGTTCGATTCTCCAATTATTTCTAAACTTAAAGTTCCGTTTCCCGTAGAATAGAATTCTATAAATTTATCTTTTGTGATAGACATTCCATCCTTATACGAGCCAAAAGGGTTTATTTCGTTTATTTTAGAGTAAATTGTATTTCTATATTTGTTGTGTATCTCCCCCGGGCTCATTGTATTTTGTCTTTTGGAATCAGGCCTTAGGTAAGAAGATGTAAACGGAGGATGAAACTGAAACGAATTATCTTCAAGAATTATCGAATGGGTTTCGCCTGACGCATTTTTGTTTATTAAGATAGTTTCTTTTTCTATGGCTTTGAATAAAACTTTCTCTTTTATTCCGTTGGATATTGAGACAGAAGAATAAGGAGACAGGCTGCTAAGGTCTCTTTTTATCAAATTAGTTAAATTCTGGAAAATATCTGAGTGTCCTATAAGGAAGGTCTGATTCGTTGTAATGTTTTGATTTTTTACAGAAAGTGGGGTATGGCTTTTCCCATTGATAATTTTCATAAAAGAAATATCGCATACTTCGCCCGTGTATTGTAATTCAATAAAATTGCCCTTGCTTGATAGCGTGTTATCAATTTGCACACCACCAAAATTTATTTCTGTAAGAAAGAATTTCTCCGGATCACAGTTTGAAATATCAGTGGTTTCAAAATATATTTCTGAACCGGGGCTTGAGCAAATGTTGGCACTTTTCTTGTAAAGAATCGGTGAAGTGTTGCAATGGAATATCCCGTCATTTCTAATGCTAAAAAAATCAGATTCGAAATTCATCTCTAATTTCTCAGGAAGAGACCATTCAAAGTTTGTTTGTTTGGTTGTAAATTCGATTGTGCTTTTATCTTTTATATCAGACCAAGAAAATTCTTTTTTCTGAATTCCTTCTAATTTAGAGTCTGCTTCTATGATTAATTTTACCGATCCAGGCAGCATAAATCCTGAAGTATTTTCAAACTCTGTTTTATTACTTTGATTATTGATTGAAAAATACGTTAGGCATATTGCTTTCTCAATATTTGGATTTTTAAATTCTAAAAATCGCTTTAATGGAAAATTAGAAAAATTAGCAAGCTCGGTAAGCTCTGGAGATAGGTTTGTACATGTATTTCTGAAATTTTCATTTTGAACCGGAATAGTGTTTATAAAAGCAGTGAATGCATTTATAAGCATTGTATTTTCTGTAGAAAAAAATATTCCGATATACATTTCACTATCAGAAGAAATATCAAGATTGTTTGGTGGAAAAAAGACAGTGAGTCCGTTCTCATCCAAAATATAAGTAGGATACCTTGCAGAATAGCTTGTTTCATAGTTATTTTCGGATTTGGAATATTTAGAATAGAATTTTATAGGTTTAAAAGTAGGATTACGAAAAATTTTATCGTGTAATTTTTTGTCTCCGATTAGAAGTATATTTTCTTCTGAAGAGATTGCGATTTCAGCTATCTCATTTGAGTTATAAAATTTTAATTCTGCTATGCCTTCCTTTGTCTGCAAACTGCTCTCTAAAAATATTTTAGAGGAGTCTGAATTTCTTAAATCAGAAATTGCAGATTTTAAGTTTTCTGAAGTATTGTTACTTGGAACAAAGCAAAACTTGGAAACAGGCCCCCACTCTGATAATTCTAATTCTATAGGGTGAGAATGAATACACACTTCAAATTCGGATTCTCTGATTTCCGGTTCAAAAAACACCCTGCTTTTATTTGTTTGTAAATTTGAAGTCTCACTTCTTGAACCATAGTTGAAGTAAAAATATTCTGATCTGGATAAATTCAAGTAGGATTCGCTTGACTTTTTCTCTTTGCAGGTCAAAATCAGGAATGAAATAAAACAGAATAAAGTAGTTATTTTTTTCATACATTGGATAAGGTAAAAATACATTTGAAAAAAATAAAAAAAAATGGGAAAATTACGCCTTTGCACGAATTAATTGAAAAAAACTGAACAATGGATAAAAAATTATTCTCTAAAAAATCAATAAATCCCGATAATTTCATTATAAAACCATGATGATACGCCTTGCACTTACATTTATTCTACTTAGCTTTGTAAGCCGGTTATTTGCAGTATCTCCGGATCAGACAAATCTTGGCATACTGATTTTAGAAAATAAAATTAATTTTAAGTTTATCAATGTATGCGTTAGTAATCTTGCGCCACCCTTACCGCCTGAAGAGGTTTCCAAAGATGCCAATGGTCAAGAGACTAAAACTCAAAAAAAGAACTTAGACCATATTTATTTTCAAGAATTGATGAAAGCAAATCAAATGGACTTTAACGGAAATATGTGGTATCTCCAGAGTAATTATAAATTGGCGTATAGACAATTGCGAGGGGCACAAGGGCAATTAAAAAATATATTTCAATTTACACTTGAAAAGTATAATGATTCGGCGAGGATATTATTGGAAGCCACTGCACCAATGATTATTCGAAGTAATGATGCGATAGCAAAGCACCTGTTGAAGTTGGGATTTAGAGATTTAAAGAATGCGGAAGATTTTTATACTACAGGCTTGAATTCTGCACCTCATCAATATAGATATAAGTTACTGCAATACAGCGAAGGATTAAAAACTGCTCGCAGAGCAAGACGTTATGCGCTACTTGCAATGATTGCAGCAAAGACTCCCGATGAAGATAAGTTGGAATATAAATTTAGAAGTTTAGACGATCTAAAAAAGACTGTGGTAGAGGAAAGCATAAAAGATTATGACAGGATAAGGCATACTCTTCGTAATTATATAGATAATAAATTTCTTGAAGAAAAAGTTGTGTCTCCTACTGATCCAAAGTCTCCTCCGATTAATATTCTTGAGGTTCACGATGATAATTATGGATACATTACTAATAATAGGTTGTCCTTGCTCGAAGAAAGCAATATGACTATTAAAAAAGACGATGCAAAACAAAGAGATTCCGTGCCTGTTCGTCCAGATCAATTAAAAGAAGATGAAAAAAAATAGTTTTCAACAAAAAAGTAGATCAGGGTTCCGGCATGTCTTTTTTGTATTTATCATTCTTTCAATATTAATATTCTCCTTATTTTCCGGGGAGAGACTTTTTTCTGAAACAAATCCGTCACTAAAAGAAAGAAAAAAAAGTTTTGAAAAAAAAGTAAAATTGATCGAAGAAATCCAGAGTATTTTTCCAGAAGAGAATTTAACTCAAAAAAAAGACAAATTAGAGAAATCAGCAAATGAGTTGAGCGAAATATATAAAAGAGGGAATGAAAGAGAGCGTCGGGAAGCCATAACAAAAGCAGAAATTACTCTCTTGGAAACACAGAGAGTTTTTGTTGAATATCTTTCTAATACTTCCAAAGAATTAATTCACAAAATTTCCATGACCAAATCTTATGCGGATGCCCATCGGGAAGAAGTGAAAGAAACTCGCAATTCATTAGAGAAAAAAGAGAAAGCAGCCAAGTATTTTACGATGGCAAAGGAAGAATACAATACGGCAGAGAAATTCTTTCGTGATGGAAATCTTTCTTACGCTCTTCATATCTACAAAAGGTCTATTCGGTATTCGTTATCTTCCATAAAAACTATAGGTGCATCAACCGAAAAAAAATTTGAACACGCTTCAGATAAATGGGTTTTTCTCAATTCAAAAGTAGTAGTAAACCCATAATTCTTAATAGTGCAATCTTTACGAATCTCTTGAAAATACTTTAAAATTCGTTTTGGAAAAGCTTAAGAAAATAGACTTGAAAATTATGATTCGTTAAGCGAAGTATACTATCTGTTATGTGAAATGCTTGGGTGGCGATGACAAAGAGAAAAAAAGATGAATATAAATATTTTTACCCCCGCAAAATGATGCCCGCCGTCCGTGGCGGGCAATTTGTGGTAAAAAGAGATAAATAATAACATGTTTGAACAGACTTTTAAAAATATAGACGACATACTTTACAAGGACGCAGGTGCAGACAGCGAACTGGACTACATTGAACAAACTTCTTGGGTTTTGTTCTTGCGTTACCTTGACCAATTGGAAAGTGAAAAAGCGGACGAAGCTGCTTTGGAAGGAAAAGAATATCAATACATTTTGGACGAGCAATACCGTTGGCCAAATTGGGCAATGCCTCTTCGACAGGCTCAGAGGCCGTCACCAAAATCCAGAATGAAGGACGGTGAGCTTGCCGAACTGGACCACCATAAAGCCATGACTGGACCTGACTTAGTGCAGTTTGTGGACTTGAAATTGTTTCCTTATTTGGCAAGCTTCAAGCAGAAGGCAATTGACAACCCGAAATCTATTGAATATAAAATCGGTGAAATTTTTAGTGAACTCAACAACAAAATAAAGAGTGGCTACAATCTTCGTGAGATTATTGAAATGACTGATGAACTGCCTTTCGGTAGTTCTAAAGACAAGCACGAACTCAGCCACTTGTATGAAACGAAAATCAAAAACATGGGAAATGCTGGTCGCAATGGCGGCCAGTATTATACACCACGACCTTTGATTCGTGCCATTATTGAAGTGCTGAATCCACAAGTTGGCGAAAAGATTTATGATGCTGCTTGCGGAAGTGCGGGCTTCTTGTGCGAAGCATACGCATACATGTATGACCGCATGGAGAAAAACACAGCCAACCTAAAAACCTTACAGGAAAACACACTTTACGGAAAAGAGAAAAAGAATTTGGCTTATATCATTGGTGTGATGAACATGATTTTGCACGGCATTGAAGCCCCAAACATCATTCACACCAATACGCTGACCGAGAATATCAGAGACATTCAGGAGAAAGACCGTTACAATGTAATTCTTGCCAATCCACCATTTGGCGGAAAGGAAAGGAAAGAAGTTCAACAAAACTTCGACATCAAAACCAGTGAAACGGCTTCCTTATTCTTACAGCATTTTATCAAAAGTTTGAAAGCAGGCGGACGAGCAGGTATTGTAATCAAAAATACTTTTTTGAGCAATGCCGACAATGCTTCTGTTTCATTGCGAAAACATTTATTGGAAAGTTGCAACTTGCACACCATTTTGGATATGCCCGCAGGAACGTTTTTGGGTGCAGGAGTAAAAACTGTTGTGTTATTTTTTACAAAAGGTGAGCCGACCAAAAAGATTTGGTATTACCAATGTGTGCCGGGCAGAAGTTTGGGTAAAACTTCTCCTTTGAATGATGATGATTTGAAAGAATTTAAGGAACTGCAAAAGACCTTAGCAGATTCTGATAAATCTTGGTCAGTAGATGTTTCAGCAATAAGCACAGCTAATTATGATTTGAGTGTAAAAAATCCAAATGGAAAAGTGGAGCAAACGTTCCGTTCTATGGATGAGATATTGGCAGAGATGGAAGCATTGGACGAAGAAACAATCGAAATTTTGAACGGAATAAAAGATATGTTTTCATGAGCCAATTAGAAATAACCACTTTAGGAAAATCGTGTGAGTTTTTCAATGGTAAAGCCCATGAAAAGAGCATTGACGAAAATGGAAAATACATTGTAGTCAATTCAAAATTCATTTCGCAAGAAGGTAGAGTTGTAAAACGCACTAAAGAACAAATGTTCCCATTATACAAAGGTGACATAGTAATGGTAATGAGTGATGTGCCCAATGGCAAAGCATTAGCAAAGTGTTTTATCATTGACAAAGACGACATCTATTCTTTGAACCAGCGTATTTGTTGCATACGAAGCAAAGAGTTTGACACAAAGTATCTGTATTACCAACTCAACCGACACGAACACTTTTTAGCTTTCAACAACGGAGAAAACCAAACCAACTTACGAAAAGACGATATTCTTGCTTGTCCATTGATTAAGCCTTCAATGGAAGAACAGAAAAGAATGGTTGCAGAATTAGATAATGCATATTCTATGATAAATGCAGTATGTAATAATCTTGAAGTCAACTATCAAAATTCCAAAGAACTTTTTAGAAGTGAGTTAAACAAACTTTTCACCACAAAAAATGAACATTGGATTGAGAAGGAACTTGCTGAAATTTCAAAAATAAATTACGGATATACAGAAAAGGCATCAAGCCAACCAATCGGCCCAAAATACCTTAGAATAACAGACATACAAGAAAATGGAGTTGATTGGGAGACTGTTCCCTATTGTAAATGTTCTGATGAAGATTATACAAAATATGCGTTGGAAACGGGTGACATTGTTTTTGCCCGAACAGGTGCAACTACTGGTAAAAGTTATTTGTTGGAAAATCCGCCAATTGGTGTTTTCGCATCATATCTTATTCGGTTAAAGATAAATTCCAAGGATGTAATTCTGCCAAAACTTATTTATTACTTTTTTCAGTCTGGTATTTATTGGAAAGAAATTAATGAAGGAATAACAGGTGCTGCTCAAGGTGGATTTAATGCAAGTAAGTTAGGTAAAATGAAAATTTCATTCCCTATCTCTACAAATGAACAAAAACAAATCATTGATAGACTTGACCAATTATTCATAATCACTAAAACACTTGGTGAAAAATACACTTCAAAACTTGAATCAGTTGAAGAATTAAAATCAGGTGTTTTAAAACGAGCCTTTGAAAACGAATTAATAGAAGCAGAATAATGATTACCAAAGTTACATTGAATGGCGTAGTCAGTTACAAGAAACCAGCTGTCTTGGAAACAGACATGAAGGTAAATCTTGTGTATGGCTTAAATGGAACTGGTAAAAGCACATTTTCTGATTTTCTAGACAAACAAGGCGACCCGAATTTCAAAGCATGTTCAATTGAAGGGCTTAATCCTGATGAAGAAATTTTGGTTTACAATCAAACATTCATTCAAGATAACTTTTATCAGCCCGAGAGTTTAAAGGGTATTTTCACTTTGTCAAAAGAGAACAAAGAAGCGGAAACCAAAATTTTAAATGCAGAAAAGGAAATCAAAAAGCTTGATGCAGAAAAGATTCAGAAATCTGCGGACTTAAAAAAAGAAACTGACTCTATTTCCGAAAAGCACGATAAAGCAAAAGACAAAGTTTGGGAAATCAAAAAGAACTATACAGGTGGCGACAGAGTATTAGAATTTTGTTTATAAGGTTATAGAAATGACGGCAACAAGCTATTGAGTTACATTGAAAGTTTAAAGAAACCCGATAGTAAGCCACCAAAAACAACTGATAACATAAAAGAAGAAGTTCAAGCACTTTCAGGCGAAAATGCTCAAAAGTATAATACACTCGACCCTATTGTTTTTGATGTCGCTAATATTGAAACGGAGCTAATATTTAAAAAGCAGATTGTTGGTAATGAAAATAGCACGGTTTCAGGATTAATAAACAAACTTGAAAATTCAGATTGGGTAAAAGATGGTTTAAAATACTTACCAACCGAAATTGAAATAGAGAATGAAACCTGCCCATTTTGTCAAGAGCAAACTATTTCAAGTCAATTGCTTCAAAGTATCAAAGAATATTTTGATGAATCGTATGAAGCTGACTTATCAGCAATAAAGGAATTTCGCAAGCAATACGCTGAAGCAATTGAACTAATACCAGACAAATCAACTTTTGAGAGCAATCCGAAGTTTGAAAATCACAAAAAGGACTTTGAAATCAACTACAACGCTTTCACAAAGCTTGCAGCAGAGAACTTAAAGCTAATTGATGATAAAATTAAAACGCCAAGCGTTCAAATCACATTAAAAAGTTCAGTTGCTTCTTTGAGTGAAATCAATGGAATAATTGAAAATATCAATAAACAAATAAAAGAACACAACACTAAAATAGACCAAAAGCAAACAGCGTTAAATGACCTGAAAACTGATTTTTGGAACATTATGCGTTGGGAGTATGACCAAACTATCAGTTCTTACATTTCTGACAAAGCTCAATCACAAAAAACAATTGCTGGCTTAAATCAAGCAATTGAAAAACTGGATTCAGATATTCAGAAACAAAGAGAAATAATTGTAGAACAGCAAAAGCAGACCGTAAATATCGAAGAAGCAATTGCCAACATCAACAACGGACTTTTAGACCTTGGAATTCATGATTTCAAAATAAAGCCACATGCTGATAACCTTTACAAAATAGTTCGAGAACAAAACGATAACAGAGTTTTCCATTCACTAAGTGAAGGCGAAAAAATGATAATTAGCTTTTTATATTTCTTGGAACTGTGTCGGGGGAAAAAAGATGCAACGGAAGCAGCAAAGAAGAAAATCATTGTCATAGATGACCCGATTTCCAGCCTTTCGCATGTTTATGTTTTCAATGTTGGCAGGCTGATTAAGAATGAGTTTTTTGGTAAAAAAGAAAAAAAGAATGGTGCAACTACTTGGAATTACAAATATGAGCAAGTGTTTGTATTAACTCACAGTCTTTACTTCTTCTATGAGATTACAGAAACAAAACATGATGAAAGGAAAGAAACTCAAAAGCTGTTCAGGCTGATAAAAAATGACACTGGCAGTTACTTTGAGAAACTAACTTACGAATCAATTAAAAATGACTATCAGGCATATTGGTATGTGATTAAAGACCAAAATCAGCATCCTGCATTAATAGCCAATTGCATGAGAAATATAATTGAGTATTTCTTCAACTTCATTGAAAACAAAGACCTGAATAATTTCTTCAATCAACCTACTATGCAAGAAATTCGCTATCAGGCTTTTTATAGATACATCAATAGGGAGTCACATTCCTTAGGACAGAATATTTTTGATTTTAAAGAGTTCAACTACCAAGACTTTAAAGATGCTTTTGCAGAACTTTTCAAAGTCGCAGGTTACGAAGAACATTACAAGAAAATGATTGCATGAACGAAACCGAAACAAGAGCAGAATATGTAGACCCTGCATTAAAAGCAGCGGGTTGGGGCGTTGTGGAAGGCAGTCGCATTCGCATGGAGTTTCCCATAAACAAAGGTCGTTTAATCGGGCATGGTCACCGTAGCAAACCCGACAAAGCAGATTATGTATTGCAATATAAAAACAGAAATCTTGCAGTAATTGAAGCCAAAGCAAGAGATAAATACTATACCGAAGGCGTTGGACAAGCCAAAGATTATGCAGGCAAATTACAAGTTCGGTTTACATACAGCACAAATGGTTTACAGATTTACCGCATAGACATGGAAGCAGGTCAGGAAGGCGATGTAACTTCCTATCCTACTCCGGACGAATTGTGGAACTTAACCTTTCCAAAATCAAGCGAGCCGAATGCTGAGCTTGCCGAAGCATGGCGAGACAAATTACTTTCCGTTCCGTTTGAAGACCGTGGCGGAACATGGCAACCACGCTACTATCAGGAAAACGCCATTACCAAAGTTTTAGAAGCCGTTGCCAATGACCAGCAACGCATTTTATTAACCCTTGCCACAGGAACTGGAAAAACAGCCATTGCTTTTCAAATTGCATGGAAACTGTTTCAGGCAAAATGGACGGTTCGGCAAGCTCACCGCCCACCTGCTAAATCGCAGGCTGAGGTTGCCGAAGCCCGAAGCCCAAGAATTTTATTCTTAGCCGACAGAAATATTTTGGCAGACCAGGCATTCAACGCTTTTTCAGCTTTTGAAGAAGATGCTTTGGTTCGTATCAATCCAAGCGACATCAAGAAAAAAGGCAGAGTTCCGAAAAACGGAAGTGTGTTTTTTACCATTTTCCAAACCTTTATGAGCGGGGGTTCGACAAGCTCACCCACCGCTCAATTGACAAGCTCACCCACCGCTGGCGAAGACGAAGAAATAGATTTCCCAGAAATAACGGACACTGAGCTTGCCGAAGTGGACGCATACGGATATATGTATATTCTTCAATGTGCTGATGGAAGCTTTTACACAGGAATTACAAAAGACTTAGCATTAAGAATTGAACAACATAAAAATGGTGAAGGAGCAAACTTTACTTCAAGTCATTTGCCAGTTAAATTAGTTTACTATGAGGAATTCACAAGAATTGATGAAGCTTTTAAAAGAGAAAAACAAATTCAAAAATGGAGCAAGGCCAAAAAAATCGCACTCATAAAAGGTGATATTGAAAAACTAAAGAAATTATCAAAAAGTAAGTCTCTTACTAAAACAAAGGATGGTGAGCTTGTCGAACCCTACTTTGGAGAATATCCGAAAGACTTTTTTGATTTCATCATTATAGACGAGTGTCACCGTGGCGGAGCCAATGACGAAAGCAGTTGGCGAGCCATAATGGAATATTTTAAACCTGCCGTTCAATTAGGTTTGACAGCAACACCAAAGCGAACCATAAACGCAGATACTTACAATTATTTCGGTGAGCCGGTTTATGTATATTCACTAAAAGAAGGAATCAATGATGGTTTCTTAACACCTTTCAAAGTCAAGCAAATTGACACAGCCATTGACGAGTATTTATTCACTTCGGACGACACCGTTTTAGAAGGAGAAATTGAAGAAGGTAAACGCTATACCGAAGCGGAAATGAACCGCATAATTGAAATTAAAGAACGTGAAGAATATCGGGTAAAGATTTTTATGAGCCTGATAAATCAAAGCGAAAAAACTTTGGTTTTCTGTGCCACACAATTACATGCCTTGGCAATTCGTGATTTAATCATTCAATACCATAATAGTTCGGGTACTGAGCGAAGCCGAAGTGCCGAATTATTGCCACCGAGTTACTGCACATGACGGAAAAATAGGCGAACAACATTTAAGAGATTTTCAAGACAACGAAAAAAGCATTCCAACCATTCTGACTACTTCGCAAAAGTTAAGCACAGGTGTTGATGCACCCGAATTAAGAAACATTGTTTTGCTTCGTCCTGTAAACTCCATGATTGAGTTTAAGCAAATCATTGGACGTGGAACACGTTTGTTTGATGGTAAGGACTATTTCACCATTTACGACTTTGTAAAAGCACATCATCATTTCAGCGACCCTGAATGGGACGGAGAACCCGAAGAACCTGAAACACCCACACCAAGCCCACAGCCACAATCATGTGATGTTTGCGGACAAAGACCTTGTATTTGTCCTAAACCAACTCCCGAACCATGCGAAGTTTGCGGATACATTGAGTGCCGTTGCGACACACCACCAAGACGAATGGTAAAAGTAAAATTGGCTGACGGAAAAGTGCGACAGTTTCAGCACATGATTAGCACATCATTCTATAGTCCAGACGGCAGACCGATTTCAGCAGAAGAATTTTTACGTTCCTTATTCGGAGCATTGCCCGAACTTTTCAAAAGTGAAGATGAATTGAGAACTATATGGAGCAAACCCGACACAAGAAAGAAATTATTGGAAGAACTAACTGAAAAAGGTTTTGCCAAACAACAGTTGATAGAATTTGGTCTTGCCCCCTAAAACTGGAATACAAAAAAAGGGGATAAAGGAGACTTGATAATA
This sequence comes from Leptospiraceae bacterium, assembly GCA_015075105.1. Lineage (NCBI taxonomy): Bacteria > Pseudomonadati > Spirochaetota > Leptospiria > Leptospirales > Leptospiraceae > Leptospiraceae bacterium. The sequence goes on along the minus strand of JABTUZ010000001.1, from coordinate 1,978,146 downwards.
TGATAAGAAGAAATAACTATGGCAAAGAATTTAAGGAAAAAATAGTAATGGAAATTTTGTCCGGGCAGAGTTCCGTTTCGCAAATAGCTCAAAGGGAAAAGGTAAATCCTCAAACAATCCGAAATTGGAGAAATGAGATAGATACAGGAAAGTTTGAACAAAATAATCAAACCGAATTTGCTTTAAGGAAACGAGTCGCAGAATTGGAAGGTGCACTTGCCAACCTTGCGTTAGATAATCACATTTTAAAAAAAAGCCCAAAAATATCTGCAAGACTGGAAGCAAAGAGAAATTATCAGGAAGTATCTCGCACCAGAATTTAATTGTAAAAAAGCTGTAAAGCTTTGGAGATCAGTATCTCTTCTTTTATTACCAATCGGATGCAAAGATTAAAAAGAAAACAGGAGGATAAGCAACTAATAGAAAAGATTAAGTTATATCTGGATTTAATGCCTCAATCAGGTTACAGGTCTATCATATATTTTCTGAGAAATGATATGAAAATCAATCATAAGCGAGTTTACAGGATCATGCATGAAAACCTTTTAAAATGCAGTCCGAAGAGGCTTATCATCATGCGACCACGGATTCAAAACATAACCTGAAAAATATCCAAATCTTCTTAAGGACAAGTCAATTAATCATGCACGAGTAATAGTTGGTGATGTTACTTTTTGATGTTCAGGGGAAAAATCATTATCTGGCATCACTAATGGATATGGAAAACAGAGAGGTCATCAAATACGAGCTGTTTCTGATAAACTTAATAGTGAACTTGTCAGGTCTGCATTTGAGTCGGCTCTCATGAACAGAGGAAGTCTCAGGTTACATTCATCATGATTCTGATAGAAGATATTGTTCGCATGAATATATAGAACTTTGAACACCAAATTTCAATGTGTCTTTGGTAATGCATATGAAAATGCAATACGCAGAATCTTTTAATAAACTATTCAAGTATCAAGAGATAAATATCTCCTGTTATGCTGATAAAATTGAAGCGTTAAAAGTATTTTCTATTTATTGATCAAGTACAATCAATCAGACCTCATTCAGCTTTAGGAGGACTATCTCCTCTGCAATTTAAAAATAAACAAAAAATATGATTTTTTTCTTTACAGTTTTAGGGGGGCACTTCAATTTCAAAAATTACTGAATGCTGAAAATAGCGACCTGTATGATGTTTTGGCTTATATCGCTTTTCATGCTGACATTTTAGAAAGAGCAACACGAGCAGACAAAGCAAAAATACACTTGGGCAACTACGATCCAAAACAGCAAGAGTTTTTAAACTTCGTTTTGAGCCAGTATGTAAAACAAGGCGTTGAAGAATTGGACGACACTAAAATAGGCGACTTGCTTGTGTTGAAATATCATGCTATTGGGGATGCAAAAAAGGAATTAGGTGATATACAAACAATAAGAGATTTGTTTATTGAAATACAAGAATATCTTTACAGTCGGAAGGTTGCTTAAAATTGCCTTCGCCATCCGTGGCTACGGCAAAAAGCTTAAGAAAATAGACTTGAAAATTATGATTCGTTAAGTGAAGTATACTATTCAGAGTTAAACGATGTATCCGAAAGAATAAAAAATTTAGCTGAAAGTTTGGCGAAAATTAGAATCCGGTCATTACCAATGCAATTAAAGAAAAAATCAAGCCGCTTTTCAAATACCTTAATTGGAATATCTCGAATGCAAGAATTAAAATCATGCTGAAAGAGAAAATTATTATTCAATACCGGTCAGTAAAGAAGCTCAAAAAGAGCCAGATCTAACCGCTTATCAAAATGGAATATTTGAGAAACAATGCTAAATATCGCTGCAAAACAATTCAAAAATATTATTTGGGTCGAAGGACTGAGGATAAAGGCATAAGTAAAAGAAAGAACAGATTATATTTGGCAAGCCTATTCTTTATTCAGGATATTAAAGCCACAAAAGAAGAACCATTAGTTACGAAAAGTCGATTTGTTAAGCATTTAACTGACTTTGAAGAGTTTCGTTTTTCGTTTTATTGCACTTTTGCTGTTAAAAATTCTGATTTAATTAATAATTATTGTGTCCTCGATTGACTTACAAAAGACTACATAGAAAATTTGATACGCTATGGGAATACTTTGAAAAAGAAAACGTTAGGCAAGGTAGCTTAAATAAATTATATATAAACGAAAAAAAGTAAAAGAGAATCGCATTCCTCCTGACAAAGCTTTCTTAAAAGATTTAGATGACGAGAAAGATGGATGGCGAATTAAACTTGCAAAAGATATATATAAATATAACCCCCAGCTTAAGCTGGGGGCGACTGAAGTTCTGCAGAATTTATCACCCAGGCGGTTCAATTAATTTGAGGGTGTAGGAAATTTTGTGTAAAATCCTTTTCCGTTTAAATTTCCATTCTCCCTTCAAAATTTATTGCAAACTGATTAATCGCAGCACCCCAATCCCGGATAGGCATGGTCCATTTTTTTGATGCATTCTGCAGAGCCAGATACAACAGTTTTTGCCGCATCATCATTGGGAAATGAAGCCCAGTTTTGATCACTTTTCAGAGCGTCATATTCAAAGACTCGATTGCATTGGTTGTGTAAATTACTTTTCTGATTTCTGCCGGATAGGCAAGAAAAGGAATTATCTCATTCCATCTGTTTTCCCAGGATTTTGAAATCATCGGATATTTTGAATCCATTTTTAGAAAATTCCTGAAGTTTTAATTTTGCTTCCTCAACGTTCACTGCATCCGATAGATTTTTTCAAGTCAGATGAAAGCTCTTTCGATTTTAAAGGAAACATACTTCAGAGAATTTCTGACCATATGAACGATACAAAGCTGAACTTCGGCATTTGGATAAATAGTTTTAATCGCTTCCGGAAAACCTGGTAAGTCCATCAACACAGGCAATCAATATATCCTGCAACCCACGGTTTTTAGTTCAGTCAGGATTTGGAGCCAGAACTTGGATCCTTCATTTTCAATCCAAGTAGCCCAAAACCTCTTTTAAAACCGTTCATATTGACGCCGATAGCCATATGAACAGCCTTGTTTTTGACCTGACCATCGTCTCTAATTTTGACCCTCAATGCATCAAGATAAATAATCGGATAGATTGAATCAATAGGTCTGGTCTGCCATTTTACTACTTCTTCGATTACACCATCTGTTACTGTGGAGATCAGATCAGGAGAAACTTCAACCTGATAGATTTCCTGAAGATGAGCCTGGATGTCGCGTGTCGTCATTCCTCGTTAATATAGAAATTATTTTATCATCAAATCCATTCAATGGGTCTGGTTTTTCTTATTATCTTCGGTTCAAATTCAGATTCCGGTCTCTGGGAACGTCGATTTGCAGGTTTCCAAAATCGCCCTTGATAGTCTTTTTCAAAAAACCATTGCGGGAATTGCCGGCACCATTTTGCCGAGAATGTTTTTCATAACCCAATTCATGGGTCAGTTCCTGCCGCATAGCCTTCTCGACTATAGCTTTGGTTAATTCTTTCAGAAGACCATTTTCACCGATCAATTCTTCAGGATTTTTGTATTCCTTGATCAACTCTTCAAGGAGCTCGTCTTTTCTGGATTTTGTTTTTGCCATATTCTTTACCCTCTTTTATTTTCGGAGTAAAAGATATTTACACAAAATTAATTACACCTTCATTAATTCTAGATCGTTTTATTTTTATTAAAGTATTATCAGATCGAGAAATCGAAGAAGACATTATTCACAATATAGTAAATAAAATCCAAAACATAAAAGAAAAATCCGCAGAGGCAGAAGATTCTTCTGCCTATTCTGTGTATGATGAATGCAAAGAAATTTTTGATGTGTTAGATAAGACATACAATGGAAGTATTTTCACAAAACGTTCTGAACTCGATTCTGTTAAGGTAAGCAATAAAGTCTTACTAGAAATTTTAAAAGACTTGCAACCGGAAAATTCTCGATATAACTTTAAAGTCATTCCTATCGAAATTCTCGGAACTATCTACGAACAGTTTTTGGGCAAAGTAGTAGTAACCACTGACAAACGTGCTAGCATTGATTATAAACCAGAAGTTAGGAAAGCAGGTGGTGTTTATTATACCCCTGATTATATTGTAAATTACATCGTAGAAAAGACGGTAGGCGAAAAGCTTCGTAGCCTCACCCTTCAGGGTGGGGGCTTGAACGACCTATTGGAAATAAAAATCTGCGATCCCGCCTGTGGTTCCGGTTCTTTTCTGTTAGCCGCTTATGATGCTTTGATAAAGTGGACTGTTGAGTATTATAAATCAAAAGTAAAAGGGGACGTAGGGACAGGTTTGAAACCTGTCCCTACGTCGTTGTCAAAGGAAGAGCGAAAATTAGTTTACCTAGACTCTGACGGACAAGTTCGCCTAACGTCTAAAATCAAACGAGATATTCTTCGTTCTTGTATTTACGGCGTAGATATTGACGCACAAGCTGTTGAAGTGACTAAGATGAGTTTGTCGCTAAAGGCTTTGGAGGACACTAATCACTATGAAGTCCATAATGAAAGGACTTTGTTTCATACTACAATCTTGCCTACATTGGAAGGAAATATTAAGTGTGGGAATAGCTTGGTGGGAACGGATTTTTATACAGATAAGGATATTTCTCTTTTTTCGATGGATTTGATGAGAAAGTTAAATGCTTTTGAATGGAATATAGAATTTCCTGCTATTTTAAATAATGGTGGATTTCATTGTGTGATTGGAAATCCGCCTTGGGTGAGACAAGAAATTTTGGAAGAAGATTTTAAGAAATACGCTCAAACCAATTCAAAACAAAAAGAAGTTCATGATAAAATAGTTTCTCTAGTGGATACTATGTTGTTGGCGCAGAAAGAGATTTCAGCCATCGGAACAGAATCAGAAAAGAGAGCTATTAATCAAAAGATTGATTTAGTTGATAGACAAATTGATAAACTTGTTTATGGTTTGTACGACCTCACTCCAGATGAAATTAAAATTGTGGAGGGGGAGAATGTCTGAACTGTGATTTAAATGATTGCCATGATTTTTTTTTAAGGAAAACTTTTCACAATACGAAATCATAAAAATCACAAATATCATAATCATAGTTCAGACAGCGGGTTTAAGATAAAAGAAGTCTACAAATATTCTGAGTTAATCTCTAAGGAGTTTAGCTCATTTTTCCATCCTGAAAAAATGCCCGCCATTACACTCCCTATGGGTCGTTAATGTCGGTCGCTTTGTTTCGCTTCGAATCTTAATTTTTGAAAATAGAAAAACTTGGGCAGGGGAGGATTCGCCATCGTTTAAAAAAACATCGTGTTTTTTTTTCACTCCGGCACGAAAGTCGCTCATTTTTCCATCCTGAAAAAATGCCCGCCATTACACTCCCTGTGGGTCGTTAATGTCGGTCGCTTTGTTTCGCTTCGAATCTTATTTTATGAAAATAGAAAAACTTGGGCAGGGGAGGATTCGAACCTCCGAAGGCGTAGCCGGCAGATTTACAGTCTGATCTCGTTGACCACTTGAGTACCTACCCATTTAGGGATAGTCTTTAATAAACAGTGGGTTTTTCCAAGGGTTACTAAAAACAAATAGCTGTCTAAGGGACTTGAACCCCCAACCGGCTGATTACAAATCAGCTGCTCTACCAATTGAGCTAAGACAGCAGGATAATTCCAGTTTTTGGAATGAATCCCTCTGGTCAAATGAAATATTTCATTTGATTTCTAAAAAATCTACAGAAACAGGGAAAATGTACTTAACGATTTCTTTGTTTCTATAGAATGGTATTTTTATCTGTAGTATGGAAAAGGAAATGGAATTATGACAAACACAATAGAATTAGAAGAAAGAGCCAAACAAATTAGAATTCAAATTATTAAAATGATCTCTGCTGCAAAATCGGGTCATCCGGGTGGTCCACTTGGGCTTGCAGATATTTTTTCTGCACTGTATTTTTCTATTTTAAAACATGATCCAAAAAATCCGGATATGGAAGACAGAGATCGATTAATTCTTTCTAATGCACATGTTTGCGCTGTTCGTTATGCTTCTATGGCTTTATCGGGTTATTTTCCTGTAGAAAAATTACTGACATTTAGGAATATCAAAAGCGATTTACAAGGTCATCCGTCCACGAGATACATGAAGGGGCTTGAATCCAGTGGTGGATCTCTAGGGCAGGGGCTTTCTGTAAGCGTTGGTTTAGCGCTTGGGGCAAGATTTCAAAAAAAAGATTATAGGGTTTATACTTGTATTTCTGATGGAGAGTGTGGAGAGGGAATGACTTGGGAAGCAGCACAATCCGCAGTACACTACAAATTGGATAATTTAACAGTATTTATGGATAGAAATTTTATTCAAATAGACGGCAATACCGAAGATGTTATGAGATTAGAGCCTCTTGGTGAAAAATTCAAGACTTTTGGTTGGAATGTAATTGATGCAGACGGACATAATTTTGATTCTATACTTTCTGGATTTGAAAAAGCAAAATCCGTAAAAGGTGTTCCCAGTCTGATTGTATTTCGTACGATTTTAGGGAAAGGCGTGTCTTTTATGGAAAATAAACCTGAATGGCACGGAACTCCACCTAGTATGGAACAAGAAAAATTGGCCTTACAGGAACTTGAGAAAGTGTAAAAAATATTTTTGTAAAATTTTATCAAATAGATTGACGAAAAAAAAATAAAATAAAAAAACATTACACTATGCGAGATAATTTACCATTTCCTATCATAGAAATTGAAGAAAAATTTTATCAACTCGATTTATCAGAAACCTTAGACGACAAAAATAGAACCATACGAGAAATTGCAGAGTTGATTCCTTGGCAGTATTCTATTATTGAAATTGTTGATTCTTTTAAAAATGCTTCTTTAAGAATCTCCAGTCGCCAATTTGCACTTGCCATCCAAATTCAAAGAACTAATTTTCGATTGAAAAGACTTGCAAAAAGAGGAAATGGGACAAATTACGATGATTTAGAAGAAGCCAGTTTTTTACTTTCAGGTATGGGAGATATATTTTCTTCTTATAGTGATTTTAAAAAAGAATTGGACAGGCTTGCATTTCGATTAAAAGAATTATTTGAATTGAACAAAGAAATTTTATCGGATGATGTAAAAGTGCACTTGCTATCAAGAGTTTTATTTCAAGAAAGTGGGTTTATAGGAAATCAAGATTCTTATGGGGATCCGAACAATTCTTATCTTACAAGAGTGATTCAATCTAAAAAAGGAATTCCGATTTCTCTGTCTGTTGTGTATCTGTTAGTTGCCAACCGTTTAAGACTTCCTGTTTATGGCACAAATATACCACTTCATTTTATTTTGCAGTATGAGTCTGAGAATTTTACAACATTTATAGATCCATTTCATGGTGGGATATTATTGGAAAAATCTACTTGTGAGAAATTTTTACGTGCAAATGGCTATGAAGATGTATCAAAATTTTTTGATAAAACAGGAACACTTTCTATTTTAAAAAGGATGTACAGAAATCTGATTCATATCTATAGAAAAAATGGTCAGCGTGAGATGGAAAGAGTTCTAACAAAACAATTGCAGATTTTGGAAAATAAAGAAGGAAACGCATTTACGGTTTAGATTTGAAATATATTTTTTCTTTTAAAAACTCATGTCTTTAAATCGTCTGAAGATTTCTTCTCTGATCGGGAAGTTTGATCAAAAACTGAGTGAAATAATTCACGAAGATTTAAAAATTATCAAAGATATAAAAACAAATGTGATTGAATCCGGCGGAAAAAGAATTCGCCCGCTTACCCATTATTTTTTTAGCGTAATGCTTGGTTATAAAGGAAGGGACAATATTTTAGTGGGCGTTGTTTCTGAGCTTATCCACGCTGCGAGTTTATTGCACGACGATGTTATAGATAAGGCTGAACTAAGAAGGGGAAAGCCAACTATAGGCAAACTCTATGGAAATAAAACTGCAATCCTGTCTGGGGATTTTCTGCTTGCTTGCGGTATCGAAAGTTTGAACAGGCTTCGTAACCCTCACTTGATGGATTCTTTTACACGAGTCATCAGAGATTTGTCTGTTGGAGAATTGATCCAGATGCAATGGGAGAGAAGTTTTGCCATTACGGAAGAAATCTACGGAAAAATAATTTATGGTAAAACTGCTTCTTTATTCGGTGCGGTTTGTGAAACTGCGGGAATTCTTTTTGGAGCTGATTCAAGGAGAGTTCAATCTTTGAAAAATTTTGGAATATTAATGGGAAATATGTTTCAGAAAAGAGACGACTATATAGATTATTTTTCTGGAGTTGCAAAAAATGGAAAAACGCCCTATAAAGATTTTTATAACGGATTATATACTTACCCCGTGATTGTACTTCGTGACCAATGCAACAAGACTGAAAAGAAAATTATTCAAAAAATATTTTCTAAGCCGGAAAGAACTTTAGAAGACACATCTGTAATAGAAAATTTTATGGACTATTACAAAATTGAGAAAACACTTCAAGACGAAATGAATTTGGAAAAACTGAAACTAATTACTTTTTTAAAAAAATTCCCGCAAAGTCCGTACAGAAAACTTATGATTGAAAGAATTGAAGATTTGTGAATACGAAGATTCTTGATGTTTCTACTTGCCACACCCGTAAAAAGTCCTTTTTGAAAATATTAACGTTCATATACATGAGAGAAATCACTGAAAGAACTATTTCTTATAAGCAAGCAATGTGTATTTTCTAATTTACACAGAATGCCGAAAAATAAAATTTATATTTAGAGGAGATTTTCTATGCCGGTTTACGAATACGAGTGTTTGACTTGTGGAAAAAATTTAGAGGTTTTGCAGTCCATGTCTCAAGTTTTTACAAAATGTTCTGAAATAGATTCTAATTGTAAGAATGACGGTAACTTGAAAAAGAAGTTGTCTAGTTTTGCGTTCACTGGAGCGACAGAATCGTCTAACGTATGTGGGCAGGGCGAGTCTTGCTGCATGAATGAACCGAGCAGTTTGTCTCATTCTGGTTGTATGTGTTGTTAATTTATTAATTAGGGGATATTCATGTCAGATAATCTAAAAAGAAGAAGTTCTATGACTACAGAGGGAGACAACAGAGCTCCCAATCGAGCCATGCTAAGAGCAGTTGGGTTTACAGATGAAGATTTTCAAAAACCTATGGTGGGCATTGCTTCAACTTGGAGTGAGATTACTCCTTGCAATATTCATATTAATCGTCTTGCTGAAAAAGTAAAAGAAGGAATTCGTGCGGCAGGCGGAATTGCTCAGACTTTTGGTACAATTACTGTATCAGACGGAATCGCAATGGGTCACGAGGGAATGAGATTTTCCCTGCCCTCGAGAGAGGTGATCGCTGACTCTATAGAGCTTGTGACGAATTCTATGAGATTTGACGGTGTAGTAGCCCTTGGTGGATGCGATAAAAATATGCCGGGTTGTCTCATGGCGCTTTGCAGATTGGACATACCTTCTATATTTGTTTATGGTGGTACAATTTTACCGGGTCACTGCGATGGACACGAAATAGACATTGTATCTATATTTGAAGCAGTAGGGAAATTCAATGAAGGAAAAATATCCAGAGAAGAATTTGTAAGAATAGAGCAAAACGCTTGTCCTGGTGCGGGTAGTTGTGGTGGAATGTACACTGCAAACACTATGTCCTCTGCGATTGAGGCGCTTGGAATGAGTCTTCCAGGCTCTGCTTCCATGCCTGCGGTAAGCTCCAGAAAAGAGAACGATTGTTATAAAACCGGATTCGCTCTACTCGAATTAATGAGAAGAGATATTACACCAAAACATATCCTCACAAAAGAGGCTTTTGAAAATGCGATCACTGTAGTGTTGGTCTTAGGAGGCTCTACCAATGCAGTTCTTCACCTGATTGCAATTGCAAAAGAAATTGGGGTCGGGCTTAGTTTAGAAGATTTTGATCGAATCAGTAAAAAGACTCCTCATCTCGCTGACTTAAAACCTGGTGGAAAATATGAAATGATAGAGTTGGACAAGGTAGGTGGAGTTCAAGCTGTGATGAAAACTCTATTAGAGAAAGGAATGCTCCATGGGGACTTGATAACAGTCACTGGTAAAACTATTGCAGAAAATCTAAAAGATGTTCCAGGGCTTGTAAAAGGACAATCTGTAGTTAGGTCATTTGACAATCCTATGCACAAGTCGGGGCCTCTTGTGATTTTAAAAGGAAATATTGCTCCAGAAGGCTCTGTTGCAAAAATTTCCGGATTGAAAAGATTTTCTATTACAGGGCCTGCTAGAGTATTTGATTCTGAGGAAGATTGCTTTGAAGCGATTGTATCTAATAAAATTAACAAAGGGGACGTAATCGTTATCCGTTACGAAGGCCCTAAGGGTGGACCGGGGATGAGGGAGATGCTCGCCGTTACCGCAGCAATCCAAGGAAAGGGTCTTGGAGAAGAAGTGGGCTTGATCACGGACGGAAGGTTTAGTGGTGGAACTCACGGAATGGTTGTAGGTCACGTTGCTCCTGAAGCCTCTCTTGGAGGACCGATTGCAGTATTGCAAGAAGGGGATAAAATTACAATAGATGCAATCCAGAATTTACTCAGTGTAGATCTGAGTGACGAAGAAATTAAAAAGCGCTTTGAAAAATGGGTAAAGCCTGAGCCAAGATATAAAACTGGTGTATTAGCTAAATACGCTCACTTAGTTCAGTCTGCAACCAATGGAGCTATCACAAATTTATTATAAAGTTTTTAATAGAACTCCAACATTTTACTGACCATAACTTTTCTGTCTAATTCGAGTAAGTAAAGTTTTTTCTTTACTGCTTTGTCAATGGATCGAACAATTACTTTGTATTTTTCGATTATGGATTTTTGTTTTTGAAAAGGTAAAAGATTTTCCGGGTCATTCAATTGGTTTACAAGGCTTGCTTTTTCTTTTTGAATAGGATTATCCGGCCAAAGTCCAGATCCTTCATTGCTTGTAAAATACTCCAAAGAAATATCGCTGTTGTCGTCCGGCTTATCTGTGTTTCCAGTTCTTGCAATGCTTTTTGGAGAAGGATTGATAAGTCTTCTCATTTCCCTGATAAAAACTTCTCCCTTAGAGTTTGTTCTCTTAAATTGAAGAATTAGCTTATCTATACTTTTTCCGTCTTGCCCGGGGTAGAGGTAAACCCTCGACTGGTATAGGTAAGTTTTTGGGTAATCAATGAACGACTCACCTCTTAAAAGCTCCAAGTCTAAATACAATTTTCCTTCCGAGTCTTTGGAGAATACGTCCGGGACAGTTTCAGGAAGATCGTTAATATAACGAGCGTGCTTTTTATCAATCCCCTTGTCCACAAATGCTTTAATTTTTCCGAGCGACTCCCCTATCGAGCCGTGCAGATTGTCGATTTCTATATCTGCAAAGCCAGCTTTGCGGAGTGCTTCTACTTGTTTGTTGAATTCCTGCTCTTCCAATGTAATCGTAGCCGGTGCAGCGGTCAGTGTAAGTGAGATTAAGAAACTGAAAAAAAATAAATATCGCATAGATTTTTCTCTCAAGGGTATAGAAATATTATCGATATTTTAACCCTTGTTTCTTTAGATAGCAATGATTTTTTTATAATTTTTTAATAAATGACTTTTTTTTCTGATTATGTCTTCTTAAAATTTACTTGTAGTGAAATATTTTAAAAAAATAAGTGAAAATACACTCTGGAAGTCTCAGGAGCGAAATATTATGCGAATCAGTAAAAAGTTTTACTACTCTTTTTTCTTACTCTCGCTCGCGCTATTTGGCTTACAATTTTTTGAGTTTAAGAATTTCATATTCAAAGATAGCGAAATTCTTTGGCTTAGAATGAATTATTCTTCTAAATCTCTAACCGAAAACTGGATCGGCTTAGATCGCTTGCCGGAGGATACCGTAAACACACTTATTCGTATTGAAGATAAAAGGTTTTTTACACACAAAGGCTACTCATTAAAAGATATTCATTCTTCTATTTTCAAGTTTATACTTTTTCATAGAAAATTAAGAGGGGCATCGACTATTACTCAGCAACTTGCAAGAACTCTATTTTTAACAAGAGAAAAAACCTTAGACAGAAAAATAAAAGAAATTAGAATTTCAGTAGATTTGGAAAAAGAGATTTCAAAAAAAGAAATTTTGGAATACTATATCAATACTGTTTATTGGGGGCATGGCAATTATGGATTGCATGCAGCGGCTTTGTATTATTTTCAAACTCCACCTGAAGAATTGGATATCTCACAAATACGATCGCTTATAGACATATTGAAAAAGCCCGACAACTACGATATAGAAGATTTTCCAGAAAATAGCTAAAATGCAAAATCTAATTTAGAAAGGCGTTTATTTCTTTTGCGATACATTCCGGTTTTTCTAAGTGGATGGCGTGCTTTGCGTAAGGAATCAATTTAAGTTTACTTCCCTTTATATAATTCGCCAGTGTATTCATCATTTTGGGAGTTGTAATCTCATCTTGAAGCCCGGAAAGAATGAGGGTAGGAATTTTAGCCTCCCCGATTTTATTTCCAAAAAATATTTCTTTCTCTCTTTTAATTGTATTTTCAGTTAAGTATTTGTATTCTGTAGAATTCCAAGCGTGAATCAAAATATTTTGAATAAAAATATTTGGCTCAGGAAATTTTTCGTAGTAGAGATGACGTAAAAGCCTTTGCAATTGAGGGCGATTTTCAGGAAAAAGAATTTCTTTCATTTCGTCTCTTTTCTTGTGTGGAGTCCCTCCGGATGAAATAAGAATAAGTTTTTTTACTATATTGTTTTTTTGTAATTTATCTTTGAGTGCAATGTGTTGAGAAATTAATCCTCCCATAGAATGACCAATTAGTGTAATATTTTTTAAGCCAAGATTTAGAATTGCCTCGTAGATTAGGTCTGCAAAAATATCCAACTGATATAAGTATTTTATTTTTGGCATCGGACTTTTACCGAATCCAGGAATATCGAATAAAAATATCTGGTATTCTTCTTTGATTAAAGGAACGATTTTTCGAAAACCGTAAGAAGCATCAAGTAACCCATGAATAAAAATGACTGGCTTTCCCGTATTTTGAGACTTGAAATAGGTCAGATGGTGGCCTCCGAGTACGACAGAGTTTTGAGATAGGTTAAGTGTATTCCTTAGATAGGAATATCTTTTGAATTCAAAATATTTAAAAAAAATTGTATAAAAAAATTTCATTGTATTTTAGAGTATAAATTTCTTGAATGATTTGGTGAATTTTCATTTGACTAAAATGCACTTTGTTATTTACTAATATTTTCTGTTAAATTATTTCAAGTAAAGAAATATATTCTAATAATAAATGGTACTTCTGTAAAAGATATTCCTATGATCGAAAATACGTAGAAACTCAAGTAAAATTCCATTGACTATCAATAAAAAAAATCGTTATTGAAATAATGCGATATATGGAATTGTAAATTTACAAGGTGAATAACAGACATGATTTGTGGCTTAAAAGGGAAAATTATAAAATTAGAAGTAAACTCTCTAAATATAGATACCGGGTGTATCGTTTACGAGGTATTGATTAGTTTTAAAACTTATTTTGAATTAAAAGAAAAAAATATCACTGAAGTTTACTTGCATGTCTATCATTCTATTTCAGATAGGGCTGAAAAACTTTTTGGATTTCTATCCAACAAAGATAGAGAATTGTTTAAAGTGATGAAATCTTTGAATGGGATAGGTGAATTGACGGCATTGAAGATATTATCTTTTATGAATTTTGAAGAATTGTACTTTGCGGTTGTAAATGAAGATAAAACAAAATTAGAAAAAATTCCAAAGGTAAAGGGGAAAACATCAGAAAAAATTCTTTTTGAAGTGAAAAGAAATATAAAGAGATTTGAAGCCTTCTTAGTTGAGGGTGAGAATTTTCAGGCTACGAAAGACGATAAGATTGAGTTGGCAGTCCTTGCACTTATTCAACTTGGATTTGAAGAAAAAACAGCCAGAAAAGAAATCACCGGTATTCTGAAAGAGAATAGCCTTACAGATACCGGAGAAATTATAAAAGCAGTTTTAAAGAAATTGTAACTATTTGTAAATTACGACTCCATCACTTCTCATAATCTTGGAAAAATCACCGGAGATTAAAATAGCTTTTGCATTAGAAAAATTTATCTGAATAATTCTCGCTTTTCCGAGTTCTTTTTTTTGCTCCATATTTATTATATCTACTACTGAACCAATGCGAACATCTTTTAGATATTGGCTTGTAATAATAATCTCCTTCGAGGCCGGCCTGACATCAAAAACTACACCAGAGAAAATGGGAAGTTTTGCAGGTTTTGCGTTTGCTCTTCCACCATCTGAAGATTCAGATTTCCCGACTCTTGCGTATCGTAAAATTCCGGCAGGCATAGTAAAAGAGGTACCTACTTGATTTACTTTATTTGGATCGTTTGAATCGACTTGCCAATAGGTAGCAATCCCTTTTTCAAAATAGATTTCTAAGTCTAATCTATTTTTTAGCATGTTAAAAGTAGATTTTTCGGCTCTATTCAATTGGAAATCTCTCCACTCACTATAAGGAGCTTGATAAAGAGCATCTTCGGAAGATGCAGTTCTTCTCCGAACTTTTTGCTTTTCAAAGTTGATTATAATTTCCATTCCGCTGACCTCAGCATAACCTTCATTGATCGCCTCGACTTGCTCTGTTTTTGCGAGATTTAACTTTAACAGAGTGCCTCGAAAAGGGTAGCGACCATTTGTATCGGGAGGAAAAATTTCTGTAGTTTCTTGGTAATATCCGTTTTCTCTTGGTTGAGATCCATCATTTGCCCACAGACCTAAAGGAGAAAAAAGAGGTGGTTCTTTTTTATTGAATACTGGTCGAACATATTTTGGGTCTATTTCTGGCTTGCTTTGGGATGTTGATGAAGTGTCAGTCTTCACTTTTTGTGGCGAAGAACAAGTGATAAAGAAAAATAATTGTAAAATTACAAATATTTTAGAAAAATTTAAAAACATAAATGTCTCCTTGAGATTTACTTTGTAATTTTGAGTAAATTTTTTTCCAGTATTTTTTGTATTTTAGTTTGAAATATTAGAATTAGTGGTAACTATTCTGAAGACTGATGACTGAAATAGAGAAGTTGGTAATTTTTTTTATTTGATTTATCTTTTACGAGTGGTTTTGAGCTTTAGAATAGTTCAGAGAATTATCTTTTTAGTACAGATTTTACACTTTTCGTGCAAAAATGTGGGATCTCCACTTTTTTCAGTAAAGTGCATGTTTTATACCAATTGTTCACCTTTCACGCAAAAATGTGGGAACTCCAATTCGGAGGACTGATGCCTGAAGTCTGAGGTCGGAAATCGTAGAGGTAGAATCTTTGCAAATAGGTTCATCTTTTAGGATGAGGTTTTGAGCTTTAGTAGAGTTTTTGAAATTTCGCATTTAGTACAGATTTTTCACTTTGTATGCAAAAATGTGGGAACTCCACTTTTTTAGGGAATTTCAAGAGATTACGCATTTAGTGTAGATTTGGGACTTTTTCTGTAAAAGCTAAAAAAATTTTCCAAAAATTGCAAAAATTTTTTTTCTAAAGCAAACTTTTTTTACCTTATAAAGGAGAGTAGAAAAATTTACTTTAGGAGAAATTTATGAACCACAAAAATTTACAGAAACCCAATCGAGCTTGCTTGTTCCAGCAAAATATATGGACGAGTTCAATAGAAGAACGACGGGTTTTTCGAGACGAAAATATTTGCACGCATTGCTGAACAGATACAGAAATGTGATTCTTTGGGGGGACTTTGAGAAGATGGAGAGGGTAAAGAAAGCGTATCAAGAGGTCGGGCAAAATTTGCAGAAGTTAAAGAATTTACCCAAATAACGAGGACTGGATTGAATTGGAGTTCTTGCAGACTGGCTTAGTATCAACAAAGACCGCTCTTTTTTACTCTTCTGTTGGTGCTTGACCTTGCCGAATGGGACATAATTCTCCCCAGCAGATTCTTCGAAATGGAGTTCCACCCTGTAACCACATGATTGCGGGGGAGCTTACCTCTCCAAGAGAAAAACAACCCGCTACAACAGACTAAAACGACAAAAACCGACGAAAAACAAAAAAAAACAAAAACGCAACCTAAAACTAAATTCAACATAGTAAGAAAAAATGCCCTTGATTTTATAAATGAATTCAGGATTATAGGAATGACAATAGGATTTACCCTAAAAAAGTCAAAAATTAAGAATTTGTAATAAGAAAAGGAAGCCTCCCGAATATGAAAATTCACGAGTTTCAGGCAAAAGAAATACTCAGGAAATACAACGTAAACACTCCATTCGGTGTTGTAATTGATTTAAAAGAAAAGGCAGATGGTGCATACAACGAGGTAGCAAAGCATTCATCTGTTGTAGTTGTGAAAGCTCAAATCCACGCAGGTGGTCGCGGAAAAGGAGGAGGGGTAAAAGTAACAAAGTCAAAAGATGAAGCAATTTCGGCAGTTAATAAAATTCTTGGGATGCAGTTAATAACTCACCAGACAGGCCCCGAAGGCAAGAAAGTCTTAAAAGTATATTTGGAGCAAGGTATAAATATTGCAAAAGAGTTTTATATTAGCATTCTTTTGGATCGATCTATTCGTAAAACAATCATCATGGCATCTACTGAGGGTGGGATGGAAATTGAAGAGGTCGCAGAAAAGCACCCGGAAAAAATTTTGAAAATTGTAGTAGATCCGGGTATCGGGCTTCAGGACAATCAGGCAAGGCAACTCGCCTATTCACTTGGATTGCCACAAGAGTCTATCAAGTCAGCTGTTCTATTTTTCATGTCTCTTTATAAAGCGTATATAGCAGAGGATTGCTCTTTACTTGAGATTAATCCATTGATATTGACTAAGGAAAACCAAATCGTTGCAGGGGATTGTAAAATAGACTTAGACGAAAACGCAGGATTTCGTCATCCGGACACTGTAGTTTACAGAGACAAGACTGAAGAAGACCCGTTAGAAGTTCAAGCTGGTGAGTTTAACCTAAACTATGTGAAGTTAGACGGAAACATTGGTTGTATGGTAAACGGTGCAGGTCTTGCAATGGCTACTATGGATATAGTTAAGTTAGCTGGAGCCGAGCCTGCAAACTTTCTCGATGTGGGTGGTGGTGCCAATGTTCATACAGTTACAAATGGGTTTAAATTAATTTTGAGTGATCCGAATGTGAAAGGTATATTTGTAAATATTTTTGGTGGGATAGTGCGTTGCGAGAGAATTGCTCAAGGAATTGTTGAAGCAGCAAAAGCTGTAAATATTACAGTACCTCTTGTAGTCAGATTAAAGGGTACAAATGCAGAGGAAGGGAAAAAATTACTTTCCGAAAGTGGGATCAAGCTTTTTGTCGCAGACCATGCGATGGAAGGTGCAGAAAAAATTGTTAGTTTAATTCGATAGGGATAGGATATGTCAGTATTAGTAAATAAAAACACAAGAGTAGTAGTTCAAGGTATTACAGGCAAAGAAGGATCATTCCATGCTTCTCAGATGATCGAGTATGGCACAAAGGTAATAGGAGGGGTTACGCCTGGAAAAGGGGGGCAAAAGTCTGAGCATGGAGTACCAATTTTTAATAGTGTCAAAGATTCAATTGATAAAGAGGGAGCCAATGCTGCGGTAATTTTTGTGCCTCCTGCTTTTGCTGCGGATGCAATTATTGAGTGTGTATTTGCGGAGATCCCACTTGTAGTTTGTATCACAGAGGGAATTCCTACCCACGATATGTTAAAGGCATGGAGTGTTTTAAAAAATTCTAAGACAAGACTCATTGGTCCAAATTGCCCGGGTTTGACTACACCTGGAGAATGTAAGATTGGTATAATGCCCGGGTTTATCCATGAGAAGGGAAGGATTGGTGTGGTGTCGAGATCCGGCACCTTGACTTACGAGTCGGTGTGGCAACTAACTTCTCTGAAATTAGGTCAATCCACTTGTATAGGTATTGGAGGAGATCCAATAGTTGGAACTACTCACACAGATGCTTTGAAATTGTTTAATGAAGACCCTGATACAGAAGGTATTGTAATGATTGGGGAAATTGGCGGTACAAGTGAAGAAGAGGCAGCCAAATACGCTAAAGAAAATATTAAAAAACCTATTGTGGGGTTTATTGCTGGTCAGACTGCACCACCCGGAAAAAGAATGGGGCACGCAGGTGCAATTATTAGTGGTGGGCTTGGCACTGCTGAGTCTAAGATGAAAGCGATGAAAGACGCAGGTATCCACGTATGTAAGTCTATTTCAGATGTTGGGATTACTATGAAAAATGCGCTTGGAAAATAACAATGTATCGGATTTGGTTAAATGAGTAGGAGGTTTTTATGAAAGTTTTTTTTAGAATTTGTTGTGTTCTATTGTATATTTTAAGCTATGGAGTATTTTCAGAAGATACAATTCAAGAAAAGACAAACACCTTAAAAGAAAAGATTTCTAAAGAGGAAAAAAAAGCACCTACGAAAAAAATTGATTTCCTTAGTTTGAAAGATGCTATCGTGACCGCACTTTCCAATAATGTAAATTTAAAAAATATAGAATACGAGCTTGTAAAATCTGACTCCAATCTATTGAAAAGCCAATCAAAATATACTTGGAGAGTTCTTGGAGGGTTAGACTCACAAAAGTCAGTTCTACCATTTAATCAATCGAACTTAATGACTGGAACAAAAACGCAAAATGACAAGATAAGTGTCGGAATAGAAAAAATCTTTATTACGGGTACTTATTTTAAATTAGAAGCAAGCACCACAAGATTTGACTCAAACGCATTTGAAGATCCGAGTACAACTCCTGCGGGATTTAGAGTTCTTGGAATTCCTCCACTTTATACAGGAGCGATTACTGCAACTTTAAGTCAGGAGTTATTGAAGAATTCTTTTGGGTATCAGGATAGAAATTTAGAAAAGATCTTAGAAAATCAAGCTGCTATTACAAGAGATGAGTTGATTTTTAAATTATCCGGGTCAGTGGTTCAGACTCTTGTGGATTACTGGGGATTTTCTGTGGCTGATGCAGCTTATAAAGCTTATGAGAAATTATGGAACAACGCAAAAAATATCAGAAATCTAACAAGGCAAAAACAAAACATCGGTCTATCCGAAAAATTTGAAGTCAACCAGTGGAGTGCACTTGTTTCTCAGGCAGAGAATCAAATGGAGAAGGCAAAAGTTGATAGAGAAGAAGCTAAAAGAAAACTAATTCGTGCAATGGGTCTTTCGACAGATTCAGATGTTACGGGGGCGGGAGAGTTATTTGACAATCCTCCAGAAATGAACTACGAAAAAGATTTAGAGTTCGCTTTTAAAAATAGAATTGATTTTAAAAATATGCAAAGAAAAAAACAAATTGTTGACTTGACAATAAAAAATGCAGAGAATAGTGCACTTCCTTCTCTCACCGCTATGGGCTCTTATTCTTCTAAAGGTCAAACCTTGATTTCACCTCAAGAAAATTTTACAAACCAAAATTCTGGGATTCCTACTTTTAAATTTGAAGAAAGAGTCGGACAGTTGAAGTTAGTGTACCCTGTGGCCGATCGCGGGGTTAAAGCTACGATTCGAGATGCACATATTTCTCTTAGACAAACATTGCTTAGTGAAGAAGATTTGAAAAAAGAGATTCGAGACGAGATAAAAACAAGAATTTCTTCTGTTGAAGCAAACCACAGAATCTTGCAGAATTCGATACAGTCCTATAGAGACGCTGAGTCCTACTACAATGGAATACTAAGCAGTTTCAGAAAAGGAAGGTTTACTGCAGTTGCCGTAAAGAATGCGTTGGACACAGTGATTCAAAATCAATTACAATTGACTCAGGCAAAAATCAATTTTAATATAGATGTACTTAGATATGAGTTGGCAAAGAATTCTTTATTTGATAAATACAAAATTGACGTAAATTCTCTTGTTCCGGATGTGAATTAAAATTTTTTCTATCGGAGAAATTTCTGAAAAAAAAATTTTTTATTAGCATAGGGCTTTTCTCTTTTCTTACTCTACTTGGAATTTTTTTTATATTGGATTTTCGTAGCAGAGTAGATAAGTTTCATTCCTATTTTCAAAAAGAGAAATACGAAAAAATTCTAAAAATTGCATACAAAGAAAAGAACCTTTCTGATGAAGAATTATCTTTTGCCTCTATGTCTATTTCAAGATTGGAAAAAAAAATCAACAATATAGGAAATAAAAATAAAAAAGAAATACAGAAAATGTGTTTTTGTTCTGTAGCAGAAACTTCAGAGGGAAGCCAAAAATATTGGAGCTTGGAAGACCCATACTTTTCAGAAATGAAAAAAAATGAATACTTTTATAATAGATCTTTGATTGAAAAAGTAATTTCCAGATCAAAAATGAAAGGAACAGAGCGAATCTTTCAGGAATTGCTATACATGGATCCGAGACCTTTCACAAAAGAATTTGTGAGTGCAATCTTTGACTATTTGAAATACAATTCTATTTCAGTTTTCTCTATCGAAAAAAAAGAAAAGCTCATCAATTTATTGCATTATTTTGCGAGTATGGAAGAAACCGATTTTAAAAACAGAATTCTTGTTTCCAAAGGAGAGAATATCAATCTTAGATCCGGCCCCGGTACTGAAAACCCGAATATTGGAAAACTAAAATCAAACGAATTTCTTTTTGTGATAGACAGTGATTTGAGAAGCTCTGTAATTTTAGGGAAGACTGGAGTTTGGCTGGAGGTTATAGATTTTTCTTCTGATCTGAAAGGCTGGGTGTTTTCTGCTTTTACTGAAAAGTTAAGTGTGGACAATCTAAGGAAAGAAAAGGTAGTTTCTCATTTTCCAAAAATCTTGGAAGGTAGTATTTGGGATTTTAACGAATGGAAAGAAGACTCTATCCCGGAAAATTTTACAGGAAACTATATTAAAACAAAATCTATAAATATTGACGGGAATGTCGGGTTTGTAGTTTGGGAAGGAGCGGATATATTTAAAAGGAAAATTTGTAAAAAAACAAATCTTTCTGCAAACAGCATCGATTTTCGGTTTAAGTATATTTCAGGCAAAGGGAGAGTTTTATTATTTCTATTGAATGCAATCAGTGGAGAAGATTCCTACCTTGCGTATAAGATAGAAGTTGACCCACAAGGGATTATTGTGAATGAGAATAGGGTGATACTCGAAAAAGAAAAAAATATTCATGAATTAGGGTTGAAGATTTTTTCCTATAAAGGTGATTTTTTTCTGACAAAACTTGAGGGAGAAGATATTTTATTGAATTTGAAATCTCATAAATTAGATAATTTATCCAACGACAAAAATTTAATATGGGAAATTTGTATTACCCAAAGTACAAAACAAAATACTTCCAGTGCAGCAATTTTTGGTTTTAAGTTTTTGGATAACCGGCAGTATAATAATTAATTTTTGGAGGGACTATGCCAACTTACGATTATAGGTGTGATGCATGTGGGAAAGAGTTTGAACATTTTCAGTCTATGAAAGAGGAGCCTTTGCAGGAGTGCCTTGTGTGTGGCGAAAAAGGGAGAGTCACGAGATTGATTTCGAGTGGTGGAGGGATTATATTCAAAGGTACTGGTTTTTACGTCACGGATTACAAGAAAGACAATAAAACAGGAAGTGTACCTACAGAAAAAAAGGACACCTCGCCTTCGAATAGTGCAACGGCTGCAAGTACACCGGAAAAAAAATAACTTGGGAAGACTCGGAATTTTAGCTGGTGGAGGAGAACTTCCATTTATAGGAATGAAAGAGGCTCTATCCAATGGTGAAGATCCGATTTTTCTAGGAATCAGGGAGTCTGATTTTCAAGCAAGAGAGTTTGAGGCAAGAACGGTTTATTGTTATATTGCTAAAATTGGAAAGCTCATTCAAATCTGCAAAAAGGAAAAAATAGACAGGCTACTACTTCTCGGGAAAATTAAAAAAGAGTTATTGTTTAGGTCGTTGAAGTATGACTTAAAGGCAATCACACTTCTTGCTAAAATGATAAATAAGCACGACTATACAATTTTTAAAATTATCTCTGATGAGTTTTTAAAAAATAAAATAGAAATTCTATCTCAAAAAAAATATCTACAGTCTCTATTGCTATCAGAAGGCAGATACACCAAGAAAAAATTATCGAAAGATACGTTATGCGACATTAAGTTTGGAATGGACTATGCAAAAAAATTAACCGAGCTTGATATTGGGCAGACAGTAGTAGTGTTCAATCAGACTGTTTTAGCGGTAGAGGCAGTTGAAGGAACAGATGAAACAATACTCAGAGGAGGAAAACTTTCCAATAAAAAAGGTGGTGTGGTTTGCAAAAGCGCCAAAAAAAATCAGGACGATAGATTTGACCTCCCTGGAATAGGGATTCATACTCTTCAATACATGAAAGAATCGGGTTGCTCTACTTTGGCTTTTCACGCAGGAGAAGCACTTGTTGTAAATCCGAAAGAAGTCATCGACTTTGCAGAAAAAAATAAAATCGATTTAGTCAGCTATGGCGAAAGTGGAGTTAAAATCTTAAATGGCAGTCAAAAAAACATTTAGCAAAACGTCGAAAAAACTAAAACAAGTTTCCAAAGTAGAGAAATTTCCTATTTTGATGATTGCGGGAGAGCATTCCGGTGATCTGCTGGGGGCACCACTTATAAAAGAACTGAAGTTGTCGGATCGGAAAATGAAATTTTTCGGGGTGGGTGGTCCTGCAATGATCTCAGAGGGTTTTGAATCTTTGGAAGACATGGAAAATCTTTCCGTTATAGGATTTTCTCAAATAGTATCTAAATACGGATTTTTAAAAAAATTACTAAATAGAATAGTTGATGAGGCAATAAAAAGAAAAACAGAGTTTGCTATTTTGATAGATTACCCCGGGTTCAATCTGCAATTAGCGAAGGCACTCAAAGAAAAAGGAATAAAAGTCTTTTTTTATGTTTCACCTCAGATATGGGCATGGAGATTTAAAAGAATTTTTTTCATTAAAAAATACATAGATTTGATGTTGGTCTTGTTTGAGTTTGAAAAAAAAATTTATGACGAGTATGGAGTCCCGTCTGAATTCGTAGGCCATCCTCTTGCAAAAAGAATTTCTGAAAAATTGCACTCCGAAGAAAAAATAAAATTTAAAACAGATTGTATTCGAATTTGTGTAATGCCCGGTTCTAGAACATCAGAGATAAAAAGAATTCTTCCGGTAATTATGAAATTTATTCCAATGCTCCATAAAGAAATAACTTCTCAAAATAAAAAAATCCAATTTCTCCTTCCCAATATAAATAAAAATGCAGAAGAAAAAATACAGTTTGAAATCGAAAAACTCAAAAGAGAATACCCTGAAATCGAAGTTTTGTATTTTTTTGATTTATCACTTAGGTGTATTCAAGCCTCTGATCTTGTGATTGTTGCATCGGGTACAGCTACTTTGGAAGTGGCGTATTTTGAAAAGCCGATGGTTATTTTGTACAAGGTGAGTTTGTTGACTTACTTAATCGGGTCGAGTGTGATTAAGGTTCCTTGGATCGGACTCGTAAATATTTTAGGTGGCGAAGAGATTTGCCAAGAGTTGTTGCAAGCAGAGTGTAAGCCTGAGTATGTGAAAGAAGAAGTTTTGAATATATTGGATAAGCCCAAGTACAGAAATACAATGATCGAGAAAATTCAAAAAGTAAAGAAGAGTCTGGGTAGTGGAGATAGTTCTAAAAAAAGTGCGAGCGCTATTCTAAAACGGATGAATTTTCTTCTTTAACTTTACTTAACTTTACCACTTCGTCTTCCAAAACACCCACCCAAACAGATTCTTTTTTTTCGCTGTGTACAAAATATCCGAATGCCTTTTCGTTCTCTAAGAAAATCAACCTCATTCCATAAGAATCCATTTGGATATTCAAAGGAATCGGATTCCCCCCGACAATAAGGATCGCTTTCTTGTCTCCATTAAAAATTATTTTTTTTCCTGCGGATGGACTAACGTCCCAAGTTCCTTGTAGAGATTTGTAGTAGGATTCGTCAAAAATAGGCTCTTTGTGGTTCACTTTTTTTTTACAAGAGAAAAGTGGAATTATGATGATTAGAAGAAATATTATTTTTTTATACATGATTCACCTGTATTCGTAACAGAATAGAAAACCGGTACTTTTTTGTAAATACCGGTGTAGAAGAAGTTTTCTGAATCTTCTTTAATCTGACTGTTGCCATTTATCTGAAACTCACTACCCTTTAGTTCAATCTTTCGCTTAAACCCTTCAAAAGCATAAACATCAAATTCATATCTATACGAAAAAATATCTTTTTCAAGCAAAAATGGTAAAGCAGAAATTTTATTTTCAGTTGCTTTGTTATGGAAGATAGAGCTATTTCTAAACTCCATCGTGCCCGTTACCCTCTTGGAAAGTAGGAAGTCCCAAAAATTATTCCCGGTGGTAACCAGTGAAAAATCTAAGTTGACTATATCGCTGTACATCGTGACTCCACAAATTGGGATGGTCTCATTCAACCAGAATATATCCCCGGTTTTGACTTTTAGATCAATGTAGGGAGATTGTATGCTTGTGTTTAGTTTCAATATGGCTGAGGATTGATTTTTGTCGCCACCGATTAAAGTAATATTAGCTTGCCCGCCCGCAACATTGGTTTTAATATTCCAGTTTCCAAGGTTGATATTGTCCTCTTGGACTTTTAGATTAGAAAAATTAAAATCAGAAGACAGTTTCATTTTTTCAAATAAGATTTTATATAGTGGAGTTTGAAAAATATAATTCACTGGAATTAATTTTTCTTGCCTTTCTTTGATGTCTGATTGCACCCATTTAAGTAGGTCGTCATAAATCGGTTTATAAGCAGACAAGTTGATGTCTTGTAATTGCAATTGCAATTTCGTGTCGGACTGGAGAGGGTAGTAAATATTCCCGTATCTGTCTCTAATTTTTGAAAATAAAATATTTCCATTGAGCTTACTGGAAAAATCCTTTCCGAAGCTTGTTCCTGTAGTCTCAGCTGTCAATTCTCCTTTTTTATTCAAAGTGGCATTCAAATACGAAAGATCGAGATTTACTTTGGAAGAATTTCTACTTTTAAAATTCATCCCCAACGAGGAGAGAGAGGCTTCCGTCTTAAACCAGTCGATTTCTTTTCCGGTTTCATTGAGTTCTAATTTTAAAACAAACCCTCCTTCCATTACAATACTTTCTGAAAATAAAAAAACTTTTGAAAATTTTTCTAAGTCGGTTGTATTTACAAAAAGTTGAATCTTGTTCAGCTTATCTACAGTCGTTACTTTTTCTAAATTGATATGAAAAAAATCTGTGACAATATCTCTCTTGGTAGAGAATTCGTACTTTGGAATTCCCTTCACCATTACGGAACTTCTTGTAATGTGAAAATTTTCTGAGAGAAAAAGGTTTTTAATTTTTGTGTCTTTTTGCATATCTAAAAATCCGTTGATTTCGTTTAAGTGGACTTGCCCAAAGACTCTAAACGAATTCTCTTCTTTTTGGATTTCAAAAGAAGAGTTCACTTTTCCAGATTCAGGCACTACCCCGATTAGCTCTGTAGAAAGACCTTGTAAATTTTCAGCAGGAAAATTTTGGAATTGAGTTGTAATTGTATAAGTTTTTTTTTTGAGGTTGATTTCTCCTTTGCCATAGAATTTAGAAAAAAGATTTTTTGGAATAGTGTTGTCCGAAAACTGAAAAATAACTTTGCCTTGCTCTTTCTTGAAAAAAAAGTTTACAGGTTTTTCGGTAGTGAATAGAATTTTCCCGTTTTGAATGACAGTGATTTCTGTGTTCTTTAAAGTGACTTCCGACAAAGAAAAATTCTGAAAATATTCTAATATAGAATCGCTTATTGGATCGTTTGTATCGATGGTTAGTTTAGAGCCGTAGATAGCTATTTTTTTTAGGAATGGGTCTTTCCCGAATAAGGTAGAGAATTTTAGAGCTATTTTTTTTGAAACAAAAAGAAACTTACCACTGGAAAAATCTTCATCAATCGATATTCTGAAATCTTCCATTGTAACGCCATCTATTAAATTAAAATCAATGACCCCAATATCTATAGCTTTTTTGAGTCTGGAAGAAATTAAATTTTTGGCTAATTTTTTGAAGTGAGATACATTGATGTATTCTTCCTTGAATTTTGAATTAAAATATTTATAGGAAGAGTTGAATACAAATGCTGTGATGAGGAGGGAAGATATAAGAAGCGAGGTTTTCTTTATAGTGGGGGCTGAAGATTTTAAAAAATCGAAGAAATCTTTTTGAAATTTTTTTATTTCACGATTTAATTTTTTTAGATTCAAGGTATGTCAGGCAGTCTTTTTTTATTTCCTGTAATACTTTGCTTTCAGGAAATTTCGTCAAGCCTTCTTCTGCAAAAGGAAGACTCCTCTGAATTAAATTCATCTTATAAAATCCGAGCGAAACCATTTCATAATATTCTAAATCTTTCACAAAATTCTTGTCTTGGGACGCTTTGCCAAGAATTGCCACTCCGGGGCCAAATTGGTTTTCCTGAAAGTAGGCTTTTGCCAAGATCTTCCTTTTTGAATCAGGCTCAAAAAGTGGGTCTTCACTGTCCGAGCGAATGAAAAATGAAATTGCTTTTTTATAGTCCTTGTCATAAAAATAGGCGAGTCCGGCGTAGTAGCTGATGTGAGGAGTGTGAATCCCTGACCGAGTTTGTAAAATTTCTGTTAGTGTTTGCAGTGCTTCTTTATAAGAGCCTAATTGAATGAATGCCTTTGCTTTGTTTAAAAGTATTCCATTTTTCTTTTCTTCCGTGAGACCGGTAGCGGAAAGCTCCTCATCTGCCTTACGAATTTCTGCTTTTAATGAGTTTTCAGATTCTAACTTTTTTAACAAGATCGGGTCTTGTTTGTTTCCTCCTGATGCACAAGAGCCTAAAATTACACTAATTAATACCAGATTAGAAAATTTCATATTAAACAATTTTTAGCTTTTCCAGTTCTGCAATAAAGTTAAAACCGGAATTCTCCTCTTCAGACTCTATCAAAAAGCGATCCAAATATTCTTGGTTGATTTCACTTAGGAAGCGGCTGGGAATACTCGGAACTGATTCTCCAAATTTTTTCCTACCCCTCGTACTTGTCAAATATAATTTTTTTTTTGCTCTGGTCATCCCCACATACATCAGTCTTCTTTCTTCTTCTTCTCCAGTCGGGAATTCCATCGACCTTGAAGATGGTATGATTCCTTCTTCTACACCTGTTAGAAAAACTGTTTCAAATTCTAAGCCCTTGGAGAGGTGCATGGTCATAAGGTTGACCTTGTTTTCTTCGGGAGAATCATTTGTGTCATCGTTTGTGAGTAAAGAAATTTTCAAAAGAAAGTCAAACAGAGTCGGCTTAGTTTCAGAGTCCCACTCCTCTTCAAAAAATTTCAACATATTCAGGATTTCAAATAGGTTTAAAATTCTTGCTTTTGCAATCTTTTCATTGTCTTCTTCCAATTGGATTTCTTTTTCAAAACCGATTTCTTTAATAAAATCTTTCAATACGAAAGACAGGCCTTCGTTTCCAAAAAATCTTTTTTTGTATTTTTCGATAGTCTCTAAAAATTCATAGATTTCGGAAATTACATTTTTTTTTAAACCCTCTACAAAACTATCGCTTTCGCATAACGCATACAAAACATCAATCGTGTGCAAGTTCTTCTCTACAGAGGCTTTGTGAATTTTAGAAATTGCAGTGTCCCCTATTCCCCTTTTGGGGTAGTTTAGAATCCTAAGAAGACTTAGCTCGTCTTTCGGATTTGCAAGAACTCTAAGATACGCTAAAATATCTTTTACTTCTTTTCTGTCAAAAAAATTGTAAGCACCAAAAAGTCTGTAGGGGATAGAGCGAAGTCGTAACTCTTCTTCAAAAGGTCTGGACTGGTAGTTTGTTCTGAATAAAATTGCGATTTCTCCACCTTTTCTTTTTTCTTTTAAAATCTCTCTTTCTATTTCATCTATTACAAAAGAGGCCTCGTCTTTTTCGTCTTCTCTTTCTACATACTTCACTTTTTCGGGGTAGTGAAAACTCGAGTACAATTCTTTTGAAACTCTGGTGGGATTTTTTTGGATGAGTGAGTTTGCGGCTTCCAGAATATTTTTTGATGAGCGGTAGTTTTGCATGAGTTGAACATTTTTCGCATGAGGAAAATCTTTTTCAAAGTTTAGTATGAGGTTTACGTCTCCTCCTCTAAACCCGTAGATACTCTGGTCGTCGTCTCCCACAACACAAAGATTGTCATTTTTCCCAAGAAGAAGTTTTACGAGTTCATACTGAGATTGGTTAGTGTCTTGAAACTCGTCCACCATGTAAAACTTGTACTTTTTGTGACAGTAGTCTTTTACTTCTTTGAAATTCTTCAGCAAAACTATAGGGAGTAAGATGAGATCGTCAAAGTCTATAGAATTTATACTTTTTAGTTTTTCGGAATAATTTTCAAAAATTGCTTCCACGTATTCTTCTAATTCTGAAATCTCTTGTTTTTGAAATGAGTTTGAATTTTTTCGGAAACTCAACTTGGAGAGAATGGAATAGATAGGAAATTTCTTAGGGTCTAACTTTTTTTCTTTTAGTAAACCTATCACAATAGGCTCTAAGTCGGATGGGGAAAGTAATGAAAAAGGATTTTTGTAGTCTAAATTTTCTATAAACTTTTTTAATAGTTTCAGACCAAAAGAGTGGAATGTGGACAGCTCTATCCCCTTGACTCCTTTTCTTCCGACCATAGAAAAAACCCTTTCTCTTAGTTCTTTTGCACTTTTGTTTGTAAAAGAGAGTGCAACAATTTCAGAGGGTTTGACTTTTTCTTTTGTGATCAGGTTTACAATCCTGTTCGTGATTACTCTTGTCTTACCGGAGCCGGCTCCTGCAAAGATAAGAAGGGGCCCCTTTACGTGTTCAACTGCTTTTTTTTGTTCAGAGTTTAGATTCATGCTAGATTAAAAAATACAATCATATAAAATAATTTTCAAACCAATATTATTAATAATTATCCAGCCCTTGTGTTGCAAGACAAAGGTATCGTTATTAAATGACGATTTCTCTTAGGAATTTGAGAGTGTATATTTCCAAAAAAGGATTTTAGCAGATGCACCCATAAAAAAATAAACTTACACAAAAGAACTATCTTTTTTCAATAGGTTTATAAGTTAAGCCCACTTTGCCAGTGTAAATTTGTCTTGGTCTTGCCTTACTCGTTTTTGTTTGTAATCTTAGTTGTCTCCAGTGAGCAAGCCAGCCAGGCAATTTCCCGATAGTCTGCATGACAGTAAACATGTTTTTTGGAATTCCGAGAGAGTGGAAAATCACACCACTATAAAAATCAAGATTTGGATAGAGGTTTTCTTTTATAAAATACGGGTCGTTTAAGACATATTCTTCCACTTTTAGAGCAGTTTCTGCGATTGGGTCTTTTGTATTTTTGTAGAAATTTCTAAACAACTCTTTTGCAACAACCGAGCGAGGGCTGGTACCTTTATAGGCTTCGTGCCCAAAGCCGTTAGAGTCGAGCTTTGCACCACCATTTTTGAACTTTTCAAAATAGTTTTTTACGTCTCCACCATTTTTTAAAATATCTTCTATCAACTCAACTGCGGCTACGTTTTTACCTCCTTCTCTGGAACCCCATAAAGCACTCATGCCGGCACTGATAGAGGCAAATAGATTGGCTTGGGTGCTGCCGATCATTTCTACTGTGGCTGCAGCTACATTCATCTCGTGCTCTGCATACATGATCCAAAATTGGTTTAAGATTTTGTCGTGTTCTGGTTTTACCTCGTAAGGCTCTGTAGGAATTGCAAACATCATCTGAAGGAAGTTGGTGCAATAGGGGAGTTTGTCTTGGGGATAGTTGAAAGGTTGACCTACCATTTTTTTGTAGATATAGGCTGCAATAGTACGAATCTTTGCGAGTAGCCTCGTAACTAGGTCGATACCTCTGTCGAGACTTTCTTCGTAATTGTCGGGGTAATAACTCGACAAACTCATTACCATCACAGAAAGAACAGCAAGAGGGTGAGCCTTCCCCGGAAAACCGTCGAGTAGGTTTATCATATTTTCATGGATTAGAGAATGCTTGGAAAGACGCTTGGAAAAATCGGACAATTCATTTTGAGTGGGGAGACTGCCATAAATCAGGAGATAGGAAGTCTCAACAAAGGTAGAATTTTTCACTAGGTCTTCGATGTGATAGCCTCGGTAGATTAACTCACCCTTATCTGCGTCTCTTTTGGAAATTTCTGAAACGCCAGATGCGGTATTAAAATACCCCGGGTCAATAGTTACAAGACCTGTCTTATTGTAAAGCTCTCCGATATGGATTCCTTGACTGCCGTCCGTACCCTCGGAGATAGAAAGAGGATAAGTCTTCCCGTCTAATAGAAGCTCAGCTTTTTTAATCATGTCGAAAAATCTCCTTAATGAAAGTTTTTTTTATGTGAGAATTTCGTCAATTTAAGTTCTTATAAGGGAAAAAGGAAGACAAAACTAAATCCTAAAGAAATTTTGAAGAAATCCAAGAATTATGAATGAATATTTTTATGATCTCACTCCCGAAAAAGTAATCCTTGCATGCGAAGAATGCGGATATTCTCCTACAGGAAGAGTTTTTGCCTTGAATAGCTATGAAAATAGAGTGTTTGACGTGTATTTGGAGGACTCTCAAAATATTATCGTAAAATTTTACAGACCCGGAAGGTGGTCAAAAGAAGAAATCCAAGAAGAGCACGATTTTCTATATGAATTGTCAGAAAACGAAATCCCTGTTTCTAAACCTATTCGATTCCAAAACGGAGAAAGTATCAGAGAAATATCCGGGATATATTATTCTATGTGGGAAAAAATTGGAGGAAGGTCTCCGGATGAGTTTACCGATACAGATTTGAAAATAGTTGGAAGACTAATTTCCAGAATTCATAGAATAGGAAGGTCTAAAAAATCGCTTCATAGACCCCATGTGAATTCGGAAGAATATGTACATAAACCATTAAGGTTTTTAACAGAAAAGAGCTTTTTGCCTAAGTCTTGCGCTGAAAGGTATATATTGACCGCAGAAAAAATTGCAGAAATTTATGATGAAATCTCACTTGGAGTTCCCACCCAGAGAATCCACGGAGACTGCCACAACGGAAATCTGCTGAACGGAAACTCGGGCTGGTTTTTTTTAGACTTTGATGATTTTAGAACAGGGCCTGTAGTGCAGGATCTTTGGATGCTACTCCCTTCTTCAGTAGAATTTAGGGAGCACAGAAGGGGAGTTTTTTTAGAAGCATACAGTGAATTTTCTGAATTTCAGGAAAATTGGCTGAATTTAGTAGAGCCGTTAAGAGCTTTCCGATATATACACTATTCTGCTTGGATTGCAAGGAGGTGGGAAGACCCTACTTTTCCTGCACTTTTCCCCCATTTCGGAAGTACGGATTACTGGGAAAAAGAAACCCAAGACTTAGAAAGCCAGCTAAAATTTATCTCAAAACCAAGACAGAAAAATATAGCCCTGCCCAAAATAGAAGATCAAGAAGAAAAACTTACAAACAAAGACTTTTTTTGGGATATGACCTAAGTTGTATGCAAAATAAGTCAAATTGTGACATTTTTTTTAAAAAAATTAAAAAAACTTAGTATATAGGTTGACAAGAGACTACATAAGCTAAGAGAATTGCCAATTGTGTCTAACTAATTATAAATATTCACTAAATCTTTATAATTAGTTAGGCTATAAAAAAACGAAAAAAATTAAGAAGAGGTAATGTATGATCAAAAAGATTATTAGAATCTTTTTAGCGATCGGTCTCGTAGCTTGTACAGGGTCTGCACTAAGTGCTAAATCCAGTATCATAGTGGGGGGCGGTCTTCAATTTGATCTAGGTCAGTTGGGTGGAACCATCATGAAAGATGGTCTTGATTCTACTCAAGTGACAAGAGACAGTTACGGTAACTACAACGGACAGCAAAAGCTGATTATCGCTGAAAACAAACTACAGGCTGCGGAAAACGTATCTGGTGGTGCACTCAACGTAAAAGGTGATGGTTCTATGACCGGTGGAGTTTTAAACTTTGGATACGAGCAGGATATAGGAAAGGCGTTCTTTTTCAGAGTAGGCGTAAACTATACCCAAAAAATTATGGGTGGTCGCACCACTTCTAATTTCATGGGATACAACTGGTATGACATTACTTGGAATTACCGTTCTATTATAGTTCCTGCTTATTTTGGTATTAAAATTGCTGTAGCTGAGTCTTCTGCGTTCTATATGGGTGCAGGTATCCACTACTACAATGGTGGTTGGGGAGTAAAAGGCAGAAACGACGGTGCCGGCTTAAACGCTGCATCAGGTGGACTCGGAAAATCTTTAGTATCTTCTGCTGCTGACCCTGCGGTTATCAATGAAGACGCTCAATTCCATGTTACAGGATTTGGTTTTAACTGGTTACTCGGTGCTCAAACCAAGATTTCCGACAAAGGCTCACTTTTCCTCGAATTGGAAACAATCCTAAGCGCGAAAATGGGAACTGCAGGAACCAAGTCTTATGGCGGTATGACAGGTATGTCTCCACTTCCAGCTTACCCTGTGGTACTCGGTGGACAGATTTACAGAATCGGCTACAAGCACGAACTATAATAGGAGGAATAGACGAATATGAAAAATCTTAAATTAATAACTTTAACATCCCTCCTTGCTTTTGGTATTTTTGCAAATTGCCACAAGCGTGAAATCGGAGGAAATCAAGTAAACGGGCTAATCCTAGGACAGCTAATCGGTGGACTTGGAAAGGGTAACTGTGCAATCAGCTTGAACCTTGCTTCTTTGTATGCAGGCTCTCTATACTCGGTTGCTGCAGGTAACTCAACAATTTTTACACAGGCGAATTATGAGGCTGCGTCCGGTAGTACTGTAACTGCTCAAGGTTTTAGCTCTTATGCTACTGTTCCATTTAACAGAAAGTATGACGCATTTGTAAGACCAGTAGATGGCTCTGCATTTACAACTGACAACAGAAACACTGCTTTAACCAGTGCAAAAACAACTGTAAATATGCTTGCTTATATGGGTGTACCGGTAGCAATTTGTGCAAAAAACCCTACTGCTACTACAATACTTGCAACTTCCTTGGCGGCGTTTAGAACAGGGAATTTGTCCACTGCTGAGGCTACTGCTGTGAATGCTGCGTTAATCGCTAACGGTATCGCCGGTGGAACTACAACAGTTGAGGGTGGATTTGGAAACTGTGGCGCGATAGCAGGTGCATTTGCTGCATTTTATGGTGCAGTTGGAACATCTAATGCTGCTAGTGCTTATATGACCAGATTGGCATACACTAAAGGTGGTGCACTATTAGCGTGCTCCAGAATCCCAAGAGCAAGTTGTTCTTTAGCTGGTATAACTACAGCTACTCGTACTGCTGCGATTGCAAACCAAACTGCAACGTTTGAAGCAATTATGGGAAACTCAGATTGCAGAAAACCTGAAGCAAATTTTGATGTGAAGATGGCTCGAGCTTTATTTTTGGGAATGCCAAAAGAAACTCAAGTTAGAACAGGCGCTATTACAGGCGGGATCTATACTAATCGTGTAGAAGATGAAGGCTCTACCAGCTCCTTTACATCGAATTCAATCCTACCAGAGCAAGCATACCCTGTATCAACTGCTCTTATGAGTATTTCTTCGAGCTTTGCAAACGCTTTCCCACTTGTAACAGGTACAACTGCTTATGGTGAAGCTAGTTTTAGAGATGGGTCAAATATCAATTTTTCTGTAGTTGATTCTTGTGAAGGAATCGGATTTTCACCTGCATTAAATCCATCTCCTGCAAGTACCACTCCAAAGCAATTGACAGAAGCTAAAGAGATCGCTTACTCTGTGTCAACAAATGGGTCTGCAGCAACAGCTTACTATACTTGGATGGCTACAAACTCTTCTTCCACAGCTACAAATGACGGTATTGCTTGTAACAGGTCTTTTAGAAAGAAATATGCAGTCCCTCAAGTTTTAGGTGGCGGAACTCTACCAGACTTAAACGTAGCTTATGGTGATGGTGGAACTACCGGTCTAGTGACAGCATGTACTTACGGTGGAGATGCAACAACACGTGCTTCAGTAACAGGTATTCTTGGAAGCACTCTTGGTGGACTTGCAGAGTGTCCTTTAGCTGCACAAGGTGTGTCCTCTTTGTTTGGAACAGGCATAGTTTCTTGGGATACTGCTTACCCGAACTCTAAGACAACTCCATAGAGATTTTCATTTTTTAGGAAGGCTTTGCCTTTCTTTTTTAGCAAAAACCCTCCGATTGCTCGGAGGGTTTTTTTTTGCCTAAAATGTGGGATCTCCAATTCGGAGGACTGATGTCTGAGGTCTGAGGTCGGAGGTAGGAAATAGTGGAGGTAGAATCTTTGCCAATAGGTTTATCTTGTAGGATGAGGTTTTGAGCTTACGCTTTTAGTGCAAAATCTGCACTTTTCGTGCAAAAAAGTGGGATCTCCACCTATTTCGGTGAATTTCGCTTTTAGTGCAAAATCTGCACTTTTCGTGCAAAAATGTGGGATCTCCAATTCGGAGGACTGATGTCTGAGGTCTGAGGTAGGAAATAGTGGAGGTAGAATCTTTGCCAATAGATTTATCTTGTAGGATGAGGTTTTGAGCTTACGCTTTTAGTGCAAAATCTGCACTTTTTGTGCAAAAAAGTGGGATCTCCAATTCGGAGGACTGATATAGAGGAATTAAAATTTTGTAAATTGAATAAATTATTGATAAATTGAATCTAATTGAATATGTTTGCTTTGAGGGACTTTATGAAAACCGTTACTGTTCGTGTAGATGATAATGTATATAATTTATTGAAAAAAGCTGCAGATGGAGAAAGGAGGACTATTTCTAATTTTATGGAAAACGCATCTTTATCCTATTTGACTAATGAAATTTATATTTCAGATATAGAGATGGAACAAATTTTAAACGATCATTCGTTAATCAAAAGCCTTAAAACGGGAATTAATGAAGCGAAGAAGGGAAAGTATAAATTTGTTAAATAATTTTGAAATTGCTGAAACGGAAAGTTTTATTTCAAAAATTAAAGAAACGAAATATAAAAAGATTTATAAAAAAATTCGAGAATACATTTATCCACAATTAAAATTGAATCCTTTTTTTGGAAATAACATCAAAAAGTTAAAGGGTGAATTTGAAGGTGTTTATCGGTATCGTATTGGCGATTATCGTTTGTTTTATCAAATTAAAAATAAGCAAGTATTAATAATCATTCTTGATATCTCCGAAAGAAAAGATTCTTACAGATAAGAAAAGAAAATATCGCAAGGCTTTCGTCTATGAGTATGAGGCTATCCCTTTTACACTTTACTGACCATTATCTTCCTATTGGAACTCCAATACGGAGGACTGATGCCTGAAGTCTGAGGTAGGAAATAGTGGAGTTGTATATCTTTTTCATTTAGATTTATCTTTCTGAGATAGAGGTTTTGAGTTTACGCTTTTAGTACAATATCTGTACTTTTCGTGCAAAAAAGTGGGATCTCCACCTATTTCAGCGAATTTCGCTTTTAGTGCAAAATCTGCACTTTTCGTGCAAAAATGTGGGAACTCCAATGTGGAGAACTGATGGCTGAGGACTGAGGTCTGAAGCGGGGGTTTTATTTCTTGACACTAAGAAAAAAAATTTCAAGACTAAAATTATGAGAAAAAAATCCACGCTGACACAATTACGGACTGCATGAAACAAATACTATGTATCACGAATCAAAAGGGTGGGGTAGGAAAAACTACTACTTCAGTGCATATCGCAGTCGGGCTTGCAAAAAAAGGGGAGAGGACTCTACTCATCGACTTGGACCCCCAGGGAAATTCGTCGAGTATTTTTGTTAGCAAGGAAACCGACTCAGAAAAAACTATTTACCCGGTGTTTAGGGACAAGATCGCTCCAATTCAAAATTTAATATCTGAGACTCGTATCGAAAATTTGAAGATTATCCCTTCTAACATAAAGTTATCTGAGGTTGACAGTATTTTGTCCGGCAAACTCGATGGGTTTTTCATGTTACGGGATTCCATGGAAATGATAAAAGAAGACTTTGATTATGTGGTGATTGATTGTCCTCCAAGCCTTTCAATGCTTACGTTAAATGCTTTAGTTGCAGGGACGGGGATAATTATTCCATTACAAGTGTCAAAATTTTCTATTGATGGGATTGAGGGGATTCTTGATATTTATGAAACTGTTACAAAAAGGTACAACCCGAATTTAAAAATATTTGGAGCTTTACTTTCTATGTTCAATCCCCGAACTTCTATTTCGCAGGCAGTTGTCCCTCAAATACAGCAATATTTAAAATTATTTCGCACAACCCTTCCGGTTTCTGTGGCAGTCGAGGAATCCCATCTTATGCAAAAGACTTTGTTTGAATACCAGAAGAAAAATAAGGTGGCCTTGGCTTATGAGGGGTTGGTAGAGGATATCTTAGAAATTGGCTAAAAAGGATCGACTATTTCAAGCGGCCGGCACTCAGATCAATAGGGCTTTAGGCAATAAAACGGATAACCCGGTGGAGGGTGTTCAATCTACAGTAGAAGTTTCCAAAAAAGAGCCGGTAGAGAAAGTGAATAAAAAAGAAATCGTAAAAAACCATCGCTTTGAGGGAAAAAACCAAGAAAAACTATTGCCCAAAAAAAGCACTCTTTACAACGTAAAAAGTGTTATGAGATTGGAAGATTATACCTCACCTAAGGGCGGCGAAAACAAGCCGAAAAAATATTTAATTTTAGGGGGCTTTATTGCGGCTCTCTGGTTGATTTGGCTTTTCTGGCCACAGAAGCACGCCATTTTTATGGATGTGAATAAGATGACACCGGACAAGGTTTCACAGATGGATCCTGACAAAGACTATGATTTTAAAGCCGGTCAAGATTTCTATGTTTATTATAGAAAAGGTTGGAGCACTCCAAAAACTTTGAGCTTGAAAATTTACAAGACAGAAGGTGGGAAGGAAGAAATCCACAGTTATGTACGTTCTTTTAAAAAGGATGCCGAAAAAGCGCAGACCTATTACGATGAGACTTTTTTTGATTCACCTGGAAAATACGAAGTAGAAATCAGAAATGAAAAAGATGAAGTCTTGGCGGTAAAGAAGTTTACGATAAACTAAATTTGTAATTTAGTTTATCTTACATTGAAGAGTTGTATGATTATTCAATCAGCTTTTTCTATTTTTTTAATTTTTATAACTATTGGTTGTAGTCCCAAAAAAAGTTTTCCTGATTCTATTTCTTCAAATGCAAAATTTGACAAGAAGACGAATCTCTATACTGCTATAGAGAACAACAAAAGATTAGCTTGGTATGATACAGGTGAATTGTATTCATCTTGTAAGGTAAATCCATTAGGAATTAACGATGGTGAATGTTTTCAATACACCAAGTCAAAATCTGTTTTAAGTTTTGGGAATTTTAAAAATGGGCAAAGAGATGGGCTTTGGGTTTGGAATTTTTTAAATGGAAAACCATACTGCAAACAATATTTTACCTATGGGAAAAAAAGAGTCTTTTGGATACAAACCGATATCTGGGGAAACGAGGATGGGTTGTATGAAAGATTTTACGAGAATGGCAATCTGGAAGAAAAAGGGTACTACGATAGCGGTTACAAGACAGGGAACTGGGAGAAATATTTTATAGACGGGAAAAAAGAATATTCCGGCTCTTACCATAAAGACCTGAAAATAAAAGAGTGGATTTTTTATTATCCATCCGGTTTGGTCGAAGCCAAAGAAACGTACGACATTACGGGTAAGTTAGTGCATCGAATAACGTATTTTGAAAACGGACAAATTCAGTGCCGTATTTTAGGCGAAGAAAAAAAGTCGGAGTGTTTCGGTAACAAAGGTTGAAAGATTTTTTCCTTTATCTTTACTATTTTTGCTATTTCATATTTGCCATTGTTTGTTTATATTCTTTTGGTATTTTAAATTTTATTGATTTTGACATTTTACAAAATTTTCTGCTTTCATTGATACTTTTACTCTCTTTGTATTTGATCTTTCAAAAAATTCCAAATCGGATTCATATTTTTTATTCCATTCTATTTTTCGTACAATTCTTTGTGATTGTTTTTATTCAGAAAAATATTACAGGCTAACTTGAGTTTGAAGCAGGAAGTTTGCACTTTTTAAAAAAAAACTATTGAAGGCGAGTAGAGAAAACAAAAGTGTAATAAAAAAAATCACGCCTGTGAGAGATAGAACTGTAAATAGGATATTTTTTATAAAACGAAATTGTAAAAAAGCAATGCTGGCAAGAATATTTTGAAATTTTGAGTAACCGATTTCCTTTCCTATTGTATAATAGTTTTTTATATAGAATAGAGATAGCCCGAAAAATAGAACAATCAAAAGAATTCCAAATTGAGCTGAAAAGTTTTTTTGAAGAGAAAAAAGTGGTATGTATAAAAAATTTCCGATTAGAATTCCCGAAAATATGATAACAGAAAAATGAAAAGCAAAAGTAATAAAGCTAATTGGGTCATTTTCTTGTTTTGTTAAATTTTCTTCTTCTGACTTTGATGCGTGGTAGAGAGCTTGGTATGTGAAATTGTCTTGTTTTTTCAATTTGCCAAATTTACGAAATATCCAAATCGCATACACAGAGGAGCTGAGGAAAAATAGAACCCCCAGTATTCCAAGAATAGGTTTTGTTTCTATTAGTCTGGAACTTTCAGACATATATGGCATGAATATGAAAATAGAAGAAATTGCTTGGAAACGATTCAGAAATGGAGAAAAGTAGGCTTCTAAATTCATAGAGATGAATGCACATATAGAAAGAGCGGCTAGGAATAGGTTTATAAAAAAAGCAATCTTTAATGAAAGTATTACTCTTTCTATTTTAGAAATAGTTTTTTCTACCTTTCCGTCGGAGGGAGAATTTGTGTCTTTTAGTGCTCTATGCAACTCAGAAAAAAAAGAGATTTTTTGAAATATTCCTTTCCCGATTTGCATTGGGATTGGTGTATTTTTTTCTTCTTTTAGAGTAGTGCTTCCTTCTTCCAAAGAAAATTTATATGGGTCAAAAGGCTTTTGGAGTTGTATATCCAGAAACATCATCTCTATTGTCAAAAGAAAGGTAACAAAAGGAAGTAGAATAAAAAGTATTTTTTTCATAAATTCTGAGTTACAATAGGAAAATGGTAATGAATGCCCCAATTATACCGAGTGCTCCGATAATTATAAGCACGCCTATAGGTAGAGAACCCGAATCTTCCTTAGTTTGTCTTGGTTGGATTGCAGGGGCTTTTCTGGTTTCTGTTTGAGGGGTCGAAACAGAGGATGCGAGAGTTTCGTTGCCTGCAAGTTTTACTTTGATAGAGGCTTCTTCTTCGGTGTATTTACCGAATATAGAGTCCGTTATTTTAATAATAGTTTCAGTACCTTTGGCAGTGTGATTTATGAAAACTATTGTGGCGGGAATAACTTTGATATTTCCTCCGTCGTCTCTGAGTTTTAGGAGGTTTATTGTATTGTTTGAATTTGTATCTCCCGGTACAATTTTTACCATAATCCGGCTGCCATCTTTCAACTCACTGACTTTGACTCCAGATACTGGAGAAAGTGCAAATTTAAAATTCACAACCATCGAGCCTTGAGGTATTATGTCTTGTGACCCGGTGTTCGACTCATCGGCGGAAGTATTAATCACTTGGTTGGTTTTTTCTATATCATTTCGCTCTATTTTTTCATAGAATAGCTCCATATTTATTTTGGCAGTGGCACCTAAAACTTGGATCTGTGGTTGTTGAAATAGGTAATTTAGTCTTTCGTTATCGCTTGTCTCTAAATAGTGTCTAAGTTCTTCTATAAAACTTTCTGATAAAAATCCAGTTTTATAGTTTTCTGAGAGGCTATTTGTGTAGTTTTTAGAAAAATCTCCCTTGTATTTGGAAAGCTGAATAGAATTAGAAAAGTCTTTAAATGTTGCTTGACTTGGGTTTGAAATAGATACATTACTTCCAAGAAGTATTTCAAATTGCTCAAATTTGCCGATTACAGGGTCAAAAATAGCACAAAATAGGCAATTCAACCCTGATTCTTCATCTTTTGCGATAAATCGGATAGAATAAACTTTATCGCTTTCACCCATAAAATCTCAAAAATAATCCTTTTTTGACAGATTAAGCTACCTTAGGAATATTGTCAAACAAGGATTATTTATAGCAATAAATTATGGGAATAGTTTTTTTAATTACATCGAGGTATTTGAGAGGAGCCAAGATATTCGGGCTACTGTCTTTAAAGTCAAGATTATCGTTTATCGTTATGGCAGTAGGCGTATCTTTATTGGTGATTGTATTATCTATCTTTAACGGATTCCAAAAACAGGTCAAAGAATCTCTCTGGTCGGGAGGCTCTCATGTTACAATTGAGAATAATTACGAATCTGGGGAAATTCAGAATTACCAGAAAATTATTGATCTTGTACTAAAAAATAAATATTTAAAAGAAAGGGTTGTTTCTATTCAAGGAAATATCACAAGCCACGGTCTTTTACAAAATAGTACATCTTTTATTCCGATAATGATTCGAGCAGTTCCTATGGAGGCTACAAGCTCGTCTGATCTGAATTTTACGAACCTACCTCATCTGACTTATTACAATAGAGACGAGGTGAGGTTAATGAATTCTAAAAATTATATTCTCATAGGAAAGGAAATGGCTTCTCTCTATGGCTATTCTTTAGGAAAAACTATTACAGTAGCAGTGCCGGGCGGTACTTTTACTGTCGGAAAAGGGGTAGAGGTGAATGTTGAGTCTTTTAGGGTTTCTGGTTTTTTTAGAACAGGGTATTACAACTACGACTCCAGATTTATTTTTCTTTCTCTTCCGGTTGCACAAAAACTTTTTAAACTGAAAGGCTCGGTCAATCAAATTATTATCAAGGTAAAGTCTTTAGATGATTTAGTAAGAGTCAAGTCCACTCTACTTGAGATTTTTAATGATCCTGATTTTGATCCTGAAATTAAAGTGCGAACATCTCTCACAGTCAGAACAATTGCAGAAGAGCAGGAAAATTTTCTGGCAGCTTTGAAATTGGAAAAAACAATTATTTCTATTATCGTATTTTTATTCATAGTACTTGCTGCACTTGGAATGGTGGCTACTGTATATTCGCTCGTGCGCTCCAAACAAAAATCTATCGGGACACTAAAAGCCTTAGGCTTATCTTCCAATTCCATACTTTTGATTTTTACTTTGAACTCCATGATTATAGGAGTTTTGGCTTCGAGTGTAGGGGGGATGATCGGTATATTCGGAGCCAACCAATTGGAGTCAATAATCAATGCGTTAAGCGAAATCATCAATTTAATCGGGTCTGCAATTTATCAAAGCGATTGGCGGACTGTTGAGTTAGTTCCAAAAGACATTTACTACTTTGATCACTTGCCTGTGGACATTGATATTTCATTTATATTTATGGTGACAACTGCTGCGACTATTTTGTCTGGAATAGCCGGGTATTTCCCTGCAAGGTGGGCAGCGAGACTCAACCCGATAGATACGATAAGGAACGAATAACATGGCTCTGGTAGAAATTAAAAATCTGAACAAGTCTTATTTCAAAAGCGAGAAAGGCGTTCCTATTTTAACCAATTTAGATTTTACTGTTTTAGCGAATGAGATTGTTTCTGTAGAAGGCTCTTCAGGTGTCGGTAAATCCACTTTGTTGAATATACTTGGTGCAATGGATAATTTTGAAAGCGGCAAAGTTGTAGTTTGTGGGGAAAGTCTGTCTGATATGAAAGAGAGGGAAAAAGAAAGATTCAGGAGAGAAAAAATTTCTTTTATTTTTCAACACCATTTACTGCTTCCTGATTTTACTGCTTTGGAAAATGTAATGATGCCACTACTCATTTCAGGTGTTAAAAAAAATAAGGCGAGGTCTCAGTCGTTAGAAATTTTAGAGAGAGTGGGGCTTATCTCAAGAACAGAAAATTATCCCTCCGAAATTTCAGGTGGAGAAAGTGCAAGAGTAGGAGTGGCAAGGGCACTGGTTGCAAAAAAGCAATTGATTTTGGCAGACGAGCCGACCGGAAATTTAGACAGAGAAAATTCTAGAAATTTAATGGGACTTGTTTTAGGACTTCAAAAAGAGTTTCAATTTTCCATGATTCTTGTAACCCACGACATGGAGCTTGCATCTTTGGCTTTCAAGCGAAATCGAATTGTTTCCGGAAAATTACAACCAATATAGTGGGATAGAATTTTGTCTCAGATGCGGATATAGTTTTCAGGAATTTCTGAAATCTGGAAAAATCGGGTGTGGGAATTGTTTTATATCTTTTCAAGATGCAATTCTTCCTTATAAAAAAATCGAA
Source organism: Leptospiraceae bacterium (assembly GCA_015075105.1). Taxonomy (NCBI): domain Bacteria; kingdom Pseudomonadati; phylum Spirochaetota; class Leptospiria; order Leptospirales; family Leptospiraceae; species Leptospiraceae bacterium. The sequence goes on along the minus strand of JABTUZ010000001.1, from coordinate 1,935,795 downwards.
AAGAAATTCCAACATAAAAAATGGGAAGAGTTTCTATCTGATAAAAAAAAATTTTTTTTAAATATTCAAAAAAAAATTCCAGAAAGCGAAATAGAAAATTTTCATTTAGCTCTAAAAAAATTCACCTCCCAAAAATTTACAAAACTCATTGATCTCGAATCGCAGATTTTTCAAAATTTTCCAAATTCTAAAGTTTCATTCAGATATAGAATCGCAAGGAATTTGAAAGAGTTTGTATATCCTGTTTCAAAGTTTGGAAAAGAAACTTCAATTAAGACGAAAATCAAAACTAAAGTCTTGAAATTGTTTCAGTCTTCTGCCTCGGATAAAAATAAGGAAGATTTTGTGAGATTTGAGAGCAATCTGAATTGCATATTTTTTGACGAAGATCATTTTCGGTTAGAATTTTTTTCATTGAATGGAAAGTTTTTTAAATTCTTTAAAGAGTATGAAATATTTTTTCGATTGCTGAATTCAAAGAATCTTTTTGATTATTTTCTCGGAATCGGATATATAACTTCTTGCCCTACAAATATTGGTCTTGCGAATAAGTTATCGGTTTACATCGACCTTCCGAGTTTTCACGAGAAAGAGAATTGGATTTTAGAGAGCATGGTAGGGGATAGTTTTGATTTTGTTTTGGAAAATGTAAAAATTGCAAAAGAAGAGTATCCTAAGACTCGACTGTATATTTATAAAAAAAATATTTCAAAAAGGCAGATTTTTTCTTTTTATGAATTTGTCTATTTCTTATTAGAATTTGATAAAACCCGAAAAATATCGAAATAGTTTGGATAATTCTTGCTAATTTTTACGATAAAGATAATATAATAATTAAGAGTTCAAAAATCTTAGAAAATATAGTTTTTTGAAAGAAATTTTAGTCTTTTATATAAATTCTGGTGCTTTAGCCGGGTTTGGATTGGTTTTAGTCTAATATTTTAAGGAAAATACAGGGGGAGTTATGCTGGATTTTACAAAAAGAGCAAAAAGAGTCATTAACGAAATGGCTCAGGACGAGGCAAAAAGATTAGGAAGTGATTTTATTGGTCCAGAGCATATTTTACTCGGTCTTTTAAAAGAGGATGATTCTGTTGCAATTAAAATATTATCCAACTTAAATATCAATTTAAACGATTTAAAAAAGGAAATAGAAAGAAGAACTCGCGAAAATTCTGGAAACCTGCTACTCGATTTAAGTTCAGGTCAAGACAAGTATCAGAAGATAGTAGAAAGTGCAAGAGAAGAAGCGAAAAGGCTAAAACATAATTATGTAGGGACAGAGCATATACTTCTCGCACTCTTACGAGATAATAATAATATCGCTGGAGGGGCACTTTCTTCTTTTAGCGTAAATTATAATGTAATTAAAAGTGAAATTATGAGATTGTTAGGCGCGCCTCCCGTGAGTCCTGTAGGTGTTGCTGCGGGAGCCGGTTCCCAAACATCTCACTCTCAATCGACAAAAGCAGAAAAGAGCAAAACTCCCATATTGGATGAATTTGGCAGGGACTTAACAACTCTTGCAAGAGACGGAAAGTTAGACCCTGTTGTAGGAAGAAGTAAGGAAATAGAAAGAGTGATTCAGATTCTTTCTAGAAAAACAAAAAATAATCCAGTCTTAATCGGTGAATCCGGTGTTGGAAAAACTGCAATCGTAGAAGGACTTGCGCTTTCTATAGTGCAAAAGACTGTACCAGATTTGTTGTTTGAAAAAAGAGTGATTTCTTTGGATTTAGCCGGTTTAATAGCCGGAACAAAGTATAGGGGGGAATTTGAAGAGAGGTTAAAAAAAATTATGAAAGAGATCACCTCTTCAACAAATATAATTATATTTATCGATGAGCTTCATACTCTCATAGGTGCAGGCGCAGCCGAAGGCGCTGTGGACGCTGCCAATATATTGAAACCAGCGCTTGCGAGAGGTGAGTTGCAGTGTATCGGTGCAACCACAAATACAGAATACAGAAAATATGTAGAAAAAGATTCTGCACTTGAAAGAAGATTTCAAACAGTGAAGGTGGCAGAGCCTTCAGTTGATGATGCGATCCAGATTTTACAAGGATTGAAAAAGGCTTATGAAGCTCATCACAAAGTGCGATATACTCCAAGGGCCTTAGAGCAAGCGGTTAAGATGTCGCATAGATATATAAATGATCGTTATCTTCCTGATAAGGCTATTGATATAATTGATGAAGCAGGTGCAAAAGCAAGACTTGCCAATTGTGCAAGACCTCAAGAAATCAAAGAAATGGAAGAAGAGATTCGATTGTTGTCTTTGAAAAAAGAAGAAATGGTACGCTCTCAGGAATACGAGAAAGCAGCAAGTGTGCGAGACGAGGTGAATCGCAAAAAGATTCTAATAGACGAAAAAACCCAAGCATGGCAAGAAAAGATGGAAGGCTTTGCAGTATCTATTGACGAAGATGCGATTCTTTCTGTAGTTTCTATGTGGACAGGCATTCCTCTCGAAAAAATGGAAGAAACAGAAAATGATAAGCTATTAAAGATGGAAGAATCTTTAAGAGACCGAATCGTAGGACAAAAAGAAGCTATTGAAAATGTAGCAAGGGCAGTGAGAAGAGCAAGAACCGGATTTAAAAATGAAAGAAGACCTACCGGATCGTTTATATTCCTCGGACCCACCGGTGTAGGAAAAACAGAGCTTGCTAAGGCTTTGGCAGTATTTTTATTCGGGAAAGAAGACCACCTGTTGAGAGTTGACATGAGTGAATACATGGAGCCCCACTCTGTAAGCAGACTAATCGGTGCTCCTCCCGGATATGTGGGTTACGATGACGGTGGACAGTTGACCGAATTTGTAAGACGTAAGCCTTATTCGATTGTTCTCTTAGACGAGATAGAAAAAGCTCACCACGATATTTTTAATGTACTTTTGCAAATTATGGAAGAAGGAAACCTTACCGACACCAAGGGAAGAAAAGTAAATTTTAGAGATACTATTTTGATTATGACCTCGAACATTGGTGCCAAGGAAATTCAAAAAGGCGGTCGGTTGGGATTTGAAGACATAGAAGGCGACAAAGAAAAAGCGAAAAGCGAAATTACCCGAGATGAATTGAAAAAATACTTCAATCCGGAGTTTTTAAACAGAGTGGATGAAGTAATTTATTTTCATCCTTTGAAACCGGAGGAAATTGTATCTATCGTGGATATTATGGTAAAAGATTTTAATAAACGGCTCTTGGATCGAAAAATCAAAATTGATATGACTGATTCTGCAAAAAACAGAATGGCAAAAATCGGATACGACGAACAATATGGTGCAAGACCACTTCGCAGAATTTTTCAAAGAGAATTGGAAGACTATATGGCGATGCAACTTTTAAAAGGAGCGTATTCCAACCCGACTATTATCAAGGTGGATTGTGTAGAAGAAAGATTTTTGTATGAAGAAACTCAATGGACTGATTACAATTCTGTCGAATTAGTGAAAGATAAACCAAGCGAAGAGGGCTTGAATAATCCTGAAGAAAAAGAGCCAGTATTAGTCTAAGTGGCATGGAATTTATTTTACCTATTTTACTAGGGTTTATCTTTTTGTATTTGAGAAGAGTCTGGTCAGATAGTAGAAAAGTTAGAGCGATTGGATTTATCGATCGAGTTACTCTTTGTAAAATTCACCCGGATATAGTTTCTCCAGAAGTAGAAATTCGGTACAAATACTATTACGATTCTGGAGTGTATTTTGGGCTTGGGTATATTCTAATTACAGATTTTATCGGCAAGAAAGAATTTAACTTGTATTTCGATTCTAAAGAAAATGCAATTTTTGAGATGGAAGGGCTTAGGGTATTTTCTGAAGAGCACATAGAAGAGTATCTACTTAGAAATTATTCCTGCGTTCTGATTTTGTTGGATCCGGTTGAGCCTTACAGATCAGAGATTGTGGAAGTGAAAAAAGAAAAAATTAGTGTTATTTCTTGATAGTTTAGTTTTTTTTGAAATTACTTAAACATAAAATAAATTATTATTTGTTTCGGAGGCTCAATCTGAAAAGTCTAAATATTTTTTTGACTCTTTTAATTTTTTCGCAATCAATTTTTGCTGAAGAAGAAACACTATATCAAAATTCATTAAAGTTTTTTAAAACGGGAGACTACACTCAAGCGATTTCTAATCTTAATGAATTGCACAAGCTCGGAAAGGAATCTTTTGAATCTCGCTACCTTGCAGGCCATGCACATTGGAAAAAAGGAGACTACCCATCTGCAATAGAAGAATGGCAAATCTCAAAAAAAATTCAACCCAGGAATTTGAACGTAACCTTGGACTTGATAAAAGCCCATAGTTTTGTAGGACAAACCAGAACTGCATTTTTAATTTGTAGAGAGGCACTTAGAAAATTTCCAGAATCGAGAGATTTGAAACTTTCCTATTCTTCTCTTCTTATAAAAGTTAAAAGAGTTCGACAAGCTTTAGAAATTATTGAGAGCTTGAAAGCTGAGAATTCAAATGATTATAGATCGCTTGCTTTAGAATCTAAAATTTATTTTGATATGGGGAACTTTGAAAAAGCAGAGACGAGTATAAAATGGGCACTTGCTCTTTCACCCGAAAACCCGAACCTATTGAATAACCTTGCTTTGATCCTCGAGAGATTGGCAGATAGTAAAATTGCTGAAAATAATAAAGATGGAGCCAAGAAAAATTTAGAGGAAGCAAAAAAGCAATTAGAGATAGCTTTGAAAAAAGAGAATAGAGAAGTTTTTGCAAACAATCTGAAAAGAATAGGAGATAGTTTGAATGCTCTCTGAAAAAGAGAAAGAACTCTCTGTCTCTTTTTATACACTTGGTTGCAGATTAAATATTTCTGAATCTGACGGTCTTTTGGCAACATTAAAAAAATTCGGATATAAATCTGTTTCGTTGGAAGAAAAACCTGAAATTGTAGTAGTGAACACTTGCACTGTAACCAATAAAGCAGATTCTAAAAATCGTAATGTCATAAGAAGTGCAATAAAGTCGAACCCCGGATCTCAAATTTGGGTAACAGGATGCTATGCGCAAACAGACAAAGAAATTATAGAAAAAATTCCCGGAGTCACGGGAGTTGTAGGGAATACAGAAAAATCAAAACTTCCTTATTATATTATGGAAAAAAATTCTATAGAGTACGATCAAACTCTTAAAAGCGATTTAGATAAGTTTTCTTATTCGGATGCACTTCCCGAACTGCATACAAGAGCGTACTTAAAAATACAAGACGGGTGCAATAGAAAATGCTCGTACTGTAAAATACCTCAAGCAAGAGGAACCGGAGTTAGCAGGAATTACAAAGACGTAGTTGATCAGGTGAAATTTTTGCAAGACAATGCAATCGGTGAAATTGTGCTCACGGGTGTGAACATTGGCTGGTATAAAGATGAGTCTATAAAATTTATTCATTTACTTCATTCTATACTGAATATATTGGAATATTCCAGACTTAGAATTTCTTCCATAGAGCCAAGTGATGTCGGGGCAGAGCTTGCAGAGCTTTTTCATCACCCTCGGTTTTGTAATTATTTACACATTCCTTTGCAAAGTGGGAGTTCTAAAATTCTGAAGCTAATGAAAAGAAGCTATTTTACAAAATCGTTTAGAAATAGAATTGAAAAAATAAAAAGCAAATGCCCTGAAGTGTTTCTTGGAACTGATGTTATCACCGGTTTTCCAGGAGAAACAGTAGAAGATTTTTCGGAAACAATTGCTTTATTGAAAGAGTTAGAGTTTGCTAAAATACACGCCTTCCCTTTTTCTCTAAGAAATGGAACGATTGCAGAAAAATTTGAGAATAGGGTTTCGCATGACGTATCAAAAAATAGGGTAAAGGAATTGATGGAACTTTCTCGAAAACTTCACAAAAATTATTCTATAAAAAATTTTGGAAAGCGTAAGGAGGCAATTTTAGAGAGTGATGGATTTGCACTTACGGATAATTATCTGAGAGTAGATTTAAGAAATCAGTCGAATAACTTAGACGTAGGTCAGTTTATAGATGTAGAATTAAAGAATTATATAGAAGAAAATAATAAAGAAGGATTTTTTTCTTCACCATTCTAATAATTCTTGCAACTCTTGTCTTGTAATTTGAGAAGAAGTTGTAAAGTTTCCCTCAAAAATGGAATCAAAAATATCTTTCTTTTTTCTTTGTAACTCTAAAACCTTTTCCTCAATAGAATCTTCCGAATACAGCTTATACACAAATACTTTTTTCTTTTGTCCGATTCGATGCGCTCTGTCTGAAGCCTGTCTTTCAATTGCAGGATTCCACCATGGATCAAGGTGCATTACGGTATCTGCTCGATGAAGTGTGAGTGCAGTTCCACCTGCTTTAAGACTGATCAGGAAAATATGTTTTTGTCCCTCTTGAAATTCTCTTACAAATTGTTCTCTGTCTTTTATTTTTGTTGATCCGTCTAAATAGTAATAATCGTGTCCTAATTTTTCTAATAGTTTACCGCAGATTTTTAAAATATCGGTGAATTGACTGAATATTAAAATTCCGGACGAGCTGCCTACTACCTCTTCAATAACATCTTGAATATGTTGAAATTTACCGGATTGTAGTGGGTTTGTTTTTAATGGATTTCCTATTTCAGGGTGACAAGCAATTCTTCTGAGTCTCATTAGATGAGGCAAAAGTTTGATTAAGTAATCCCTGCCCGCATTTGCAAGCTCAATAATTGCTTGCTTTCTTGCTTCTTCATAAAATTTTTTTTGAGTTTCTGTCATTGCCACCGGAACTAATATTTCTGTTTTTGAAGGAAGTTCTGTTAATACATTTTCCTTTGTTCTTCGTAATAGAAATGGTTCAATTTTTTCTTTCAATAGCAGGTGACTATTTGTATTGGAATCTGAATATATTTTTTTGAAAGCGTCTTTTTTCCCTAGATACCCGGGAAAAATAAGATCAAATAATGACCAAAGATCCATTAAATTATTTTCTAATGGAGTTCCGGTTAAGCAATAGTACGATCTCGATTTTATTTCACGTGTAGCATGAGATGTGATAGAACGATAATTTTTTAAATTTTGAGCTTCGTCTAATATTGTAATATCAAAGGTGTAGTGGTCTTTCCAATCATCAAAATCACGGGAAAGAGTACCATAAGTAGTGAGAATTATTCCTTTATTTGGGAGTGGATTTTTTTTTCTGTCGCTCCCATGCCACAAGATAAGATTCAGTTCTTTGAAAAATTTTTCTGATTCCTTTTTCCAGACACTGATTGAGGCAAGAGGTCCTACGATTAAAATCAGCTTCGCTTTTTTTTGTGATAGAATTCTGTCGAGAAAAGTCAGGCACTGAATTGTTTTCCCTAAGCCCATATCATCTGCTAAAATTCCACCAAGTCCAATTTCAAAAAGGCTTTCTAAAAATAAAACTCCTTCTTTTTGATAGTTTCGAAGCTCACCAAGAAAACCCGACTGAAAATTTTTATTTTTCAGTTTTCTTTTATAGGGTAGATTTTTTATTTTTTTTGAGAGATTTTTGATTGCAGAATCGGTGCGAGTCTCCATTGAATACTCAATAGAAAATATCTGTCCTTTATTTAGATTTTTAATAGTGCCGTCGTCATGAACTTTGATTCCGAGATTTTCAAAAGATTGAAGAAGATTTTTGATTCCTATGCTTTCTAAACTTATCCAAGAGCCATTTTCTAATTTAATTATAATTTCTTTTTTCTTGTAAGCCTGTAGTGCTAACTTAAATTCCTTTGCTGATAGACCTTCGATTTTAATTTGTCCATCAAACCAATCCAACCCACTGGAGGTTGAATGAAAATCAAAAATACTTCGCACGACTCTGGAGTTTTCGAATAGCAAAATAAGGCTTTTGTGAATATTGATTTTCATTCCTGCAGCCTGCATCTTTGGGATGTGCTCATTGAGAAATTTTGAAATTTTAGATGTGTTGATTACAAAATCTTTACCTTTGATGGGGATTTCTAATTTTTTAAAGATTTCTACGTATTTTCTTTCTTTCTCTATATTTCTTTTTGCAATATTAATATCATCTTGTGCGTATTGCCAACGCGACCGAGTTATTAACGCTTTTATTGGAAATCTGGCAAAAAATTCTTGTTTGCTTGGGTCCAAGACGTTAGTTGCAATCCCTTCATCTGAATTAAAACTATTCTTAGAGTAAAAAAAATCAAATCTACCTTTAATTATTAATTCATCTGATGAAGGGTCAGGGAAAATTGAAAAAAAAGGTATTGGTCCGAACTCCAGAAGATTGTTTTCAAATTCTTTTAAATTCTCTATTTCAAAATTATTTAACCATTTTAGATTGAATATTATATTTTCAATTGAAAATAATTTTGTTCCACCAGTAGTAAATCGAAATAAAACACGAGTGGAGGCATTCAATCGTACAACATGGAAAATCTTATGCTCGTCAATATTGTTTTTTGGGAAGTGAAATTTTACAACATCAGTCGGGATTTCATCGTCGTCGAAGAATTCGATATTTACTTTTTCTCCTGAGTCTGGATCTAAATAGTAGGGTGTTATAGTATATGCAGTTTTATAGTCTTCAGATTTTTTTAATTCAAATTTAACTTTTAAACTTTTTCCAAAAAAAATCTCTTCTTCCTTTTTAGAAAAATATCGAATTTGTTTTTCATCTAAAGTATTGGAAAACATTTGATTTATCGGAGCGTCTTCAAGCATTTCCAAAAAAAATATTCCAAATTGAAAGGCATGAGTGGATTTCCCATTTTTTAAAAATAGTTTATTTTTAGGCAGTACGTTCTCTAATTTATTTGTTGCTGGGTTAATTTTTTTTAAGGCAATATGGTCTTCGTCTAAAATTTGATATACTACTTCATAAGAATTGTTTTCTTGCAAATGAATTTTAGATTTAGAGTTTTCTTTGGAGATCAAATTTGAATTATAGTGAATTGCAACTGCGACTAAATGCTTGCAAGGTTTAGATGCCAAGCAATCGCATTCTGCAGTTTTTCTTTTTAGGTCGATTTCGAAATTGTAAACCTCACTTCCTGCAACTTTTCCAAAAAGAAAATCTTCTTCTTGATGCAATTCTAAAACTCTTTTATTTTGAAAGTATGTTCTTCCTTTTTGAATTGAGTTTACACTCGCCTTTGATAAAATCCAACTTAGTAAGTTCATTTCTTTGTTTAGTTTGAAAATTGAAATTGGTCAAGAAAAAAAAGAATTTTGTATTGCACGATTGTACAATATTGGTAATCTTTTACGAAATTTTATAAATTTTTATAAAATTAATATTAATTTTTTTAGATTTATAAAGAGTAATGAATGGTATATTCTGGATTCTAATGAAAAGGAAATTATGAAACATGCTGTGTGAATCCTCCTTTGCAAACCCTAACAAAAAACGGGACATTTTTGAAATAGGGAATTTGACCTTTTTTTTATTTAGATTTCCTTTCCGATGTAATTTTTGAGCTTTAGTAGAGTTTTTGAAATTTTGCGTTTATTACAGATTTGGGACTTTTCATTGCAAAATGTGGGATCTCCACTATTTTAAGTAAAGTGCATGTTTTATACCAATTGTTCACCTTTCACGCAAAAATGTGGGATCTCCAATTCAGAGGACTGATGCCTCAAGTCTGAGGTCGGAAATCGTAGAGGTAGAATCTTTGCAAATAGGTTCATCTTTTAGGATGAGGTTTTGAGCTTTAGTAGAGTTTTTGAAATTTCGCATTTAGTACAGATTTTTCACTTTGTATGCAAAAATGTGGGAACTCCACTTTTTTAGGGAATTTCAAGAGATTACGCATTTAGTGCAGATTTGGGACTTTTTCTGTAAAAACTAAAAAAAAATTTTCTAAAATTGCAAAAATTTTATTTCTATCGTGATATTTTTTTACCTTATAAAGGAGAGCAGAAAATTTTACTTTAAGGAGAAATTTATGAACCCAAAAATTTACAGAAACCAATCGTGAGCTTGCTTGTTCCAGCAAAATATATGGACGAGTTCAATAGAAGAACGACGGGTTTTCGAGACGAAAATATTTGCACGCATTGCTGAACAGATACAGAAACGTGATTCTTTGGGGGACTTTTGAGAAAATGGATAGAGTAAAGAAAGCGTATCAAGAAGTCGGACAAAATTTACAGAAGAAAAATTTTACCCCGAATAACGAAGACTGGATTGAGCTTGGCATTCTTGCAGACTGGCTTGGCACCACAAAGACAGCTCTTTTTACTCTTTTATTGGTGCTTGACCTTGCTGAATGGGACATAATTCTCCCCAGTAGATTCTTCGAGAGTGGAGTTCCCACCCCGGTGACCACGATTGCGGGAGGATCATACCTCTCCAAGAGAAAAACAACTCGCTACAACAGACTGATACGGCAAAAACCTGACGAATAGAAAAGAACCCTAAAAAAAACTTTTCCTAGATTTAATCTCATCAAAAGATTCAAAATATTTTGGGTGATTTGTGCCCATGACTCGATCCCAAAAATTGAAGTAAAGCCCATAGTTATAATGAAAATATTTGTGGTGCATATTATGATGAGTTGCGGTGTTGTGCCATTTTCCAAACCAGTGCCGTACAAAATTTTTAGGATAGAGTTCAAAACCCAAATGGCCGAGCACATTCATAAATGTCATAAAGATCATAAAAGCCATAATCGCTAAAGAATGAACGGGAAGTATAAATACGAAAATCAAAACAATGATAGATTCTAAAAAAGATTCGGTTGGTTGAAAAGAAAACGATGCCCAAGGAGATGGATTCACCGATAGGTGGTGAACATTATGTAGAAATTTATAAAGAGGTTTGATATGCATAAATCTATGTGCCCAGTAGAAATATGTGTCATGAATAATAATCATTGCAATAATGCTGAACCAAAAGTAGCCAATTCCGTATTCGTTAATATCTGAATATATAAGTGTTTTGCCTGATTTTTTCAGATAGTAAATACCGAGTCCAATAAAAGCAAAAATAAACATGGAAGACATTGACCAATAAAATTCATTTATGATTTTTCTATTATCGGGATAGGGAATTTGAATTCTCTTGTGTTCCCAGTCTTTTTTCTTCCATACCCAGAATATCAAATAGGCGATTCCGGCGAATACAACATATCTAATGGTTAATATAAAAAAAATTATCCCCCAAACTCGAATTGCTTCTTCGATTTGAAAATTCATACAGACAGCTCTCCTTATTTACAGCAAGCCAAACGAATACTATAAATATTTCTTTAATATCTCTTGACCACTATAAATTTTAGAAAAATATAATTTTAATTAGTATGAATAGAAGAAGAACAGGCAGAGAAGCCATTACTTTAAGTTTGAAACAATATGATGAAATTTTTTCTGATTTTGATGTACGCCATTTTTCTGAAAGAGCTTTATCTGATGATTTTTTGTTTGAAGCCAAGAAGGCAAGTAGAGAAAAAATTTCCGGAGAATTAGAATTAAAATTTTCCATTCCAAAGAGAAAAAGAAATTTAAAGCATGAAGATATAATCATAAAGAGGCTTAAGGATCACTTTCACAAGCACCATCTACAAATTCAAAATGATATTTCTTCAACTAAAAAAAATGGAGCGATTATGACATTTTTTGGAATCGGAATGCTTGTAGTTGCCGGATACCTTTCTTCTTTAAAATCAGAAAAATTTATTATACACCTTACAAAAACTTTATTGGAGCCTGCTGGATGGTTTCTTTCTTGGACAGGAATGGATAATATTATTGACCAGTGGAAAACCTTGAAGAACGATCTTGAGTTTTATAAAAAGATGTCACAATGTGATATTGAATTTATTTCAATGTAGTTCAACTTCTTCTAAATAATCTGGAACCGTAGAATCCCATCCAAGCTCTTCTCTGATTTTTTTTCTCATTGTCTCACTGGCAGATGGTTCACCGTGAGTGATGTAGGTCGTCTTTGGTGGGTTTTGAAAAGTTTTTAGCCAAGTAATTATTTCTTCAGAATCTGCATGGGCGGACAAAGTGTCCAATTGAAAAACTTTTGCATTCACTGGAATTTGCTCTCCATGAATTTTTATTAATTTGTTTCCCTTTACCATAGCTTCACCTCTTGTCCCGGGAGCTTGGTAACCGGCGAATAGAATAGAATTTTTTGGATTAGGAGCGATTATTTTAAGGTGATGAAGAACTCTTCCACCTGTTGCCATTCCACTTGCAGAAATAATTATAGATGGAGTTTTGTCTTCACTTAAATTTTTGGAATCTTTCGCGCTTTCAATAAATTTTGCAATTCGAGAAAATTCCCTGCATTCGCTTTCTGGAATTTTACTTTCTTTTGAATAGTCTAAAAAAATCTTTGTTGCCTCGCTTGCCATAGGGCTATCCACAAATACAGGTATCTCAGGAATTGAATTTCTTTTTTGTAATTTATAAATAAGGTACAATATTTGTTGTGCTCTTCCCACCGCAAAAGATGGGATTAGAAGTCTTCCTCCTCTTTGAATTGTATCGATGATGATTTTTTCGATTACCTCTTCAGGATTTTCGTCCGAGTGCACTCGATCCCCATAAGTTGACTCTAAGATTAGATAGTCTGTGTTGGGAATAGAAGATGGAGGAAAATGAGTTGTATTTTTTTGCCTTCCAATATCTCCAGAAAAAGTTACAACAATTCCATTGATTGAAAGTCTGACTATACTGGATCCGAGTATGTGCCCTGCCGGAAAAAATTCTGCACTAATGTCTTTCGCGATTTTTACTTTTTTGTTGAACTCTACATTTTTTAGATACTTTAATGAAGTTCTTGCATCTTTCTCTGTATATAAAGAAAGGGCAGGGCTATGCTTGGAAAATTTATGCTTATTTGCAAATTCTGCATCTTCTTCTTGGAGATGTCCTGAATCTGGTAATAGGATGTCGCATAACGCATTTGTTGCAGGGGTGCAATAGATAGACCCTTTAAATCCATTTTTTACGATCAGAGGAATAAAACCGCTATGGTCTAAATGTGCGTGAGTCAGGACTATAGCGTCAATTTGATTTTCACGAAAAGGAAGAGGTTTTCTATTTCTTTCACGCATCACTTTTAGCCCTTGAAAAAGACCACAGTCAATAAGAACTTTTGATTCGTTGGTAGTTAATAGATATTTTGATCCGGTAACAGTTCCCGTAGCACCAATAAATTGAAGATTAAGTTTCATGGTTTTAAAATATAATTTACTTTAATGTGTGTAGCGAAAATTGCAAGATTTTTTTTAGAGTGTAATCTTTAAAATGCCAGTACTCCCGAAAAATAGAATCTTAAAAATTCTTGGTTAAATTTGGATTCTTTGATTTCATTAAAGAAAATATTGTTTTGTTTGTAGGTTTGAACATTTGCAATGCAAGCAGAAAATAGTAAAAAACTGTTTTTAAAATAGTTGAATTCTCCAAACCTATATTCTCCAAGAAGAATGATTTCTTTTCCGATACCGATTCTGGACTGGGAATGATTGACTAATACAGAAATTTCAAAATTTGAAGAATAGTGAAGTGTCATACTTAAATTTGTAATTTGTATTCCTTTATTTTCAAAATTACTTTTTTTTAGCTCACCTGCATCCGAAAAAATTTTTTCTTCCAAAGGCTCGATATTTTCATTAAGCAGAAAAGAAGACCTTCCTCCAAAAATTCTGGGGCTACTTAAAGGAGCCGAATATCCATTGCTCTCTCTGTCAGTATTAGAATTTTTATCTTTTGAAGATTTTAGTAATCCAATTCTAAGTTCAAATTTTTTAAGTTCAAATCTTTCTTGAAGATATGCGATATAGGCAGAGGTTGAAATTTTGCTATCGTATTTTTGATTAGAGTATTCTCCCATGTCCCTGAACCCTTTTACAGAGATAAAACCGATATCTGATTTTGCTAATTTTTGAATTGGTTCTGATTCTATTTCGATTCCCGAATACAGAAAATTTCCTAAAGGATAAAAATCTTGTTTTGCAAAATGAAATCCTTCTTGTCTTGCTACTTGCATCGGTTCGTAAAGTTTATAGGTAAATACAGACACCCAGTCGATTAGAGGTATTTCCCTGATTAAAATAGAGCTCCCATAAAGCTTGTTTGCTCTATATATATTTTCATAGGTTGTAGGAATATTGTTTCTTGATTCAAAGGATGCCCCTAAAAAGCTAAGGCTAATCTTTGGATTTTTTGCAAAGGAAGTTAAGCTGATGAAATTAGATATACCTGAAAAAAACAGCCCAAAGCTGTCTAATCTTTGAAACCCTCTTCCATACTCAAGGTTGAAACTATAAGATTGGAAATTTATTTGGATTCCTCCTAACGCTTCAAAATCATTTTTTTTCAGAACTTCTTTTTTTATACGATTTTTTTCCGTGTAGGATAGAATGGGAGACACTACAAGGTATGCGGTAAGTATATTTTTAGTATAGGCTAAAGTCCATTCGGGAGAGATATTCCCGGAAATAGAGTATTGTCTGGCTTTTTGCGAAGAGTCTCCCCCTTTTTGAGAATAGAAATTTGTATTCAGAAAATTCAAATTATAAAACCGAAACCCTTCATTAGAGCTTGAGGTATCGATAAATTCTTTGATGCTCGTCATTCTATTTTCTTGGGTGATTTTCTTTCTGCCTCCAGTTACATACAGTCTATCGTCTAACCTATGCCCTGAATAGGATTCTCCATTGAGTTCTAAAAGAGAGGGTGCAATCAATAGAAGGGAAAAAATTAGAAAAAATTGCATTTTGAGATAATGTTCGAAATCTTTTTTAAATGACAAACAGAAATTGTTCCGAATTAATAATTAGAGTATGTTTCTATGGTAATTAGAGAAAGATTATCCGCAAAAGCAATTTTCATAGTACTAATTTTTTCGGTTCAGACAAATCTTTTTTCAAATGAAAAAAAGTCTGACATGGAAGTTTTTGTGTCAACTCTCATTAGTGAGGATTTTTCTTCAGATAATGAACTTGAGAAGAGAGAAATTTCTCGTGCAATCGTGCGTTATTACCATACATTGCAATTGAAAGATAGTGTGCGAATTCAAAACGAAAGAGTAGATAAGCTAATATTTCTCGTCAGCATGATTAAGATACTGTCGAATTTTCAGAAAACCATGAAAGTTAAAAATTCTTATGGCTACATGGCAGTTAGCGATTTATCTATTTTAGAAGTGGAAAGAGAATTTCATTCTAAGGTTGACAAGGATTACGATATCTATGAGCCTACTATAAATATAAAATTGGGAATACGAAAATTAAACGAGATTGCCTCAGATACTGCAACACTAAAAGATATGTTTACTGAATACACGAAGCTATCGGGTTTGGTAGTTTCGTTTAAACAATTGGAAGAAGTCTATTCAGTTTATTTGCATAGGAAAAAATCAAGCTGAAGAAAATGAAATTTAGATTGAATTTATTATAGCTCCACATAACTTTTCTATAAACTATAAATTATGCCTGAAATTTCTGAAAACCTTGAAGCTGAATTTTTAGATGAGCCTACAGATGTTGTATCGAATTCTCTTGAGCCGATTTATATTCACACCTTGCAAACTCTTCCAGGGCTTTCTCCTGTTGCAAAGTGCATTATGGATGAGCTGAAAGACAGACATAGAAGGATTGCCAAGCAATCGGTTAAAGATATTCACCCTTCTTATTTACTCACACTTGATAAACTGAGTGAGTCTCTTCAAAAATATACAAACTTGAGCGTTCAAGCAAGAACAGAACAAGCTATTGATGTAGCGCTTAGACAGATTTTAGACTTAGATGGTAGGGGAGAAAATCGAATTGCCTATTTGTATCCTTTTTTGATTAGGGATGGAAATAAAATTGTTTCCAAGATTGCATTGATTGCTCCACAATCAGGTGATAAGACAGATATTCGTCCTTATAGGGAGGCTTGCTTTCGGGAATCTACAGAGCTTGTAAATTTAATTTTATCCAATAGAGCTAAAAAACCCAGAACGGTAGATGAAGAGAACCCCGGGCAATTTTTAATTCACCCTTCTAAAAAGGAGCCTTTGTGGTTGTATCCAAAATTTGGATCTTTGGAGTCAGAAATTATCTCTCTTTTGAAAAAAGGATTTCCTCCGTATTCTTATATCCCTATCCAAGATTTTATAGATGATTTTATCAGTTACGGTATGTCAACTAACGCACTTATTCAAGTTTTATCCGATTTTCATTTAATCATAGATGAATTGGATTTGACTGAAACCGGAGAATACAGAAAAATCCCTGAACTAATTACAAATTACCGAGCGCAAGCAGATGGTCTGGAAAAGTTTTCCATGCACTATTTGAAAAATTTTGCACAAGAGGCAAATTTTTCTTTCTATCTTACGAAATTGAATGATTTTGAAATAAAGTACATTCAAGGAGCCGAACCGGGTAGAAGGCAAAATCACGAAAAAGTAGTCTATCTCCTCGATTTAATTCGAGAGTTTCCATTTGAAACAAGTCAAACAGACCTTGCAAGAAGAGTATCCGAGACATGCCTATTGTCTGTGAAAATTTTAGACAAATTGATTATCGAAAAAGAAAGCCTGATACATAGGAGATCTGAATTTGCCTATAAAGTATTAGAAGAAAGTCTATTAAAAAAAATAACTGATTATACCAAAGAAGAGCTAAAATTATTCAATATAAATTTAGAAGAAGAAATAAGAAAAATCGGGATAAAAAGTGAAATTGAAATTGATACTTTTCAAAAAAAACTAAAAGAGAAAATTGTATCTGAATTTGGAACCCATGAAGCCTCATCAGAAAATGGGCAAAAAGTTTTTTATGTAGTAGATCAAGGATACATGGCGAGTGTTATAAATAAACTAACGTCTCTTACCTCTGTCGATAAACGATATAAAAATCAATTGGAGATAGCCAGAAAAATTAATGCGAAAATGTCCAACCCTAAGAATCCAAGATTGAATTCCAGTCTGAAACCAGACGTATTGATGAGGCTCTTAGAGGATTCCAGACGAATGGAAAAATTTGAAGAAGAAAAAATCAGAAAGGCAGAGTTTGCAAAAAAATTCAATCTTGTTGCAGGAATTTTTTCTTTTATTTTTTCATTCACTTTTTTTATGACAGTATCATTTACTTTTGACAGCATCCAATCTGCAATCATCGGAATCCCTGCGAGTTTGATAATTGCAGTTCTCTCTTCTATTTTTTTCAAGAAGAAGGAATCTATGGAAGATACACAATCTCGTGAATTGAAGGGACAAGATACGCCTGAAGAAAATTCAGTAGTTTCTGGAGACAAAAAAAATCTAAAGGAAAAAGAAGATAAGCTGAGTATAATATCCAAGGCGGCTGAAAATTTTATTTTTGGCGGGAAATTTAATAAAATTTCTGACAAGATTTTTGATTTGAAATCTATTAGAAAAAAAATAGAATACCATCTCACAGATATTCAGTCCTCTGTTCCGATACTTGCAAAAGAAACAGATCGGGCGAAAGTATCTTCTTCTATAGAATACGCTGTACTTCAAAATTCTGTTGTAATTGCAATTCCTGAAGATATAGTTCCAAGGAATAAGCCTAACTCTATCCTATTCAGTAAAAATGATTTTAAAGCTCCATTGATTCGTCAGGAAATTGCAGAATATTACAGGGCAGAGGCAGAAAAATCTCGCCATGACACAGAGCTTGTGAGATACTATAAATTTTTAATCAATACTCTTGAAGTAGAATACTACAAGTACTTGCCCAAAAAAGTTCGTTAATCTTTTCTTAAAATCCCTGGAAAATCTTTATAAGTATAACTAAAGGAATTTCTAAGCTCTTCCGGTAAAACTTTTCTGGACGTTAACTCCATCTCAAAGGCTTTTCTTTTTGGAACATATTCATTTGAAAGTGGAATTTCTAACTTCGCGGCGGTCTCATTGTACTTTTCACTGGAATACAGACTGAAAGAATGTTTGTCGATCCCGGTCTGATCCAAAAGGATTCCAACCATAGTAAGCCCCATGCCAGCTCCCTCTGTGTGGTCCCCGTGCTCTACATAGAAATCGAGTAAACTCGCAAAACTTGTCGCTTTGCCAAATTTATCTCGAATTCTTTTTTCTTCCATAGGCTCTAATTTAAAGTTATTTTTCACTTTAATATTCAACACATCGGGTGAATAGTAAAAAGTAGCCGTAACCGGTAAATTTTTTTCTTTAAAACTTTTTGCATATGATCTGATTTTTTTCTCACTTAGATTGGACCCGAAATAATTCATTCCTGTTTCATAATCTTTTTCATTTGCAATGTCCAAGGAAAGTCTTTCAAATAAAACTCGTTTCACATTTGCTTTGGAAGCGTTGATTACCAACTCTTTTGCGGAAGTATAGGCAATATCAATAAGGTCTTCTCTTTGAAATTTTTTTAAAATTGTACGGATGATAATGTCTAATTGTTTCTCTCCATAGTCACTCATCATATATGTAACTAAAGAAATAATTTTTCCTTTATCTACTGCATTTTGGACAATTTTTTGGATTTCTTCGTAGGATTTTCTCAACTGATTCTTCTCGCATAGTTTTCTTTTTAGTGTGCTTGATTACCTTTTTTGTGGTCAAGTCAAATTTAGTTGAATTAGAAAAGAATTACATATTTGATTTCGGATTTTCCTTCATTCAATCTGGCTAACGAAGAGATCGAGGGAATAGGAGGAGAAATATGAATATTCACTCCTTCAGTGACAATTTCCCCTGACGCTGTTTGAGTAATTTCTTTTGACCAGAAATATCCTTTGATCCCTGCGTGTATCAACTGAAATATATACAAACCGGCAGCTATTCTAAATGCGTTATGCTTCATCTTTGATGTATTTTGTAACTCATCATAATTTTTTGTGAAATTAGAAACCCCTTTCAACCTTTGCATCGAAATAAGTGAATAAGCCGGATTCGCCGGGTCACTAGAACCAGGAACAATAACCGAATACATGGCTGGTGTAACGATCAAGTCATCCACAAACTTCGATTTCAATTTTCGAGATTGTGATTTTTCTGAAGATTCTAAACCGATAGCGGTAGCCAAAGTAAACAAGGTTAAAAAAGTATATGCCTTTCCTATGTATCCTTCTTTTGCATATACGAGACCCCAACCTGGGAGTATAGCCGATCTCCACACAAGATCCCATGGGCTTCTTTTTCTTTTGTAGTAATCTTTCCAGTCAGATTGGATTTCTGTAAATTTTTCGAGTTCATTGAGTCTTGATTCCAGATCGTTTACTTTTTTGATTAATTCTTCGTTTGTTTTGATTTCGGGTTTTGCAAATTGAGCAAGCTCTTTTTCTAATTCAATTTGGCGAGTTTCTTCTTCTTTTTGAAGCTCTGCCTTATTTTTAGCTTCTTTTTCTTTTTTAGCGATCTGGAGGGCTTGGCTTTCTAATTGTTTTTTTTCTGCTTGAGTTACATTGAATCGAATTTTAAAAATTTGTTTTTTAGGAATTTCAAATTCTTTGTTATTTGAATTTACTCTTACAGATTCAGGTGATTGCTTAATAATTTTTCCTTCAATAGACTTACCGGATTTTAAAAATATAGTCTCAGAATAGAGAGAAAAACTAAAAAAAAACAATAATACTAGTTGAAATAGGTTTTTTTTCATAATAGTATCCTTTATATTTTTAATTATAAAAAAAGAAATCAAAATATTACTTCTTTAATAACGTCTCTGTAGCAGTCATTTCTCTCAGTGCCTAAAAAGATAGGCAGCTTAGAATACCATTTTCCTGAATCACTAAAAGCATCGATCCAATAGGTGTATAGTTTTGTAGAGCCATTTTCGTTTTGAATGGAAAATTCCAAAAATTCTGAAAGCCCTTCTTTTTGAAATACCGCATTATTGGTATATATCTCTACTCTTCGAGGTAAAAATTTATACAATTTTTCTTCATTTTTTTTCTTTAAAAATTTTCCTTCCCATGTAAGAATTCTAACTTTTGTTATTTCTGATAGTTTTAATTTTTTATTATAGGAAATCCCGTTTTTGTTATGGGAAAAATGTATCTCGTCTTTTTCGTATTCCCATTTTCCTTTTATTTCTCTGTTGTCGCAGAGTAAAATTTTCACTTCTTTTTCGACTTTCCTTTTTTCTCCTCTTGCATCTCTGTCGTTTGAATCTGTCAAGTTGGGTAGGCTTGGGAGTGTTGGCTCTTTTGGGTTATCCAAGGAGAGTAGAATAGAAGGAAGAAGTAAGCCTACAGTCAACCAATTTAGAAAAAATTTAGGACTCATCTTTTGGTAGTCTCTCCCTGAATAGTAAAGAATATTATTTTTGCTATAGATTTTTTTTAAAAAAGTTCATGTATATGGAAACAGCTAAAGCAAAAAAGAATAATCCGGCAGTTAAAATATCTACTGAAATTGGATTTGAGTCAATCTTAAAAATGGAATCTAAGAAATATTTTATAAAAGAATTTGGCAGATTCACTTCCCCCAACTTTTCCTTGACTGCCCATTGCCAGTCGGTGAAGGGACAATAACCGATCCCATAAAAATAACCAAGCCCGATCCACGAAAAAAGTGTAAGGCAAAGCAGAATTAAATTGAATTTTCGTAAACTTGGTACGACCCAACCAAACAAATTGAATAAGATAATACATAGATGAAGAGCCGTAAAAAGAGCATCTTGCAGGTTTAATGAAATCATTTCGCCTTATAGTTTTCTATCAAAAACTTGTCCTGAAATTTGCTGGAATCGCATATACGTATTTACGGGGAGAACTTTTATGGGCACGCCCCAAACCATACAGTTTATTGAAGGCAAAAATTAGAAATCTGGTCAATGATAAATCTTTCTATTACTACTAAATTGGCAGCAAAAAATATTTTGGAAGTGAAATTTTGTATTTTGATTGTCGATATGTAATAGTAGCTATGTCTATTTTAAAAAAATCGTTATATTATTTTTTGATATACGCTCTATTTATGTCAATTCAGGTCGGGCAAATTTATAGTGATGAAGTAAAACCCTCTGATGAATCTAAAACTGATAGCTTAGGACCGACTATAATCAAGAATCTTTCAGTAAGGATTTTACCTAACTTGAAGTCTGTCCGATTGGATTGGGAAGCGCCTGCTGAAGAGGGAGATGTCATAATTGCAAGGTCTTCTTCGATTATTGATTCATTAGAAAAATTGCACGTCGCAGACTCTCTTGGAAAATACCCAAGCAATAAAAAAGACGGGATTACTTCTTTCACGGATTATAACCTTAGAACTGGTAAATATTTTTATGCAGTTGTGCTGGCCAGTGATGTAAGAAAGGGAAGAGTAACTTTTCACCCGGACAATAACTATATTTCTAAACCGATAGTGATCGACAGACCTGTAGAAAATAACGATAATATTTCTTCTGAGGCAAATGAGAAAAATCCTCAAAAGAATGAGGCTGTCGATTATCAGATTCGAGCGCTTACCATTATTCAGGAAGGTCAATTTTTAAGATTGAAATGGGAGCCTCCATTGAATGCGGATTCTTTGTCCCCTAAATATACGATTTACAGATCCACCGAGCCTTTATCAAGTTTTGCAGAAATAAATAGAGCAGATCAAATTGTTGAAGTCAATCACCCGGATATAACTTTTTTAGATCAAGATTTACACAAATCGGAGACTCTTTATTACGGGGTATCTGTCACAGTGAATGGTAAGGAAACTCTTCCACTGATAGGCAATAGAAGTTTTTTGAGGGTGTTTTATGTAAAGGATAGAGGAAAAGCCTCTGATCCTGTAGTTGTAGATACCATAACAGAAAGCAAAAAAGAAGAAACACAAAAACGAGAAATTGAAGAAGAAAAAAAGAGAGAAAAAGAAGAAGCAGAAAAACAAGACCCAAGAAAATCCGATAAGATCGGTAAAAAGGATTATACCTATTCTCCAAACGATTTGTATGAAATCTTAAAGAATTCGTACTGGAAAAAGAAATACGGGTTAGCCGTATATTGGTTGAACCAATATATAGAAAAAGAAACAGAGATTTTTTCTAAGGGGAAGGCAATTTTTTACATAGGGCTTTCTTACTATAGAACAGGAAATTACAGAGAAGCACTGAATTCTTTTTTAAAAGAAGAAGCTAAAATTTATAATGAAGAAAGAGTAAATTTTTATATAAAAAGATGTCTGGAAGTTTTGGGAGCCGGAAAATGAATTTTAGAGTGGTCATAGTACTTGCAGGATTGTTACTAATAGGTGGTGGAGTTTTTACTGCGGTTTCACAGTCGATAATTTTTCAGGAAAGTGAAAAAAATAAATCGTTAACCGAAAAAATTCGAGAAGGAGAAGAGTTACTTCTTCAGTCCGCGAAGACCAGTCATGAGAAGGCTCTTTCTATATTCTCTGAGTTGAATTCTAAAGAGGGAAGTGAGAGGTATAGATTTCAGATTCAGTTTGGGCTTGGTCGTGCATTAGAAAAAAATAGCGATCAAATGCGGGCTTTGGAGATATACCAAGAACTGAATCAAAAACTTGTTACAGAAAAATGGACAGGTGAAAGAGAAAAGTTGTCTTACTCGTTGGGTTATTTGTTGTTAAAATTGAACAGGGAAGAAGAAGGGAAGGGGCACCTCGAAGAAGTATTGAAGAAGAGTAGCGATAAAAAGATTCGCTCTCTTGCGCTTAGCTCTCTGGGTGACTTTTTCTTTAGAAAAAAAGATTTAGAAAAAGCCAGAAAAAATTATTCTCTTGCGGTTCAAGAAGATGGATCGAATACTCACGCAAGGATCGGTTGGGGGAGAGTGCTTTTTGGTCAAGGAAAGGATTGGGCATCTTATGAGATATTTGATGATTATATTTCGGATGCAAAATACTTTGATATAGACGGGGACAAGAAAATTTCAGAGTATTCATCTGCGATTTTCCAAAGGGGAAAAGATCAATACAATAAGAGAGAATTTTGGAGAGCAATAGAGACATTTCAAAAACTTCTTTCAATGAAAGAATCTTCAAAAATTGAAGAGAGGTCTCTGTATTATATTTCTGAAAGCTATGCCTCCCTCGGAAGAGGAAAGGATGCTATCAAATACATAGACAGAATGTTGAATAACTCTGATACTTCCTTAGACCAATCTGCACTGTTTAGAAAAGGTACGATATATTTTAAGTGGGGCAGCTATGAAAAAGCAGCTTCAGTTTTTCAGACTATCATTCACAGGTATCCCAAAAATCATATTACGGATAGGGCTATTGCTTGGAAAAAAGAATGCTTAGAGCTTTTAACAGAAGATAATTATTTACGGTTTTCAGAGATTCGGGATAGAGGTAGGGACGAAAAAGAAATTCCGAGTGAAGACGAAGTTTTACGATACGATGTTCCAAAACCAGATTACCCTAAGAATGATTGAGGAATTCTTTTTGGTTTAGAAAAATATTCAGATCAAATACGGAGTAAATTTCCGGAACTATATCATAGAGGCTTTTGATTTTCTTACTCATACTGTCTGAATATTTTCCAAATAAAATAGTAGGGACTAAATTGGAAGTGTGTTTATTCGTGGAGAGGTCTTCTAAATTTCCATGGTCTGATGTTACTATAAGCTGGTCTTTGTCAGGATTGAAATGAGTAAGTATTCCTTGAAAAAATAATTCGAGTGTGGATATGACTCTTTCTGCATTTTCCCAATTCCGATCGTGTCCAACCTTGTCGGTTAAGAAATATTCAAATACTGCCAAGTCATAATCTTTGGAATTCTCGTATAGTCTTTCTCCCATTTGAAAAGGGTCTCGAGGTATCAGCAAATCATCTGTAGGATCTAAATAATTTTTGCCGATAACTCTTAGGAATTCGTGGGTAATATCCATATACAATCCTTTTCCGTTTCGCAGGTCTTCAATTGTTTTGAATGGAATTCCGGCTGCCATTTGGATAAGAGTTGATGCTGAGACTTGTCTTGGATTTTTTTTTATCTGTTCAAAATACAAAGGACTGTAGCAATTTAAAAATCCGCATTTTATTTTATGCTCTGTCAAAATTTTTAAAATAGAGTATTTGCTTATAATTTTTTTAAGTGTAAAAGTAGGATACCCACTAACATGCCTTTGGATGGCTGAGGGAGCATTTATCCCTGTCCAGATTGCAGTTTGACCTGTTGCACTTTGGGGTAATCCTTCTACTCCCATCGAAGCGTCGGTTTTTACATAAATCATCTCATGGAATTTAGAAGAGTTTGGAATTGTGATTTCGGCAAGAGGAGAAAAGAACTCAGTCGGAAACTTTGCAAATGGATTAGTGTCGGGTGTATTCTTGCCAAAGCCGATTCCGTCAATGAAGATGTATAGGATCATTTCTTTTTTTTAGTATGTAGAGAATTTTTGAATTTGATATACCGATAATAGAAGAAAATGCCAAAACTAAAAATTACAGTTTCTGCGATCATTATTTTGACTATTGTCGGGAGCATAATTTCCGGATGGATTGTAGTGTGTATTCATCCAAATTCCTTTCGACTTGTTCATTTTGAAAAATTTGCACCAGAAGTTATTAGAAATAAATTCCTAGTTACTAAGATAGAAAAAGAGATGAATAGTTCAACTAGAATTTTAGAAAATAGATATAGAATTAATATCGAACAAGGAAAGAGAAATTTTGGTCTTCCTTACGCTTCTACTCAATTAGGAAAGTTTTTACAAAACCGATTAGGGATGAAAAATTTACGAATTTACGATGAGACTTTTAGGTTGATCTACTCAGATTCTGTTAGCCGAGAAGTTTTTAACAAGGAGCTGAGGTTTTCTGAAAACTCTATTCTACCGGGTAATTTTTCTAAATTTGAAACTTCAGAAATTTATAGGTCATTAGACGGGATGAATTATTTTAGTTTCCGTTACCCCGAAAATTTTAGTGTTATAGAAAAGCTGAATGTATCTTTTGAAGGCAAGTATTGGGTCTATAATACGAGTAATAAAGTTTTAAGATTTACAAATGACCTTCGGATTTTGTCTGGCTCTGCATTCCAAGTGAAAATGGACGACTTTCTTCAAAAAGAAAATACTGAGATAAAAAAATTTTCAATCGGTAACTATTCCATATTCTTACAAAAAGAAGAAACACCATTGAGAGAATTTACGGAGATAGCTGTTCAATTTTTTCTTGGTGTAGTAATATTTTCCTGCGTCGGGTATTTTTTATTGTATAATTATTTAGATTGGGAAAAAATCAGAAAAGAAGAATTACAAGTTTTAGAATTTACAGAAAAAGAAAAACTCTCTCAAGTATTTAGTAGAATAGAAAAAAGAATAAACGGAGAATTGAGAAAACATGTTGAGTAAAAAACTGAAAATTTTCCTTTTTATCTTATTCATTGTTACAGTTTTTCTAAATCAAATAGAAAAATTTTTCCCTAATGACTCGTATTATAAAAATGAGCTATCTCGAAAAATATCAGATTTAGAAATCGAGCTTGGGAGATTTGAGTCATCTATTCGCTCCATCGAATCAAATTTGATGCAAGGGCAATCTAATAGCTTACTCGGTTTATACTACCCGTTTATAAACGAGGTGCTTTTATGGACACCGGAAAATTCTTCCTCGATCGGTTGGACTCTTGAGAATGATGAGAAATTTTTACTTCAAGAAATTTTAAAAAATAAAAATGGAAAATTAGTTCGATTGAAAGGTCGTTTGAGTTTCGCACTTCCTGTAAACGGGAAATTGATTGTAACCATTTTTAATGAAAAAGAGTTAAGAGGTTTTAGGAAGGAAGGCGACTTAGAGTATTTTTATCCCGAGATTTCTAAAATAAAAACAGATGAATTTCCGATACACACAAGCGAAGTTTTATCTTATTTGATTGGCAAGAATTCGAATTTCACTAAATCTAAATTTTCAATTCAAGGTAAAAAGTATGACTTGTACTACGGCTCTCCTGAAAAAAAGGGGTATGGATTTGTAGAAGAGTTTTTATTACTAAAATACAACTCAAATCGGTTGAGCTTTACGAGTGTACTGTTGTTGATTTTTGTTGCTATGGCCTTCACGGATACTTTGTTTTTTTTCAAAAGAAAAATAAAAGCTCTCCCGAAAACTACTCTTTCAATTGACGAAATTCAAACCAAAGAAAAAGAATTGTATCATTCCATAGAACAACCAACTACTCATCTTACTGAGATAAAAGAAAATGAATCTTTAAAAGTGGTACCTGATAAAAATGAAAATAAAACTCCAGGAAATTCAATATTTATTCTACCGTTTGATTTAGTTTCTGATAGCCACAAAGAGATATTTATCACTCCTCAATTTTTAAGAAAAATCAAAGAGGAAGAAAGAAATAAAAAAGAGATAATCATTACCGGGGTAAATACAATTCGAGAAAAAGTGTTTAGCCCCGAATTGGAAAAATTGATTAATAAAGTCGATAGCAAAATAATTTCTGATGAGAAGAAGTTAGACGATAAGTATGAGAAATTATTCCAAAAAATATTTTCTGATGGTAATGCCGAACTCTACAATTCTTTAAATGAGCTTTACGATAAAGATTACCATGAGCATGAATCTCTTGGATATTTAAAACGTATATCTAAAAAAGTGGGCTTGGAATCTGTTTGTGTATCAATATACAACAGGTCTATGGGTTGCTATATGGTTTCTCTATCGTTGGGAGTTGACGAGGAAACTAAATCAAATTTAATCTTCCAATGGAATGACCCATTTTTGCAGTTTGAAAAAGAAGAAGACCTTTTGGAAATTCATTTTAATAATAAATATCTATCAAACGTATTTTTCCGAAAAAAGTTTTCCGATTCTGCGCTTTCTAAATTTGGTGGGATTTTAGTCTATTCATTGAAAAAATATTCTGTGGACGGGTATTTGGTATTCTTCTTTGAAAAAAATGTTTATATCACACCTGAAAAATTAGACATAGTTTCAAAGTGTCTAAATCGAATGATTGCTCCATTTCTTCCAATAGTGAGCGGGATAGCAAAAGAGAAAATCTATCTCCAAATTCCGGATGAAGACATTCTTGCAAAAGTTTACCATGAGATGAAGGAAGCAACTAACGCAGGTTTAGAGCCTTGTAGTTTTGTAAAAATCAAAGTTTTAAAGTTTTTTCAAACTGAAGATTCAGAAAAAATTTTAGAAGATATAATCACTAATTCTAAAAACTATTTGAAAAAGGATGAAAGAATCTTACTTATTTCTCATGTGGATATATTTGTTATAATCAAAAATACGGATTCCCAAGAATTTCTAAAAGAGATTGACAAAATAAATAGAAATAGACTTCAATTAAATATCAAAGTTAATAAATATCCCGATGATGGTAAGAATTTTTACAATTTTCTTTAGTATGGTTGCTTTTACAGGACTAAACTCAGAGTCTAAAAGAATTGAGCTGAAAGAGCTAAAAAAAAAATTCTAAAATTGCAACAAGAGAATAAAAATACTGAAAGCATTCCGTA
Source organism: Leptospiraceae bacterium (assembly GCA_015075105.1). Classification (NCBI taxonomy): domain Bacteria; kingdom Pseudomonadati; phylum Spirochaetota; class Leptospiria; order Leptospirales; family Leptospiraceae; species Leptospiraceae bacterium. Next base: position 1,908,452 of record JABTUZ010000001.1, on the reverse strand, counting down.
TTTAGAAAAATATCTTGAGTTGAACGAGAGTGAAATCTATTTACGATTGCTTTATGCCAGAGCCTTGCTTTTCAGGACTGATTTAGAGACTCCTGTTCCGGGGGAAGGTATTTATGAGAGAACAGAAAAATTAAAAAAGATTAAGGGCAATTATAGAAAATCATCTGAAATTTTTTCTAAGTATGTTTTAATTTTACAAAATATCAGGCCAAGAGAGCCTTCTCTTGGGAAATGGTTTTTTTTGTGGGCGATGGCTGAATGGTTTTCCGGTCAGAAAGAGAAATCAATTTCCTTGTTTAAAAAAGCGATAAAATTGGATTTTACTTTAAGTAGCTCCTATTACAATATAGCTTCTATCTATGAATCCTTGGGACAAAGTCAAGATGCTAAAATTTACTGGGGACGTTATTTGAAAGCCGAAAAAGAATTTTTGGAGGAAAGATAGTGGCAAAAATAAACAAAAGATTTCATCTACTTTTAACTGACGAAGAATTGTTGTTACTGAAAAATGAATCTGAAAAACGAAATATCTCTGCCGGAGAATTGATAAGAATTAGTTTAAAAAATGAAATTATACAAAAGTCTTCCTATATGAGAATTTCTGCCTTGCAAACAATTTTAGGATTAGTAAAAAATTGAAATACTATCTCTCTTTTGATTTGGTGTATGATATGCTTTTTTCATGCGAAGAAAAGAAAAAAAGAATCGAAGAGGAGCTTATTTCACTTATAAAAATGGATTCTCGGTTTTTTACTTCTGCTGATGTGATAAAAAAAATCCAAATTTTGGGAAAATATCAAGAAATACTTCCGATTTTTTTAAGACAGTTAGAAGTTCTTTGTGATTCGGTTTTTTCACTTGAGTTTGACGATTGCAGATTGTCGGAACAATTATTTTCTGAGTACAACACAGATAGAGAATTGTTGTTTGAAATTGCAGTATGTATTCGTAATCAAATTGATTCATTTTTAACAAGTAGAGAAATTTGTATCAATCAGAAACTTATTTTAATCAAGAGGATTGCTTTCAAAGCTGAATGAAATAGGTTTAGAAGGTGAGCTTTTTTGATCGGGGGAGGTAGTCTGGTTAAACTTATTGTTAAAAGCAGAAACTTTAAAATAGTAAGTTTTTCCTTTTTCAAAAAAGGGGAGATTCTTTTCCATAGAGGGGTCTGAATTTATGTGGATTAGATTATTGTTCATACATAGGTTTGTAGAAGTGATAAATTCTTTTTTCTCGTTCTTGTAGAAAATTGTGCCTGCTATTTTTTCAGGGCTGAATCCATAGTGCACGATGTATCCGCCTTCATTTTTTACATTCTCTTCTTTGTTTGCATCCCATTCGAGACACAAGATAAGATCAGAGTGATTTCTATTCGTAATTTTTAACCCTGTAGGAGAGAGGGGTGGAGTAGTCTCTTTATAATTGAGCGATACAGAATATAACGAAGGTGATTTTTCACCGGAATAGTTAGATCGAAGTACAGCCATCCATTGAAAGTATCGAAAGGATTGTTTTTTTATTTCCGATATTTTTGTTTCGCTAACCCACTGTAAGTTGGTGTCGTCCTGTGAAAAAGGTGTATCGGATATTCTAATAAATAAATTCGACGAAGTGTCTTTTGGAATATTCCATTTCTTGGATAGAGATATTATGAATGAGTTTGAATATTTTGTTTTATATACTTCAGAAAATACTTTTCCATTTTTTTGAGAGGCGGTTGCATTTTGTTCATCGTACTCTAATCCGTAATAATTTTTTGAAGTAGCTTCAAAATCAGGTGATCCTTTACTCAATAAGAAATTGTCTAATTTTCCGTAATAGTTTTGCCCGATGATAAATGGTGTAGTGTCATTATTGTGGATTCCGAGCTGTGGTTCTTCTCCTTCCAAATCAGGGAAATGATTTCTGACTGACTCGATTCCGTCTTCATAGAGTATAACTTCTCCACTTTTTATCTTAAAAAAAATAATTATATGCGTCCATTTGGAAGAATTGATCGTCTTTGGGCTTCTTAGATACAACGATTTGGTTTCTTTTGATCTAAATGAAAAAAGATTTTCTATATTTAGCGATAATTTATTTTTTACGATTTCTAAATTCAGAGAATATTTTTTCCCGCGAGAAAAATATGTTTTTGAAAATATAGTGTTGTAACCTTCGAATATTTCCGGTTTTACAAATAGAGAGAAATAAAAATCTTCGCTAATCAACTCTTTTCCGAGTAGAGTATTTTTTTCGGCTTTTAAAGAGATAAAATGATTCTTACCCGTAAATCCAGCTATTCTTTTTCCTAGAATGCTTTCATTAGATTTTTCTACACTGTAGAATGAGGACTCTATTGTGTAGTGATGAAAAACATCTCTTAAATTGTTTGCTTCTTTATTTTCAAAGTTTAACAAGAATTCTGATTGTGGGATTTTTCTTTTAGATAATTCTAATTTGTATTGACCGTCTTTTTGTTTTACAAGAGAAATTCCGTTTAGTTTTAGTTTTTTAAAATCTGAGTTAGGACTTCCAAAAAAGAAGTCAGCCGGAAAAAGAACTTCTGCAAGAATTAGAAATACTACGGTGAATTTTAACATTTTTTATCCAAGCATAGATATACGTTTTTCATGTCGTCCTCCTTCAAAAGAAGTCTTCAACCAAATTTTAGCAATTTTCACAGCTATTTCTTTTTCCAAAACCCTTCCCCCGAGCACTAACACATTTGCATTATTGTGCTTGCGAGACATTTCCGCAGTAAACTCGTTGTGGCAGAGTGCTGCACGAATTCCATGAAGTCTGTTTGCTGCAATAGATGCACCAATTCCTGTTCCGCATAACGCAATCAATCTAGAAAATTCTTTTTTGAGTAATTTTTCACAAGCCTCTCGTATTATTATCGGATAGTCAACCGAATTCTCGTTAAATACTCCTAGATCTATGATCTCACATTCATCTTTTAAAGAAGATTTCAGGTATTCTTTTAGCTCAAATCCTCCATGGTCAGTTGCAATTCCGATGATTTCTTTCATAATATATTCTATACCCCTTATCTTGTCTTCATTGAAATTTTTTTATTATTGAATTTCTGTAATCTTCGGAGATTGCGTTGTAAAACTCATTGTGAAGTTTGAAAAGAGAAATGTATAAATAATAAAACTGTGAAGAGACACTTTCTTCTTTGTTGTCGATGTTTTGGAAAATCCATTCTTTTGTTTTATTGTGTAGTAGTAAATACAAATCGTATTTTGCTTCGTAAAATTTATCAATTTCTTTTTCGTCTATGGGGGTAATTAAATTATCCTGAGCAAAAGAATACAGCCATCTTCTGTAGATTTCTAAAAAGTCTTTTTGAATTTCAAAACCCATATCAATAGATTGGAGGATTTTGTTTTTTTCTTCCTCGTTGAAAGAAAAAGAATTTAAACAATTCAGGGAATCTATTCTTGATTTTGAGCCGGCTCTTGCAGATTCGATCATCTTATCTGCAAAGTTTTTGTAATCTTTTTCTTGGGAAAGAGGGTAGTAGGTGATTTGAGTCGAATCTAAAGTTTGAGTAAGGCATTTTTGAATAGTTTTAGATAAATCTTTTTCTGATTCTCTAAGCATTAAAAAAATCGGAGATGCGTTAAGCGGAACTGTAAAATAGATAAGTTCAGCAAAAAACAAGTAAAAAAAAATTCTTTTATAGGCAAACATAGTTATACAACGTGCTTATCCTCAAAATCTTTCATAAAATCAATCAGCTTTAAAACACCTTCTACCGGCATTGCATTGTAAATGGACGCTCTAAACCCTCCCGCGTCTCTATGACCACTAAGACCGTGTAGTCCATTCTTATCAGATTCGTCAGCAAAACTTTTTTCAAGATCTTTTTCCTTGATATGAAAAACTACATTCATTTCAGAGCGGCTTTCTTTTTGTACTGGGGCTTTATAGAGTTTAGAAGAATCTATATACTCGTAAAGTATTGAAGATTTTTTTTGATTGATTTCTTCTAACTTCTCGACTCCACCCATTTTTATACACCAATCAAAAACCAGCCTCGCCATATAAATTGCAAAAGTCGGTGGAGTGTTGTACAAAGATTTATTTTTTGCCATTACTTTGTAATCGAGTAGTATTGGTACTTCCTTTTTTTTGTATTCCAATAAATCGTTTCTGATAATTACAATGGTAAGACCTGAGGGTCCGATATTTTTTTGTGCACCTGCAAAAATAAGTCCAAAGTTTTCAATATTTAGCTTTCTACTCAAAATCTCGCTCGTCATATCTGCAACAAGTGGAGTATTTTTAAAAACAGGAAGACTTTTGTATCTTGTCCCGTAAATAGTGTTGTTGGATGTTATGAAGACATATTTTGCCTGTTTGGAAATTTGACTCTCGTGAAGAATTGGGGTAGAACTGTATTTGTCGATTTCGCCATCATAAATAGACTTTACAGGAAAAAATTTTTTGGCTTCTTGAAATGCTTTTTTAGTCCAAACACCGGTTATCGCATAGTCCCCTGATTCATTTTCATTCAACAGATTTAACGGAACTGCAGAAAATTGTAAGGTTGCACCACCGGGATAAAAAATAACAGAATAGTTTTCGGAGATATTCAGTAATCTTCTAAGATTTGATTCAGCGCTTTCAATAATTTCATGGAAATGCGTACCTCTGTGGCTCATCTCCATAACAGACATACCAGTACCTTGGTAATCCAGAAATTCCTCTTTTGCTTTTTCCATTACTTCAATCGGAAGCATGGCAGGCCCTGCATTAAAATTAAAAGTTTTGTTTTTTATTGTACTCATGAGGAAAGAATTTCTACACTCATTTTTATATCAAATACAAATTTTAGGTGTGGTGTATTGAATCGGATTTATTTAGAGCTTTGTTGTAACAAAAAATTTGGCTTGGAATTTTTTACTCCGATTTCACTTGCGAGCTTTGTCTTTCAGCTTTTTTGTATATTTCAACAAATCTGCAATTTCTTTAATCAAATCAAGTTCTCCAAAATCAACAATATTAATATAGATTTAAAAAACGAGTGAATTTTCTTATGGACAGTAGTCAGAAAAGATTGTGGATCGACTATTGTAAAGTTTTCATAAAAAATTTCTACAATGGAAATTTTTCCGTATTCCATATTTCCGATAGAATTTTTTCTAAACAAATGTATATAAATTGTCTTGACAGAATAACTAAAATACCAAAAATTTTTAATATGTCCACTACAATTCTTGACGACCCTGCAATCCGAAAAAATGTATTTTCTTTTTCTGTCTCCCAATACCACAATCTTCTTTCTACAGAATCAACCGAGCTCATCAAAGGCCAGGTAATCAAAAAAATGCCCAAATCCCCGATACATACTTTTTTCATTGAAGTACTTTCAGCCTATCTTAGAAAAATTGTACCAAAAAATTTTATCGTAAGACAAGAAGCTCCGATTTCAACGATCGATTCTGAACTAGAACCCGATATTTCAATTGTAGAAGGGCCTTTTGAAAAATATTTTTCAGATCACCCGACATTTGCTTTTCATATAATCGAAATATCGATTACGACCTTGGAGATTGACCGAGCCAAAGCAATGGTGTATGCGGAAGCAAAGGTTCCGGAGTATTGGATTATCCGTCCTGATGTGAAATTGATAGAAATTTATACCAACCCTAAAGATGGGGACTATCTTACGAAAAAAGAAAAATCTTTTGAGGATACGCTTTACATTTTTGAAAATGAATTTGGTCTTGCCCCCTAAAACTGGAATACAAAAAGGGGATAAAGGAGACTTGATAATATGATAAGAAGAAATAACTATGGCAAAAATTTAAGGAAAAAATAGTAATGGAAATTTTGTCCGGGCAGAGTTCCGTTTCGCAAATAGCTCAAAGGAAAAGGTAAATCCTCAAACAATCCGAAATTGGAGAAATGAGATAGAGTAGGAAAGTTTGAACAAAATAATCAAACCGAATTTGCTTTAAGGAAACAACGAGTCGCAGAATTGGAAGGTGCACTTACCAACCTTGCGTTAGATAATCACATTTTAAAAAAAGCCAAAATATCTGCAAGACTGGAAGCAAAAGAGATTATCAGGAAGCATCTCGCACCAGAATTTGGAATTGTAAAAAGCTATAAAGCTTTGGAGATCAGTATCTCTTCCTTCTATTACCAATCGGATACAAAGATTAAAAGGAAACAGGAGGATAAGCAACTAATAGAAAAGATTGAAGCATATCTGGATTTAATGCCTCAATCAGGTTACAGGTCTGTCACTTATTTTCTGAGAAATGATATGAAAATCAATCATAAGCGAGTTTACAGGATCATGCATGAAAACCTTTTAAATGCAGTCCGAAGAGGGCTTATCATCATGCCGACCACGGATTCAAAACATAACCTGAAAAAATATCCAAATCTTCTTAAGGACAAGTCAATTAATCATGCACGAAGTAATAGTTGGTGATGTTACTTTTTTTGATGTTCAGGGAAAAATCATTATCTGGCATCACTAATGGATATGGAAAACAGAGAGGTCATCGGACGAGCTGTTTCTGATAAACTTAATAGTGAACTTGTCAGGTCTGCATTTGAGTCGGCTCTCATGAACAGAGGAAGTCTCGAAGGTTACATTCATCATACTGATTCTGATAGAAGATATTGTTCGCATGAATATATAGAACTTCTGAACAATTCAAAATACAAATTTCAATGTGTCTTGGTAATGCATATGAAAATGCACACGCAGAATCTTTTAATAAAACTATCAAGTATCAAGAGATAAATATCTCCTGTTATGCTGATAAAATTGAAGCAGCCAAAAGTATTTTTCAATTTATTGATCGGTACAATTCAATCAGACCTCATTCAGCTTTAGGAGGACTATCTCCTCTGCAATTTAAAAATAAACAAAAAATATGATTTTTTCTTTACAGTTTTAGGGGGGCACTTCAATTGCAACTAACACAATTCCTGCCTAAGTCTCCGAAAGAGGGTGTAGGAAATTTTGTGTAAAATCCTTTTCCGTTTAAATTTCCATTCTCCCTTCAAAATTTATTGCAAACTGATTAATCGCAGCACCCCAATCCCGGATAGGCATGGTCCATTTTTTTGATGCATTCTGCAGAGCCAGATACAACAGTTTTTTTGCCGCATCATCATTGGGAAATGAAGCCCGGTTTTTGATCACTTTTCAGAGCGTCATATTCAAAGACTCGATTGCATTGGTTGTGTAAATTACTTTTCTGATTTCTGCCGGATAGGCAAGAAAGGAATTATCTCATTCCATCTGTTTTCCCAGGATTTTGAAATCATCGGATATTTTGAATCCATTTTTAGAAAATTCCTGAAGTTTTAATTTTGCTTCCTCAACGTTCACTGCACGATAGATTTTTTCAAGTCAGATGAAAGCTCTTTTCGATTTTAAAGGAAACATACTTCAGAGAATTTCTGACCATATGAACGATACAAAGCTGAACTTCGGCATTTGGATAAATAGTTTTAATCGCTTCCGGAAACCCGGTAAGTCCATCAACACAGGCAATCAATATATCCTGCAACCCACGGTTTTTAGTTCAGTCAGGATTTGGAGCCAGAACTTGGATCCTTCATTTTCTTCAATCCAAAGCCCAAAACCTCTTTTAAACCGTTCATATTGACGCCGATAGCCATATGAACAGCCTTGTTTTTGACCTGACCATCGTCTCTAATTTTGACCCTCAATGCATCAAGATAAATAATCGGATAGATTGAATCAATAGGTCTGGTCTGCCATTTTACTACTTCTTCGATTACACCATCTGTTACTGTGGAGATCAGATCAGGAGAAACTTCAACCTGATAGATTTCCTGAAGATGAGCCTGGATGTCGCGTGTCGTCATTCCTCGCGCATACATAGAAATTATTTTATCATCAAATCCATTCCAATGGGTCTGGTTTTCTTGATTATCTTCGGTTCAAATTCGGAATTCCGGTCTCTGGAACGTCGATTTCAGGTTTCCAAAATCGCCCTTGATAGTCTTTTTCGAAAACCATTGCGGGAATTGCCGGCACCATTTTGCCGAGAATGTTTTCATAACCAATTCATGGGTCAGTTCCTGCCGCATAGCCTTCTCGACTATAGCTTTGGTTAATTCTTTCAGAAGACCATTTTCACCGATCAATTCTTCAGGATTTTTGTATTCCTTGATCAACTCTTCAAGGAGCTCGTCTTTTCTGGATTTTGTTTTTGCCATATTCTTTACCCTCTTTTATTTTCGGAGTAAAAGATATTTACACAAAATTAATTACACCTTCTACCGAAACTCTAAAGAAGATATAGAACTTTAAACCAATTAAAACCAATAAAAGTTTTACCGATTTTGGGGCAGATGGATTAAAGGTTTTCTTCCCGTATTTTCCCAATGGTTTCTTTTAATTTGTCGAGGTCGTTTTTACATATTGCAAAGATCTCATCGGGGTCAATATTGAAATAATCATGTGCAAGTATATCCCTGACACCTTTCACTCCAGGTCAGTGTATTTCTGGATATTTTGATAATATCTTTCCATCAGTAATTTTATCGGTATTCTTAATATTTTCGCCTATGGAAATCAGCATCATGGCAATTGAATCAAGCAGATCAAGACCCTCATCGCTTTGTATGAAGTCTTCAGAAGCATGAATATTGGCTGATCTTCTTTCCACTCTTCTTATGGATTCTTCGACTTGCTCAACCAATTGCGATAGAAGATCTTGATCATACATACAAAGCTTCCAGGTCGATTCTTTTTTTTAAGTGAGGATTCATTCTATTTGAATAACGGATAACATCGACGTTGGTTCCTAAAAGATTTTCAAGTTCATACTTTAAAGAAGCACGCTTGAACAAATCAGGTTCCATTTCCACTACGATATCAATATCAGATTTGCTGGTTGCCTGATCTCTTGCAATCGATCCGAAAATACCAATACGTGTGACGGAATATTTTTTGGATAATTCTATAATATTTTTTCTTATCGTTAATAGAATTTTGTTTTTATCAGGAGTCATCTTTTTTTGAGCTCAATAAATGATAATAATTCCGTCTAAAATTTCAAGAGATTAATTTAGAGGATTATTTTTTTAAACAGACACAATAATTCCTGCAACTAACGACCATATCCTGATTAGACAGTGGGTTTAAACCCACTGTATAGGATAATGCAGTTTTTTTGATTCCCCTGCTTAATTTGGATTATTATTTCGCCATTTTGAGAAATTTCAAGACTCAAAGATGAGTTGCCTGTTTCTTTTGTTTTTATCGGTATCTCAATGAATCCATTTTTAGATATCGATACAGCTTCCTTTCTGTAGTGATATCCAAAAGCTGGTAGGCTGATCGATTTCTCTCTGCAAAATCCAGCTTGACTGTTCCCGCTTTCTTTCCACTTTTTGATGATCTCGTTCCAATTTTCTTTTTTATTCATTCTTGTAGAATAGCATAGTATTTATTTTTATAGAAGATGGGATTATTTGACGCTTACCGCAGACCTTTTTCAAGCCTGCGGAAATAATTTTTTCAATACTCATAAGCCCCAATTGACCATAAGCAAAATGAATTTTCACGGCGCAAAATCCGAATAGGCGCTTTTCGTTGAATTAAAACTGGCAATTATTGAATTATTGTTACTATTTATCGTTGTAGTAGATAAATTTGATGTAGAAACTAACGCTGACGGACTTGAACAATTACCAGCACTATATTGGAGATACGAATTTGCGATAGAGCCGCTTATTCCATATGAATTCACATTCACCGACGATCCGGTATTTGCACTGTTGCATACCTGATTGCTACCAGAATATGAATATGTATAAGAGGTACTGGCAATTAAGGAAGTCGGACTCGCACAGGAACCGCTCGAATACATATTGTATGATAGTTGATAGCCGTGACTGTCATAACTCGGATATTTTTCAATGAGCCCGCTACCCCATGCGCATGATAGATTATTACTTCCATCATAAGAATAATTCGTTAGGCTACTAAATGAACTTGGGGAAGAGCAGTTTCCTGCAAGATAAATTTGAAGTGCCCCCCTAAAACTGTAAAGAAAAAAATCATATTTTTTGTTTATTTTTAAATTGCAGAGGAGATAGTCCTCCTAAAGCTGAATGAGGTCTGATTGAATTGTACCGATCAATAAATTGAAAAATACTTTTAATTTCTTCAATTTTATCAGCATAACAGGAGATATTTATCTCTTGATACTTGATAGTTTTATTAAAAGATTCTGCGTGTGCATTTTCATATGCATTACCAAGACACATTGAAATTTGTATTTTGGAATTGTTCAGAAGTTCTATATATTCATGCGAACAATATCTTCTATCAGAATCAGTATGATGAATGTAACCTTCGAGACTTCCTCTGTTCATGAGAGCCGACTCAAATGCAGACCTGACAAGTTCACTATTAAGTTTATCAGAAACAGCTCGTCCGATGACCTCTCTGTTTTCCATATCCATTAGTGATGCCAGATAATGATTTTCCCCTGAACATCAAAAAGTAACATCACCAACTATTACTCGTGCATGATTAATTGACTTGTCCTTAAGAAGATTTGGATATTTTTCAGGTTATGTTTTGAATCCGTGGTCGCATGATGATAAGCCCTCTTCGGACTGCATTTTAAAGGTTTTCATGCATGATCCTGTAAACTCGCTTATGATTGATTTTCATATCATTTCTCAGAAAATAAGTGACAGACCTGTAACCTGATTGAGGCATTAAATCCAGATATGCTTCAATCTTTTCTATTAGTTGCTTATCCTCCTGTTTTCTTTTTTAATCTTTGCATCCGATTGGTAATAAAGGAAGAGATACTGATCTCCAAAGCTTTACAGCTTTTACAATTCAAATTCTGGTGCGAGATACTTCCTGATAATTTCTCTTTTTGCTTCCAGTCTTGCAGATATTTTTTGGGCTTTTTAAAATGTGATTATCTAACGCAAGGTTGGCAAGTGCACCTTCCAATTCTGCGACTCGTTTCCTTAAAGCAAATTCGGTTTGATTATTTTGTTCAAACTTTCCTGTATCTATCTCATTTCTCAATTTCGGATTGTTTGAGGATTTACCTTTTCCTTTGAGCTATTTGCGAAACGGAACTCTGCCCGACAAAATTTCCATTACTATTTTTTCCTTAAATTCTTTGCCATAGTTATTTCTTCTTATCATATTATCAAGTCTCCTTTATCCCCTTTTTTTGTATTCCAGTTTTAGGGGGCAAGACCAATTGTTTGCGTCGTTTTTAAATTAAACGCATTATAAGTATATTTTATGACACTTGATGTTACGTCGGTTCCATCAATACTACGCCCGCAAGTGATATTTCCAGAACCATCATATTCCAGGTATGTGATTGAAAAATCGGGTCGCCAAAGTGTATCCACCGATTCTTATTGTCATTTGAGTTATGCGCCCGGACGAATAAGAAAAAGATAGTAGCGAATCAGAGGCTGAACCAGATGAAACATCAGTTGCTCGACTCAATAATAATTATGTCGCGATATCATAAGTATCAATAATTACAGCATATATTAATCCCGAACTTGTTGTGCTTCCCGTATATTGTGTTTTAGTAACAGTGTATCCATTATTCGAATATGCGTAAGACGTAAATCGATCATTACTCGTGCCACTTGCATCCTTACTAATGCTAGAAATAACTGTAATAGTTGGAGTTCCGGGATTTACAGTAATATTAATACCAGCATTTGTGCTTCCATACGCATTACTTGCTGTAATTGTGTAGCTTGTAGCACCTTGATTTACCGTTGGAGTTCCGCTTATCGCACAGGTTGTTGCATTTATACTGAGTCCCGTTGGCAAAGCAGGGCTGGACGTGCAACTTGTGACTGTACCCGTTACAGCAGGAGTTTGGGTCGTAATTGCTAATCCATTCGTAAATGCAAACGGAGAACCGGAATAAGTGAGATTTGAAGGAGGGGCTATATTTACTAAAATATTAATACTTGCAGTTGTATTTCCATAAGCATTACTCGCAGTAATTGTGTAGCTTGTAGCACTTTGATTTACCGTTGGAGTTCCGCTTATCGCGCAGGTTGTTGCATTTATACTGAGTCCCGTTGGCAAAGCAGGGCTGGACGTGCAACTTGTGACTGTACCCGTTACAGCAGGAGTTTGGGTCGTAATTGCTAATCCATTCGTAAATGCAAACGGAGAACCGGAATATATGAGATTTGAAGGAGCTATTCCTGTACTAGAACCAGTCGGGGTTTCCGTGCTTGTACCGGTCGAAGTCGATGTACCCGTACTTGTTCCAGTTCCTGCAAGACCAAGCAATGCGAGAATTCCTAGATTATTTTCTTTTGGACACTCTGTTTTCAGAGTCAAAGTTTCAGCAGGACACTTTGTTAAATTTTGAATGCAGTTTGGAATAAAGCTAAAAACAAATCCCAGTGAAATTGCAAATACAAAGAAATTTGTCTTGACTTGTCTATTATAAATTTTTAATTTTCTGTCTGAAATACTTTTTTTTACCGGGGACATTTGTATAGTTGTGTTCATGTTTTTTAATCTATGCCTATTAGGCAGTGGGCTAAAGCCCACTGTTGACGACAAGGATAGATTCTCCTTTTTTAAATTTTACGAATTTTACCATAGGGTACAAAAAATATCCATCCCCCCTTGGTATGAGATGAGAAAAAAAAATGCGAAAAACCTGTTACTTAAGTAACAAAAGTGCAATTTTTTTTTGGAAATTTCATATAAATTTCTTTCAAATTTAGTTTTTTCTGTTTTCGATGAATTATTGTCCACGAGATTGCATGATTTCGGCTATCAACTTTAAGATTAAAATATTGTAATATTTTTTCTAAACAAATGTATATAAATTGTCTTGACAAATTGGAAAACTTCTTTATTTAAAGACTATGGCCTCATTAACGATAGAAGAGACTCGAAAAAAAGTTCATGTAATCGTTTCACAATTACAGAAAGGCTCGTTTGATGAGGCAGAAGAAAATCTTTCCGATGTACTTGTAACCATCCAAAAAGACTACCTGAGTTTAGAATCTAATGTTCCCAGAAACCACGACATTGCACTTTTGATTCAAGAGATGAGAAATGGATTTTCTACAATGAATAAACGTTTTGAGCAGATGGACAAGCGTTTTGACGATTTGATTCATCAGATGGATAAACGTTTTGAGCAAGTTGATAAACGTTTTGAGCAGGTTGACAAGCGATTTGATGATTTGATCCACCAGATGGATAAACGTTTCTCATTCATGCAATGGACTTTTGGAATTTTTTTGTCTCTAGTTGGAATCATGCAGGCACTTCTTCTGGGCATTCTTAGCGCCAAGGTTTTTTAAGGATAGTTTTTTTAAGATTGTCCGATTCTAGAAAATTCATATTATTATTTGCGAGGTGAATTTTTTTTCATGTCCATCAAAAAAAAATTAGCTTTTGTTGCTTGCTATTGTCTGTCGATTTTTCTTCTTCTTTTATTGTGTAGCGTTCGATTGTTTTTCGATAGATACTTTTTCTGTGGGTTTTTAACGTTGATAACTGTATATCCAATTCTTCACGAATTTCTTCACTCGTTTTACCTAAATAGATCATGTTGCAGATTTTTGCTTCAGTTTGAGTAAGCCCAAATTCTGATACAAGCCTCGTATAAATAGGCATTAAAGTTGTCGGGGTTAATGGAAGAATAATCCTGAACTGTAATAAGAATGAATTAGAAAACCAGAGGTATATTTGAAAAAATGAAATCATAACCATAAAACACAAGAAATGTCCATCCTTCCTTGGTATGAGATTGCAAAAAAAATGCAAAAAACCTGTTACTTAAGTAACAAAAGTGCAATTTTTTTTTGGAAATTAACAAATTTAGTATATTATCTGCTGGCTTTTAACAAATTTTTCCTCCAAATATTTTTTTGCCGGCTTTTTTGCTGGCTGGTCGTATAAAAACCTTTCCCTGTGTTCTAAAATACTATTTCCCATAATACTCCTTGACACACCCTATATATAAGGCATCTTTGTCTTATGAAAACATCTCTTTACATTTCTGATGAACTATTAAAGGAGGCTAAACTTTATTCTGGAATTGAAGAGAAAACTCGGTTAGTTCAGGAAGGTCTAAAGGCACTGATCCGAGAGAAATCCAAGGAAAGGTTGATACTTCTGGGAGGAAGTGATCCTAAAGCAAAAGCAGTAAAAAGAAAACGCAGACATTGAAAGTTCTGGTAGATACCTCTGTTTGGATTGATCATCTCCATAAAACAGATATCCTATTAGTTGAACTTCTTCGAAATTCTGAAATTGTAACTCATCCGTTTATCATTGGTGAATTGATTTTAGGGACAATGAAGAATAAAGAAAAATTTCTGCTGGAGTTGTCTCATTTATCTAAGACAATTGTAGCAACGCAAAAAGAAGTTATTTTTACAATTCAGAAATATAATTTATCAGGAAAAGGAATTGGATGGGTTGACGCTCATCTTTTATCGAGTGCATTGATTTCCAAATCTAAAATTTATACAAAAGATAAAAACTTAAAAAAAATTGCAGAAAAAATTAGTTTTAAGATTTCTTCTTTAAATAGATTCGCTAAGTGATTTTGTCCTAAACCAATACTAACTTTTCCATTCAATCCTATGTTTGACGTTCGTGAAAATAGCCTGAAACACAACTTGGATGGATTCTTAATGACTGGTAAGCGAACTAAATGCAAAGTATTTCCCGTGGTCATTTCATCCGAATGTTCTGGATCTCCCATGTGGTACAGTAGAGTATCATCAAGATATACTTGAAAAAGTTGATCGACCGAAAGAAAACGAAGCGTCTCTTCTTTTGAGCTTACGGGAAGTGTCGCTCTTTCCCAAAGAATCTCTCCAGCTTTCACTTTATCCGGCTGTAAAGAAAATGAAAAAGGCTCCCATCCACTTTCCATAGTTCAATGGATTTTTTCACCCGTGTTTTTCCAATCTGTATTCCCAGTTTTTCAATTGCCTTACCGAACTTTCTGCAGATAAAGAAATCGCAAACAATAGAATAAATAGTATGATTCTGATTAGCTTATTTGGTAGAATTTTATAAAACATTTTTTTATAGTGCTGGGATTATTTTAACATTAGAAAAATATTTATTCTTTTTGAAATTCATTTAGTATGTCCTTATCCCACCTTTACTACAAATTTTTATGAGAGAGTATTAGTAATATTTGTAAATAATTTTTTTTCGCTTCTGCTTCTATATTTTCATAAAAATGATCTTTAAAATTTACAGGCAGGAAGATGAGATTTATCATATTCAACCAACTGTAGTAACACCTTCTTCACAGTGCGTATTCAGATGAATGGAGCCAAGATAGATTGAGCAAATGAAACCAGAAAAATATCAAAAAAAGTTATTCTTTAAGCATTAATTTAAAGCTCATTTGAATAAATGGTTAAGAAAGCACAAATCTTGCATTAGATATTTAAATTTAACAGTCTAATAAATGTGTAGTTTTACTAAAGCTACGCGACTATACGGTTTTTTTCCCGTATTTGGAGTTCTAGTAGATTAGAAAAAATATGAGAGAAGAAAAAATGAAACCATACAAGATTTCAGTTTTAGTAGGTAGTTTACGAAGGGAGTCTTTTTGCAGAAAATTAGCCAAAGAATTGATTCGGTTGAAACCGGATACATTGGATTTAGAGATTGTAGAAATTAGAGATTTGCAATTGTACAATCAGGATTTAGATGAGGAGACCCCACCTGTAGAATGGAAAAACTTTCGAGAAAAAATTTTGTCTTCCAATGGAGTCTTATTTATTACTCCAGAATACAATCGGTCAATTCCAGGTGGGCTAAAAAATGCAATTGATGTAGGCTCTCGTCCTTACGGTAAAAATGTCTGGCAAGGTAAACCGGGTGCTGTAATGAGTGTTACGCCTGGGACGTTAGGCGCTTTTGGTGCAAACCACATTTTAAGACAATCCATGGTATTTCTCGATGTGCCGATGATGCAACAACCAGAAGCATACGTTAGTAATATTGCCTCATCACTCGACCAAGAATCAAGGTTGAATGAAAGCGTAGAAACATTTATGAAAGGATTTTTAGGCTCCTTTGTAAAGTGGGTAGAAAAACACAATTCTTAGAAAGAATTTTATTAAAATGCACTAAGTGCTGCTCTTATAAAACTCGTAACGGGTGCTTGTTCTCTTGTATCTTCTAAGCCCTCTCTAAGCTCTCTAAGTACGATTTGAGCGTCTGTCAATGTAGTGTTTACATTTGCGTGGATCTCGTCGTTATTGATTAGTTTTCCGAGAGTTCCCTTCCCTTCGTTGATTTTTACTGTGATGTCGGCTACATTGGATATTGCTTTTCTAATATCGCTTCTATTTTCTGCAATCAACTCAGAAAGACTGACTAATGGGTCTTCGCTGGTTTTTCCTTTTAGCTTTAGGTCTGAAGTATTTAGGTCGATTGGGGGCATGGATCTTGAGCCGAGTTTTACTTCTTTTGATTTTAGGTCAACCTCGAATGCGCTACCCGGGTCTATTGCAATCACTCTACCGGAAAGTAGGCTTTCATTTTTAATCGTGATTTGATAATTTTCATAGAGTTTTACCGGGCCTTGCAAGATTAAGGAAACTTCTACCTTAGTCATTACACCTTCGCCCTTTTCCAATACATTTCCCTTTTCGTCCATTTGGATTAGGCTTACTTTGGATACATAGCCATAAGGCACACCTTGGACAGTGACCTTGTTTCCGATTTTTATTCCTTCTGCATTTGGGAAATATACCTTTAATCCCTTTCCTTCTTTTTTGAGCGGGCCACCTTCTGTGATGATCGTGAAATAGGCAATCACGCCGATTGAGCCAAAAAATAATACGCCTACAAGTAATGTTGTCGTGAGTTTCATGCTTTCTATTATTATCGGCTAAAAAATATTCATTTTAGTGCTTTTGCTTTTTTAATTCTTCTTCGGAATGATCTAAAATCATGGGGCCCTTTGTTCTACCGTTTATAAATTGCTGTACAATTTCATTATTTGTAGATTTAATTTCTTCAGGTGAGCCACAAAATAGAACTACCCCTTCATAAATAAAGCTGATTCTGTTTGCAATCTTAAAAGCACTCTCCATGTCATGTGTAACCACGATGGAAGTAACTTTCAACTCTTTTTGAAGTCGTAAAATTAATTCGTTAAATACATTAGAAAGTACCGGGTCTAGACCAGAGGTTGGCTCGTCGTACAAAAGTATTTCCGGGTTGGAAGTCAAAGCCCTTGCGATCCCTACTCTTTTTTTCATACCACCGCTAATGTCAGAGGGTAGGTTGTCTTTTGCTGGGAGAAGATCCAACCATTTTAATTTTTCTGTAACAATTTTATCTAATTCTTCACCTTTGGCAATTTTATGCTCTCTTAGAGGGAGGGCTACATTTTCATAAACGCTTAGCCAATTGATTAGAGCACCCGATTGAAAAAGTACTCCCATTTTTGCTCTTAGGCTTCTACGAATTTTTTCGGAGCACTTGGAAATAGACTCACCGAAAATAAAGCAATCTCCCGCGTCAGGGTTTAATAGACCGGTGATGTGTTTTAGTGTAACGGACTTACCCGTGCCAGAGGGACCGAGGATCACCATAGTTTCACCTCTTTTAACGTCCATGTTCATTCCTTTTAAGATTTGTCTTTTCCCGAAGGCTTTATGAACATTTTTTAATTCTATTAAAATTTCGTTTGGCATTTGTTAAGAGTATTGAATATTATAGTAGTAGAAAATCTATTCCTTTTTTTCTTCTTTTTTTTTGGTGAATATTCCGGTGACCCCATCTAAAAATCCCCTAACATATTCATAGACTGCTGATCCTGCAATCCCCCCTCCGATTGGACCTCCAAACATACTTCCAGGAACCGATAAGATCGCACCACCAGCCACCGTGGCAAGCCAGATTGGGTCCACGTAGCCCCAGTTTTTAGGCATGACTCCTTTGTAGAAAACCGGTACTTTAATAGCCTTTCCTGCAATTCCGCTAAGCCCCGCAGTAAATCTCATATTGATTTCTTTGTTAAATCCGATTGTGCCTTGTCCGTCAATATCAATCCCCACTCCTTTCATTTTTATTTTTTTTAAATCAATTTCTTCTTCTGAAATAGAGTAGTCTGATTGTAGAAATTGAAACTCTGTACTCTTGCCTTTGGGTCCGAGAATATTAATCAGTTTTCCTACGGATGCGATAGGCTTAACAATATTGGCGTATCCGAGTAGTTCTCCTTTGTAAATCGTAAAACTTCCATTTGCTCTTAATGTCCGAAAAAGTTCTTGGGTAGTTTTGCCTACTAAAGAAACCTTTACAATCCCTTCAAACTGACCGGTGATGTATTTGTCTTTTGTGTAGTGAGCAAGAAATTTTTCTGTATCTACGGATGAATACGCAATTTCAAAATCATAAACCGGTATATGATCGAAACTCATTTTACCATGACCGATAATCTCCCCATTGAAAAATTCTGCCTCCAATCTATTTACAAAATAGATTTTATTAATTGAGCGAAGTTCTATTTTTCCTTTATTAATAGAAAATCCCCAGATTTTTAAGTTGGAAAGTGAGAGTTTGTAGTTTGCGATAAAGTTTTGATTTTTTTTTAATCCTGAAGCATTAAAATTAAAAAGTTTAATGAGTTTCATTAGTCCGTCAAAATTTAAAAAATCGCTTGTTGCATTGATAGAAAGATTTTCATCTGCGTGTAGCTTTAGTACACCATTTCCTCTTCCTTTAAAAATACCGGGTTGGTCTGCAAATATAGAATAAAATACAAATGACAAGGTTTTATGGTTGTAGTCAAAATCAGAAGTGATTCGAATTTGTGGAAGGTAATTCTGTCCTGCGAGTCCAAAGTCGGAAAGTGTGGCATTTTTAATTTTTACATGAAGAGTGTCCGGGGTTGATTTTTCTAAGTAGGAATTGATGCTGATTTTAGAATTTGTAAAATTTCCATTATAAAAAATTTTCAGGTATTTATTAAAATAGGAAAGATCAAAATCTTCTGCATCAATTTGCATGTTTCCCATTAAGGAAGCATAATCCCACGTTTTATTTTTGAAGCTAAAATTGCCATGTATCTCCAATTTATTGTTATCCAATTTTCCAAAAAAGTCGAGTTTAAAGGATTGGAAGTAATCAAGAATTTTTAACTGAGATTTGTGAATGTACAGTTTTTTTATTTCGGATGAATTTACTGTGTTGTATTCTAGATTGATATTCTCCATAGAAAGATTTTTTATGGAAACTAATTTTAAAAAAGAATTACTCCTTAGTAGAGAATTTTGTGTTGGAGCACTGTTGGGTTGTACTTTTTCATTTTGAAAAATCTGAATTGATCCATTTCTGATTTCAATTTCAGAAATTTGGATTTTCCGAAAAATTAAACTCATCCAAGAAAATACAACTTGCATCTCTCCAATCCTTGCAAATGGTAATTGTTCATCTTTGTTTTTATGGATTGTGATTTCGGATATTCTTAACTCTGGTCTGGGAAACAAAACAAGTGCAGAATGCTCTGCGTTTATTTGATAGTCTATTGATTTTTTAATTGTTTCTAATATTAAATTTTTGTACAATTCTCTGTCTATTAAAATCGAAACATAAAGAATTGTGAAAACGGATAAGGTTGCAATCAACCCTAAGGCGACCAATTTTTTCCACGTGGAGATTTTCCCTATTTTTTTGAAAGGTATCATACAATTTGTCGGTCGAGTAGAGATTGAAATAGGTCAGACAAAATGACAAGTTGTTTTATGCTCGTTTGAAAAAACTTTCCACTCGGGTGGGGTGGTCTTGCAAATTTCTTTTGCAATAGGGCAACGTGTATGAAAGTGGCATCCGGTCGGTTTATTCAAGATACTTGGGATTTCACCTTTTAGGATTTCTCTTTTTTTCTTTCTATCAAATATGTCGAACACAGACGAGAATAGAGCTTTTGTGTATGGGTGTTTTGGGCTTTCGGAAATTTGCTTTTTACTTCCAAATTCTACAATCTTTCCGAGATACATCACTGCGATTTTATCGGATATGTGCCGGATGATATTTAAGTCGTGAGAAATAAACAGATAGGAATATTTTCTCTCTTCTTTTAGGTCGATCAGTAGATTGATTACCTGCGCTTGTGTGGAAACATCCAATGCAGAAACCGCCTCGTCGCATATAATAAATTCTGGATTTACTATTAAAGCTCTTGCGATTGCGATTCTTTGTCTTTGCCCTCCCGAAAACTCGTGTGGGTATCTTTTTAAAATTGTAGAGTCGAGATTTACTTTTTTTAGAATGGCTACTGCTTTTTCTAATCCTTCTTTTCTTGAAATATTTTCGTGGGAGAACAATCCTTCCGTGACAATTTCTCCTATGGTCATTCTTGGATTTAGGGAAGAGTAGGGGTCTTGAAACACTACTTGGATTTTTTTTCTGAAAGGTCGCATTTCTTTTCTATTTAATTTCAACAAATCGGTATCGTAAAATTTTACAGAGCCGGATTCGACGGAAATGAGTTTTAGGATGGCTCTGCCGAGTGTTGACTTTCCGCAACCGGATTCTCCTACAAGTCCTATGGTTTCAGACAAGCCCACTTTGAAACTAACGTCTTCTACGGCTCTTAGTTTTTCTTTTCCAAAAAAAGAATTTGTTCTAACCGAGTAAGATACGTTTAGATTTTCTATTTCAAGCATTTTTTCCTGCCATAAAACATTCTACAAAATGGGTATCAGATATTTTTATTTTTTCGGGAACTTTTTCCAAACAGATAGGTATTTTCTTTTCACATCTGGTAGAGAATCTACATCCTTTGGGGTAATTTAAAGGAGAGGGAACAATCCCTTCGATAGTTTTTAATCTTTTCAACTCATGTCTCATAGAAGGTACAGACTGAATCAACGCTTCTGTGTATGGATGGGAAGGGTTGACTATCACCTCATCTGTTTTCCCTGTTTCAACTAACTTCCCTGCATACATTATAGAAATTTTATCTGCTATGGAGGCGACAAGTCCTATATCGTGAGATATAAATAAAATACTCATACCCATTTCAACTTTTAGGTTTTGCAATAATTCAATCAATTGTGCTTGTATTGTAACATCAATTGCGCTTGTAGGCTCATCAGCAATTAAAAGTGCAGGGTCACACATTAAAGACATAGCTATAGAAATCCTCTGGAGCATTCCTCCACTCATCTGATTTGGATAAGAGTTTAATCTTGAATCTAAGTCAGTTAGTCCCACTTTCGTAAGTAAGAACTTTGCTTTATCGATGGCTTCTTTTTGGTTTTTTGAAACGTGGAGCAGGTAGCCTTCTATAATTTGATCTTTGATTTTTTTTAAAGGGTTTAATGAAGTAAAAGGGTCTTGAAATATATAGGAGATTTCTTTTCCTCTAACATCTTTTAATTTAGAAGGTGTGAATTGCAAAACGTCTTGGTTTTTGAATAAAATTTTTCCTGAGTTATAAAAAAAAACTTCTTTCGGTAATAGTTTTGTAATTGCAAGTGAAGTTATCGTTTTACCACAACCAGACTCACCGACCACTGCGTGTACTTCCTTTTTTTGTACTTCAAAAGAAACGTTATCTATGACTGAAAATCGTAATTTTTCAGAGTATATGTCGATAGATAAATTTTCTACTTTTAGCAATTCTTCATTATTTGGCATGTTCATTCTAAAGTGATTTTTTCGTAAGAGTCGTAAGCATCTCGTAGCCCTTCGCCTATAAAAGAAGAAAGTAGAATCGTAAAAAACAAAGCGAAGGAAGGAAATGCAATAAGCCACCACGCACTGAGCCTTTCTCTTCCTTGACCAATCAGCTCTCCCCAAGAAGGATTTGGAGCCGGAATTCCGTAACCTAAGAAGTCTAAAGCTGAAAGAACGGAGATTGAGCCGATGAGAGTGAATGGGAGAAAAGTTACAATGGGTGTTAGTGCGTTAGGCAATATGTGACGGAAAATAATTTTGAAATCAGAAATTCCAAACGCTCTTGCTGCGTCCACGAACTGAAAATTTTTCAACCTGTAAAATTCTCCCCTCATGTAATAGCTTATGCCTATCCAACTGAGTGATCCGTAAGTTACAAGTAGAACCGTAAAGCTCCTTCCAAAAAATGACCCCATAATTAAGATTAAATATAAAAATGGAATAGAAGAAAGTATTTCGATGATTCTTTGTACGGAAATATCGAGAATTCCTGAAAAATATCCTTGAATTCCTCCTATGACTGTTCCTGCGATCATTTCAATAAGCACTAAGATTAGGCTGAATGTCATAGAAATTCTATAACCGTAAAATATTCTGGTGAATACATCTCTACCTCTGTCATCAGTCCCAAGCCAGTGTTTCAAATTAGGTTTGGAAGGTGGACTACTTCCCTCTTCTAAACTCTCTAGGTTATCTTCGTTGTACCCGTAAGGTATGGGAGGGAAAAGAATAAAATTTTTCCCGTTTATGAAATCTTCTCTTTTGCTTAGTTTTTTGTAAGATGGAGATGTCGCCTCACTTCCTCCAAAAGTTTTTTCGGAATAGAATTTTAGTTGAGGGAAATATAGTGAGCCTTTGTAAAAAACGAGTAGTGGCTTGTTATTTACTAAAATAGGTGCAAACAAAGAAAGTATATAAGTAGAAAAAATAATAAGAAATGAGTAATACGCCCTTTTATTTTCTTTGAACTTTTTTAGTCTTTTTTGTGTATCAGGTGAAAACATGATTAGTCAAACTTTATCCTTGGGTCGATCATTGTATAACAGAAATCAGAGAGAATATTTCCTATAAGAGAAATAAAACTTTGCACTAAAAGTAATCCCATCATTAAATCAGTGTCTCTTTCTGTGACTGCTTGAAAACTCAAAAGTCCCATCCCATCTATATTGAATACAAGCTCTATGATTAGTGAGCCTGCAAAAATCAGGCTCAAATTATTTCCAAAACCTGTTGCAATGGGAATAAGGGAATTTCTTACAGCGTGAGACTTGACTGCTTGGGGAAAGGAGAGTCCTTTCGATACTGCAGTTCTAAGGTAGTCTTTAGAGATTTGCTCCAATAGTGAGTTTTTCATTAAAAGTGTGAGAACAGCGAATGAACCTGAAATATAACATGTTACAGGTAGAAACATGTGGGTGAGCCTGTCGCCTAACTTCCCTAAAGTTGAAAGTTCTTCGTAGTTGTCTGATACTTCGTGAGCCAAGGGAAAAATAGAAAATACTTCTCCTGATGCAAATATATAAAGAAGTAACATGGCAAGCGCAAAAACAGGAATTGAATATGTAAAGAAAATAATTCCACTTGTGGTGATATCAAATTTTTCGGAGTGCTTCATCGCCTTGTAGATTCCGAGTGGGATGCAAATTAAATACGCCAGAAAGAACCCTGAAAGCCCAAATGTAAGGGAGACTGGAAATTTTTCAAAAATCAAGTCACTTACATTTTTGGAGTGAAGTCTTGACTCACCAAGATTCAATTTCAAAATTTCTTTTAACCAATAGAGATAGGCAATAGGGGTTGGTTTGTCTAAGTGGAGTCTTTTCTTTAAGTTTTCTACTTCTTCGCGGGTGATTTCTTTTGCTAAAGCACCTTTCTCATTTGCGATTCCTTTCAACTTTGCAAGCTCAGTCTCTAAGGGTCCACCCGGAGCCAAGTGAGCAATCAAGAACACTACAAACGTAATTCCAAAAAGAGTAGGAAAAATCAGTAAAAATCTTTTTAGAAAATAGGGCTTCATCTTTGGTTAATACGAATAAATAGATTCAATATTTAATACAAGAACAAAAATTACTTTTTTTCTCGTTTTCATAAACCAATATTAAAATATAATGGAATAGGTGAATTTTTTTTGAGAAAGAAGCTATTTTGAATGAAAGCCTTTTGCTGGATGAATAAAATAACTATAATATTTGTTTGTATCGTGTTTGTGAATATTCGGTGCAAAAATTCTTTTAGTTCTACCCCTGTTGCTGTTAAAGGAGTCTTAGACCTTCGTACAATAATTTCTCAAGACCTGCATTCTGAAAAAAAAAGTTGGGAATTTGAAAGAGACGGAAATTTAAGTCTTATGGGAGAGTGGGAATTTTATTGGAATGAATTTATAAACCCGATAAAATTTACAAGTCCAGTGGGCACTGCAAGTTCTAAAAATATTCCTGTAGATTTTTTTAAAGTGCCTAGTGCTTGGAATGGATACGAGCCAATTCAAAATGGACTTCGTGGGAAACCAGTTTCAGGAGACGGGTATGCAACCTATCATTTGAAAATTCTTTTAAATAAGCCCAGAGAGCTCTCCATGAAAATGCCGATTATTGTATCAGCGTATCGGCTTTATGCAAACGGGAAGTTAATCGCAGAGTCCGGTGTCCCAGGAAAAAATTCTAAAGAGTCCATTCCAAGATTTTTTACACAAGTAGTGAGGCTCCCTGCAAATATTTCCACAGAGGTAGATTTAGTTTTACATATTTCTAATTTTCATCATCGCAAGGGAGGTTTTAGAAATCCTATTTTGCTTGGATTGGATAAAGACATTCACGAAAAAAGGGAAAGGAATTTATTTCTTTACGGATTTCCTGCTGGAGCATTTTTAATTATCGGATTCTACCATTTCGGTTTATATTTTTATAGAAGAAGGGATAGCTCGGCTTTATGGTTTGGTTTGTATTCTGTTTTTATGTCCTTGAATACATTGTTAAGTGGAGAATACTATTTTCACCATATTTTTCCTAATCTGTCTTATGAGATTGGCAGAAAGGTTGAATATATCACTCAGTTCATGTCTATACCGACTTTGGTACTGTTCATAGAAAAGTTATACCCTGTATCCAAACAAAGATTATTTCCTGGGTTTATCAAAGGAACTTCTTATTTACTTGCACTATTTGTGTTGCTTTCTCCCGCAAAAATTTTTACTTACACATTCCCGGTAATGGAACCAATTATGTTGTTTGCATACGTCTATTGTATTTATGTGTTGAGTAGAGCATTTTATTTAAAGCAAGATGGAGCAGTCGCATATCTTTTTAGTTTGATCATTATTACAGGAATTTGTATTAATGATATTTGTCACTATCATCAAATCATCTATACGGGCTATTATCTTCCGATAGGAATGGTAGTATTTATTTTTTCTCAAACAATTTTTCTTTCGCGAAGATTTACTTGGGCACTGATTCAGTCTGAAGAACTCTCTATAGGCTTAGAAAAAAAGGTAAATGAAAGAACTATCGAATTAGAAAAGTCCAATATTCAGATTTCAAAAGAGAGAGATGAAACAGAGTCTTTAAGCAAATTGATTAAGAACCTGAATGAAAATTTAGATATTAAACGAATTATGGCAAAGATCCATGAATATATAAAAACAAATTATAATATACAATACTACGGGCTTGCGGTAGTAGATAAATATAAAGAAAGACTTCAAACCTTAGAGGCTTTTCCACCAGAGTCTTTAAGTCATGAAGACAGAGAATACATTCAAACTTTCTCTACGAACATTCAAGAAATGGTCTTTGGTTTTCATGCATATTCATTTAAGACGAAGAAGCCTTTTTTTGTAAACAGGATTATAGAATCGGCATTTACCCCGGAAGAAAACACCTATAAGAAGAAAGCAAAATTTGACTCTATTCTCACTATACCTTTGATCTTAGAAAATGAGCCGATTGGATTTCTCGATTTGTACAATGTAGGTAGAATGGAAATGACAGATATCGATATTACAAAATTGACAATTCTTGGTGAACAGCTTTCGGGGATTATTTATAGTTCGATTTTGTTTGGAATAATCAATGAGAAAACAAAAAAATTAAACAGCTCTCTAAAGCTGATTCAGCATGATCTGTCTGTCGCAAAAAAAATCCAGCAAAACATGCTCATTATTCATGATTCAGTTTTAGATAAATTAAAAATTATTCCGGAGTATATTCCTATGTCAGAAGTAGGAGGTGATTTTTATGGAATACATAAAGTTAGTAACCACCTATATAGAATTTTTCTTGCAGATGCAACTGGTCATGGAGTTCAAGCCGCTCTCATCACAATGGCGATTAAAGGAATATACGATTCGTTAAAGCAATTTGACTTAGAACCAAATGTGATTTTAGAAATATTTAATCGAGAATACGTTGAACGATACAATTCTTTGAATAGCTACGCTACTGCTATAATTGTTGATATTGACACTAAGAAAAGAATTTTAAAATTTGCGTCTGCCGGACACCCTAATTGTATTTTATTTAAAAATTCAAAAATTCATTTTTTGTCTCGCACGGGAAGTATGATTGGACTTGGAAAAAATAATATCTATGAGTGTGTTGAGTATGATTTTTGGAAAGAGGATAGATTGTATTTATTTACCGATGGGATTTTTGAAGAATTCGACAGTCAAAATAACGAGTTCGGTGAAGAGAGAGTGTATTCCATTTTTACAAAAAATAGAAATTTGAGTATTGAGAAGTCCATCCAAGAATTATTAAAGAACTTAGACGGGTTTTTAAAAGATAAACCTAAGCAAGACGACCTCACTATCTTGGGCATTGAGTATCAATAGAATTTTTTTGACTATTTGTTTTCCTTTTTTTAGGATGAGGTTTTGAACTTTAGTAGAGTTTTTAAAATTTCGCTTTTAGTGCAGTTTTTGCACTTTTCGTGTGAAAATGTGGGATCTCCAATTCAGAGGACTGATGACGGAGGTCTGAGGTCGGAAATTGTGGAGGTAGAATCTTTGCAATTAGGTTTATCTTTTAGGATGAGGTTTTGAGCTTTAGTAGAGTTTTTGAAATTTTGCTTTTAGTACAGATTTTGCACTTTTCGTGCTAAAATGTGGGATCTCCACTCTTTTCTGTAAAGTGCATGTTTTATACCAATTGTTCACCTTTCACGCAAAAATGTGGGAACTCCATCTTTTTCGAGGAATTTCACATTTAGTACGGGTTCAGAACTTTTTCTGTAAAAACTAAAAAAATTTTTCTAAAATTGTAAAAATTTTATTTCTATCACGATATTATTTTACCTTATATCAAGGGGCAGGGATAGTAGGTGGGGATCAGGGATAGAGGAATGAAGATTTTTATATTAGGAGAATACTATGAACCCAGAAAAATATGTAGAAACACAATCGAGCTTGCTTGTTCCAGCAAAATATATGGACGAGTTCAATAGAAGAACGACAGGTTTTTCAAGGAGGAAATATTTACACGCATTGTTGAACAGATACAGAAATGTGATTCTTTGGGGAACTTTTGAGAAAATGGATAGAGTAAAGAAAGCGTATCAAGAAGTCGGACAGAATTTGCAGAAGAAGAATTTTACCCCGAATAACGCGGACTGGATAGACTATACAAATATCCCACGTTATTCGGCAATAAACCCGCCGATTATGTCGTTTTAACTATGCCTTTTTGACATTCATCGGCGACATTCTTTTATCCAGATATTCCTGGCGCAGTTCTAAGCACTTTGACTTATCAGAATCATACATCTGCAAAATAAGTTGCAAATTGTCTTTGCAAATCATCATCAATTTTCATGGAAATCTTATTTACGATTGTCGCCATATTTCCGAAACCTCCTTGAGAGAGATTTCGGGTAGTTCTATCGTCAACCGCTTAGCGTTCCAATCCGAGACATACCCACATTATGACCATACAGAAAATTTCTGTCAAGCGGAAAAGTCTGACTTTCACTTTTTTTATAAAAAACTGGCAAAAATTTATTAACAATCTTAAATTTTTACAATATTTTTGAAATATGGAAAATCAACTAACGCCTAAAAAAGACCAAGATCAGCAACTATTTTCACTAATTCAAGCCGCTTCCGAATTGTTTAAAACTTTTGGACATGAAAACTTTGAATCCGAAAAATTACGATACGAACATGAAAAAGAAATGGAAAAAATGAGAATTGAATCAACTGGAAAATTCAATAAAAGTATTCTGATTCTCACAAGTTTTATTTTTACAGGACTATTTAGCTTTGCAATTATTCTCGTTTTCAAGAGTCAAATTCCTGAAAGTATGGAAATTGTTAAATTGATTGGCTCTCTTTTCGCTGGCGGTCTCGCTGGTTTTGGAATTGGCGTTTACAGTGGGAAAAAAGCTAATCCCAAAGAGAACCTATAAAATAAAAATTTGCAAACGCAAAAAGAAAAATCATCAAAGCCCCAAAATTGACACTATCAAAAAATTGTTCCATGCTTTCTGATATATACAGATAATTTAAAAAGTACAATTCTTTTTTTATGGGCTGGGAAAAAAATTCAGGGAATGGGTGTTTAGTGTGGCTTGGTTAATCTACTTTAATTGTCAAATCAGGATTTAAAATAAACATTTCATTGCATTTTTTCCAAGTGAACCAATTAAAATTTTTGTCTCCCGTAATAGTAACCTTTTTTCGTTCTGCTGGAGATAGTCTTTTAATCATCGGATAATTTTTTAAAGGATAC
This sequence comes from Leptospiraceae bacterium, assembly GCA_015075105.1. Taxonomy (NCBI): domain Bacteria; kingdom Pseudomonadati; phylum Spirochaetota; class Leptospiria; order Leptospirales; family Leptospiraceae; species Leptospiraceae bacterium. The sequence continues at coordinate 1,880,021 of JABTUZ010000001.1, read as the reverse complement.
AGCACTGTTCTTCCATCAGATAATTCAATGGAAAGAATATCCTTATTTCTTTTAAGTATTTGAATTTTCGTTATATCCGGCATAATATTACCTCAATGTAATCATCTTTACTTTTCCAGTTCTGCGAAAGTATTTATTTTGTGTCTTAACTTTTTCAAGATTCTTTTCAGTATTTTTGCAATAATGCTATATCTTTTTGTAAGATTTCCTGTCTCAAAAGTTCGATTTCGGTTCTATCCAAAACTTTCCAACTCTCCCATATTCCTGCGATTTTAAAACATGAACATGTATTCTTTCGTTAAGATCGGACGAAAAATAAAAAACTGAAAACCTCTATATTCTGCAATTTTGGCATTCTGTAAACCTACTCCCTTTATTTCTTTTTGTCAAGGGTTTTTTAAGCCCTTCGCAAACTTGACGAAACTGGAAGCCTTGTCGATTTTGTGGATCATGTTTTCGGTTTTGGCAAGAACGTAAAATTTTTTTTCCGTTTTCAGAAATGACTTTGCATTTTTCACAAAGTTCTGGAAATTTTTTCTTTAAAGATTTAATTTGTGTTTCAGTCATTGGTTTCTCCTAAAAAATATATTCAAGCTCTTCTTCTGTAATTTCTTGTAATGTAGTTATATAATAAGAATCATCTGGAATTTCATCCACAATGATTTCTTTTTTTCTTGACTCAACTTCTTTTTGTGTTCCACGCCTAACGCATGTTTTTCCGAATATACAATATTCCGGCAAATCTTCTATAAGTAAATCACGTTCGCATTTTTCTTTGTCAGGTTCTTTTTTGCATTCAGTCTTTACACTGTCCGCCCACTCTTTCACTGTGTCTTTATAATATAAGAATTTACCGCCACGTTTTCCATCTTTTCGTTTTACTCTTCCAGTAAAAACCTGAAAAGGACTTTCACGAATAAAATCATTTAGCTTTCTGTGTCGCATTTTTTATCTTACATCCTTTTTCTTCTATTTCGTGAATTCTATCATTTAAGGATTTTATTTTTCTGGAAAAATCTTCAAATCTTGTTTTAATTATTATGATTTCAGAGTCTAAATTCTTTGATACTGATTCGATTGTTTTTCTGAAATTTCTTAATTCTTCTGTTGTATTTTCTACAAGAATAGATAATTTATCTACCTGTGCTTTTAACGCAAAAAAAATTGTTACCGCTCCGATAATAATAGAGATTATTGATATAAAACTACCTATTTCCACTGATAACCTCTTTAATGTTCTTCCACTCAATAATATTCTCTACAAAATATTTAGGGCAATTTTTACCTGTAATATCATAATGTCGAAAAAGATTTTCAGTCGTTAAATTGAATTTGCTTAAAAGTTCTTGAGTCAATAAAACAGCATTTACAAGTGTTGCGTTGTTAATATATCCGTCATCTCTATCGTGACAAAGCTCAATTCCGATTGTGTAATAATTCGGGCTAATGTTTCCGAATGATTTTGCAATTTCAGTATATTTATTTTTCGTAGCTCCTACATGGTAAGCGACCTCGTCCGTTGGTATGATCTCGATAATTTCTTTTTCGTCAATCGCATAGTGTGCGGACGCTGAACGTGATTCCTTGTCAATTTGTTTTCTCAAATTATTGAAATAGTCTCGAATGTTTTTTGCACTCGCTTTCGGACAAGCTGTATAATGCCAAATAATAGCTTTTACTTTTACGAGTTTTTCCCCTGGACGAGAAAAAGGATTTTTTTCTATATGGTCAATTTTAATTTCTGGAATCATTTTTTACGTTTTCTACCAGTAAAAAATTTTAAAAAAAGTAAAATTGAAATTGCTATTATAGAATAATTTATAAATTGATTTGTTTTTTCTTTAATAAATTCAGTAGTTTCATCAAAATTTACATTTGTTTTTACTTCGGTTTTCCAGATTTTAAAATCTTTTTTTTTACTATTCATTAACTGAATTTCACGAATTAATAACCCAACTTGTGGATCAGAAGTTTTCCAATTATTATCAACGAGACTTTCAATCGTAAAATTCGCTTTAACTGGAATAGAAATATTTCTTTCGTTTTCATTAACTACAATACCCGGAAAATTAGGATAACCCAGACTCTCTCCAGATCCAATAGTATAGTAAATAAAAAATCGATCTTGGAGCATTTTATCTTCTTCTTTTTTTTCCTTTTTTATTTAAAAATAAAAAGGCTAAACCTGCAAGCCCACCAATTAGAAAAATGGAATTTGAACCAGTTTCTTGTTTTTGTGTCGGTGTTGTCGTCGTTTTTGGTGTCGTATTAATTGTTATAAGCGAATTAGTTTGAGGTTGTGGATCTACTGTAGGAGTAACAGTACTAGAACTAGTAGAATTTTTCTGTATTTCTGTCCTAACAATTTTTAAATTTTTATTTCCTAACTGAAAATCTCTAGTAAAATTTCCTTTTTCAACATCATTAGAAAAAAGAAATGATAAACGCTTTTTTTCTGAATTGTGTAAATATCCGTCATAATTAATACTATTAACAGTTTTCGGACTTATAAGTTTATCTGTTCCAGAATAATATATAAAAAATCTATCTTTCATTTCATAACCTCTTTAAAAAAATTTTTATAATAACATAAATTACACTAATTGAAATAATCGAAAAAATAACATTTCTGACCCCAAGCCACTTTCCGGCAGTCAAAGTATTTTTTTTAATTCAGTATTTTCTTTTTCTATTTGGTTTATTTTAGTATTATAGGCTGAAAAATTTTTTTGAGATTGTTTTAAAGCAATTTCAATAACTTTTTTTTCTGGAGATTCTGGAATTTTTTTTAAACTTCGGAAAGCTTCATCAATTGAAATTTCTGCAATAGAAGAAGCACAAAAAAAATTTAATAAAATTAAAAAAAATAAAGTTTTCATCTATTTTTCTTCTCTTTATAAATATTATATAATAATAACAAATAAGGAGCACAAAACATAACCAGACCCAAAAAAGATATAAACAAAAATCCCGGAAATTTTTGTTGAAAAATCTCAATATCTGAATTGGAATTTTTTAATCTTAAATAAAAATACCCGGAAGACGAAAATTTTTATCCGAAAAACTAAGTTTTGTTTTTTTAATATTCATATTGAAATTATTCCATTCAAATAAATATTTTTAGGACGTGATTCTGAGCCTGATTCCAGAATTGAAATATTTGTAGTTGCCATATTAGTTGAACGAGAAACATCAATAGAGCCACAATTCGGATAAACATTCAAATATCCGTTTGGAGCAAACGAATAAACACAATTATCAGCATAAATATGATTATGCCCCGGATCGTTCAATTCGTGAGAATGAACCCTGTTTTCATCATCCTGTAACGAACCTACATTATCACCAATATTACCGCCGTTTGTCCCTACTCGTAATAGAACATCAATATCTCTTCCTGTTCCATCATCTCTATACCTAATAAATCTACCTCGTAAATCAGGTAAATTGAACGTTGTAGAGGCATTCCCCACCCCGAAAGTAGTTCCAATTACAGAAAACAAATTAGAATAAGAATCACGACCAACCTCTGAACCGTCACAAAATAAAAACCCTATCGGTGGAGTAGTTCCGCCGTAAGAAAATATAATTCCTGAAGGAAAAGAAGCACTTACATTAATCGAATTAATTTGGTTTTGAATTCTATTAAATTCAGTTTTTAATCGAGAAGCAATTAATTCTAGAATATTCACAATAAACCGTTCTCGAATTCAGTTATAAAATCAGAATAAAAGCCTATTTCCGTTTTAGTATAATACTGTGAATCATGATTATGCGGCAACGGATTTCTTGAATCAGTCAGTCTTGAATCAAAAAAATCAACTTTACTTGCAAGAGAAGTATTAATTTCAGTTTTAGTATAATAACTATCATTATGATTATGTGGTAATGGATTTCTTGAATCAGTCAACCGAGAATCAGTTATATCAACTTTGTTAGCTATCGCTAATTCTATGTCTATTATTTCATTCGGAATTCCTTGTATATTATTCCAATGCGGTCTATTTTGTGATATTACCGGAATTTGTGGATTTGACGTATCAATTGTAATTCCTGTTCCGACCCCTGCTATAACAGTATTAATTTTCTCGGACAAAATTCCTATCATAAAATTTAGTCGTTGGTCTAATCCGTCTATCTGATCCGAACAGAGCATTTCATAAAAATCCTGTAAATATACCTGCCAACCATTCTCATCATTATCTACAGGGATATCGCCACCCGATATTAAATTGCTAATTCTCTGCGACAAATTGTTAGTAATTTCAAGTAATTCTAAATCTCTATTCTGCCTGATAATTTGCTCTTCGTTCATGTATTCGTATAAATCTGACTCACACACAATTCGATTATCAATATCAATATCGTTGTCATGTATGATCACATTAATATACGATTCACTATCAGGAAATTCTATATTTGGACGATCTCCGGCGGTATAACTAAGCATTTAAAAATCTACCTCAAAATTAATACGTCCTGATGATGCCAATAACGTTTTTTGAATCTTCGGAACAAAAGGAATTATGTATAAAAATTGAGATTGATTAGAATTCTTAATTAATATTTCTCTATTATCTGAAAATGTAGCTCCCTGAACTAAATAATATTGGGCAATTGTTTCATCACGTAACAATACATTTGCCGACGCATTAAAATAATTACTTTCTGTAACAGTTAAATAATCTTGTGGATCAGTTCCAAATTCCAACTGTGCTTGATAGCCAACTCTATACGGAAATGATCCGATCATGTCCTGCGGCGGTATATAAATTTCATATTCAGAAGGAAATAATTCAAATGTCCCCTTTGCAAAATCTATAATTTTATTAAACGGAGTAACAAGCTTTTCCTCTATATTATCACCACACAAAATGGCAAGATTCACCGGATTTTCAAGGGCTTGTTTAGATCTGAAAAAATACGCTTGAATAAGGACATTTCTTATTACAATTTCTTCGATTGACTCGATATAGATTTTAGAAATAGAAAAAGTTTCTGAAAAAATCGGAAATTCGTTAGGAGAATCTAACTCATCCACCCGCCGATATGATTGAGTAAAGACAAATGGATGAGAAATATTTTTCAAATTTTTACACCTTTTTTTCTATCACCAAACAAATTATAGATATATCTCTTTGAGCAATTGGCTCATTAAAAGTCTGAATTAATATATCTAAATTCTCACCTCGCTTGATCTCGCTTGTAGTGCCCGGTATAAAAAGAAATTCAAAATTGCCTGTGCCACGAACGACACCAATTCCACCAAGTTCAATCTGACCAAAAAATAATGGATCATTCTTGCTCGACGGAGTAGAAAAATCAATCAAGCAATCGTCTAAACCAGATTTGTATTTAATAATAAATCCTCGAATTACAACATCACTTCCCGTTTTATTCGGGAGTGTTATACAATTAGTCAATGATCCAGAATTTGCCGCAATTGATTTAGATACCCCGCACAAAACATAACTTTTCCCGGTATTATCAAACATTTTTAAACTACCTATTGGGATACTCAACGCATAACGCATTGAGCACAAGTAAAGAGTCATTCAAATCTGAATTTATTGAATATCCAGCAGGAGGTAAAAATACATTAAATTCTATTGTGTCGCCTGATCCATTTATAGTAATCGGTACAAAAAGAGAATGTTTAGAATTTTTGTTTTCTAAATTATTACTCTCTACCCTGATCGCATTTACTGGAGTACTACTATTAGACGGCTCTGTTCCAACAATCTTCGGCTTTAAAATTTGAGGAAGTGGCTCATGTAAAGAGGATACCAATCCTTCACGGAGAACGATTTTATTTTTCTTAATTTCGTATCTTAATTGATTCAGAAATTTACTAGCCTCGTTTAAATTTCCGTAAGCAGTAGATCCACCCGAAAAATCGAATTGAGCATAGTCTGCACCATACAACTGGAACCCAAAAGCTAAAATACTTCCCTTGCTTGCGTTTATCGGTGTCTTTCCATTAAAATTATAATGAGCTAAATGGGTAACTGACTTAGACGCCTCTGCACCCGAAAAATAGTTAAACGATTTTTCGGACGTTCCCAATTTCCAAACAGAAGTCAATTCTGTTACGATCCCGCCTTGTTTTTGCACCTGCTGAATAACTGAACCAGTTTTATTTAGTTCTCTCGATTCTGTTTTCCTATTTAATCTCATTGGATTAGTTTGTCTTTGTGTTGTTTGTGTAACTTCTGCCATTTTCTTTTCCTTAATTATTTATTTTGAATAAAATTTAAACCGCTTCTATAAAAATACTATCGTCTTCTTCGCTATATAAATCCCCATACAAAGAATCAATATCATCCTCAGGAATAACTATTCCATCCTCAATAACTGAATTATCAGTAATTAATAATGGCTCCTCGAGAATTGAATCCTTTATTTCAGTATATCCATTTCCAAATAGCTCACCCTGTAATTGCTGACTAGCAGTAGCAAAATCAAGAACTTCTTGTAAGTTATTTAAAGGAATTTCAATTTCATCAATATTATTATCTCCAGACAATCCAAGAAATTGAGTTTTAACGTTGTCTTTATCTACATAATCTAAGACAGCACCAGCGAGCACAATAACAGCACCGGTAGCAAGACCAATTGACTCCTGAACAAATTTTTTATTTTTTAGTAAATAAATTGCTATTGCTACAATTCCAGCAGGAATAAGCAATTTTCTAATTTTATTGTCCTTAATAACATTTCCAGTTTTATCTGTAATAACTTTTGAACTAGCTAAACCAACAATCCCAGAAACAAAAACACTAATTAATTGCTTTAAAGTATAATTTCCAAATTTCATTTTCTCCCTCTTCTTTTTTTATTTATTTTTTTAACTGAATTATTTTTCTTAACCGTTCTTTTTTTTAAGAAAGGATTTTTGATTCCTTCTACAAAAGTTTTTGTTCTTTCGATATAAGCTGTAGCTTCTTCATAAGGCTTCATCTTTGCGTCATTTCTTGCCTTAATTGAAAGTACTCTCGCCTTGTATCTTTCCCAAACTTCTGGGCTTGCCGTTGTTTTTGGCATTTTTGGATATTTTGACAATTTTGGTTTTTTCATTTTTTCTTTCCCTTGTTCATAAGTAAATATGCGCCACCTGCTAAAACAACTGCTCCGCCAATCAAAACCGCTTTATTTTCGAAAATAGACGGCTTTCCTTCTGTGGAATTATCCGATCTAAAATTTGGTGTTCCCGTTTTCATTTTAATTGAAGTTTGTCCGTTCGGTTTTTTCACAATTACAGGTTTTGATTTTTTCGGAACAGTTCTCAATTTTTGTAAAATATCAAATGCGTTTTGACTTGGTTTTTTATTATTATCGAATTGACTTAAAATATTCAAACCAAGACTCGCAACCTGTCCATAAGGAGAATTTACTTTTCCAGCAACATTAGAAAGTCCCTGTGCTATATCACCCCAACCATTAATTTCAGGAGGATTCTCCGGAATTTCTTCATTTTGAAAATTATCGTTCATGGCCTCACCTTCAGATATTTGCTCATCTGATTCTTCTTCCTGAGATTGTATATCTTCATTTAATTGCTCTTCTGGTTGTTCTTCTTCTTCTTGAGGCTGTCCTTGCCCTTGAGTAACAATAGAACCAATACCTTGAGTTAATTGACTACCAACTTGACCCAAACCTTTTGCAAGCTATGTCCCTGCACGACCAAGACCGCGACCGATTCCAGAATAAAATTTTCCAAGACTTTTACCGTAAGCACTAACTCCACGTGACAAACTCTGCCCTGTCCGAGACAATCCTTTAGAAACAGACTGAGTGCTTTTTGCTAAACCTCTTGACAAACTTCTTCCGCTTCGAGATAGCCCACGTCCCATCCTTGAAAGCCCTTTAGATAATCCGCCAAATGAACGACCAAGACCGCGACCAAAGCCACGACCAAAGCTAAATCCATTTAAAAATTCATCACCTGAAAGCGTTACATCCGGATAAATTTCTTTATCAATCGGCAAGGAAAAACCATCTACGACAAAATCGCCGTTAAGCGAAATGTCTTCCGTATCTGAGCCATTCAATTGGTTTATGTATGGATATTTTACAATAGAGGAATCGACGACTAACGTCCCGAAAAGTTGACCGTCAATAGATTCTTTGGGATAAAATTTCCCCGTAACCGAAACAATATCAGTTCCAGCCGGAAAAACTTTGTCGCCTTCTAATGTGATGAGTTCTAGCATATATGCAAGATATGACAGTTTAAAAAGAAATCGTACAAGCAAAAAAAAATCAGCCTTTCCGTATAAGGGACAGGAAAGTATCACATAAGGGACATTTTTTTATTTTTTTTGAAATTTGATTTTTGAAATCAGTTAAACATAAAATTCTTTTCTAAATTTTTCGTTGTATAGCTTTTTATCAAACAAACATCTTTCTGGATAAGTCGCATCTGCAACCATCCAGTTTCCTTTTATTTTTATTTCTGGATAAATATGGTGAGGTCTTTCAGTTTCTCCACAGACTACCGCACGCGCCGGTATTCCCAAAATAATAGCTTTAGACAAAATAGGCACAGTCTTGTCGTCGCAATCTCTCGCGCCAGTCCAATTTTTTTGCAAAGTATATTTAGGACGGCTTACAGTTTCTTTTCCTACCGGATCAGGAATATAGGAAAGTCGTCTGACATAATCATAAAAAGCGAAAATCGTCATCCCGTAAAACGGAATCAAATCTATTGTGTAATCTCTTGCAAGTCGTAAAACAGTTTCAACGGTTTGGTTATAGTCTTTTAAAGGAACAGTGGAAATTTTCATTTTGGCTTTTTGTATTTTTTTAATGTTTCACGAGTTAATTTTTCTTTCGATGTTTCTTCAATAATTCTATCAATTTCTTTCTGTTCCTTTTTGTTCGGAATTACATATTGAACATTAAAACTTTTATCTTTAATTACTTTCATAAAGTTCCTCGATTATTTCTATTTCTTCTTGGTCAATAATATCGTATGCCGTAATTATAAAATATTCATAAACAGACATCTTTCTGTAAACTATTTTTAAATATCTTTCAATGCTTGTTTTTCCAAAGGCCACATAGGATTTATCCCTTCTTTTCCAAAATACAAACTTTTTATTCTCAAAAAAATCAGTTATTTCCTCAATTGAAACATTATGCTCAGAAATATGAGTCTCTTCGATTCTTGGATCATAATAAATTGTAAAATCTTTACTCATTCCAATTCATCTTTTCCCATTTTCTTTTACTCCCGATAAATTTTATTCTAAAAGTATTGTAAAAATATTGCAAAACTTATTTTTACAATGCTTAAAAAAAATCTTTTTACCCGCTTTTTGGACGGTTTTTTCCCGCTTTTTACCCACATAAGCAACACTTTTTGAAAAATTACGCCACATCAGAAATATTTTCTTCGTGAATAAATTGATTTTTTTCTTGAAATTCTTTCAAAAGAATTTGATATTTTTTATTTTTCTCGAACTTCTCACGACCTTTCAAAAGTTTTTCGTGAGAATATTTTTCTCCATAGGTTTCTAAAAGCAAATAATCCGCACCGGAACACTGATTTATCTGCCATGCTTTAATTTCTTCGAGTCCTGTTTCATTTTTCGGAAGTCCTATTTTCTCACCTTCTCCAACTCTTAAAAAATTCACCCACCAATTGCAAACGTCCCAATGTCTTTTGTGTTTTTCCTGTAAATAATATATTCCATAGTCATCTATCGTTTGCATTTTAAACGAAGGATTTAAAAATTTTAAATAGTAATATACTGTTTTTGGAAAACTCCGATCCCCAAAAGACCCGTCAAATGATTTAATTTCTCCGGTTTTAAAATCAACCTTCATCGTAGGATTACAAAACTCATTCGCCACTTTATGCCGTAACTGAAATTCTACTCGATTCCAATAAGGAAGCTCTGACTTTGTTTGTTTTTTTTTGTCGTAAATTCTACAAAAAATATCTGAATGCCAATCACCAATATATAAGGTCTGACCGTTTTTCTGCTTTTTTGGATCCCGAAAAAGAGAGCCAAGCTCAAACTCCATAAACTGAGGATTAAAAAGTTCTACTTTCAAAAATCCCCTAAACCTCGTAGATACTTCTTGATTTTTTAATTTTTCTAAAATTTCCGGTAAATTCAAATAACCGTCATAGTCGTCTTGTGAAAGGTCAATTCTGGAAAATGTTCCACCTCTTTTAATAATCTGTCGAATTAAATCATGGATTTCAATTTTTCCGTTTAAATTGAATAAAGCCTTAGAAGACAAACTAATATGAATTTTCATAGCTTGCTTTTCTGGTGAAAAACCACAAATTGCACCTGAATCAGTCAAAAATGAATGAGAATAACCATTAAAGCCTTTTTCTAAATCCGTTCTCAAACCAAAAATTTCTTCAATCCATCCAAAGGTTATAGACTCATATTTCACCGAAAAACTCAACCAATCTACAAACGGAATGCGTAAATCCTGATCTGGAAGCCTCATTTTCGGTATTTTTCCTTTTATTCATAAAGTTTTGTCATTAGCAAGGGGGTGTTACTACCCCCCCCCCTGAAAGTTTTTAAAATCTAAAAAAAATGTCGGGCTATCCGGTTTTACCCGAAATAACCCGACATTTCTCTCCGTTCATCGCCACTTATTCGCCTCGCGTCCCCGCTTTAAAATAAATGCTCAATATACTTCATCCGGCAAATTTTCCTCTACCGTCTGAACTTCCTCGTCACGTTCCCGATCCCGAACCGTGACAACCTCGTCACCAGTCTTTTCGTTCTGGAAAACCGCAAAATTTAGCTTGTTTTCATTTGCACCAAGAAAGAAAATTGTCCCAGAACGAAACATTTTTTCCGTATTCGTTTTTTTGTCGGTATAGGTTTTATTCCAGATTGACCCTACAAGATTTTTCTGGAAAAAAACTAAATAGTCTGGTGATCTATCAGTCTTCTTTTCTCTGTTTTCGACACAGAAAAATTCTGATCTTGCATAGAAAGGAAGATTGATAACAAGATTCAAAAAACCTTTTTCTTCGCCCTTATCATTTTTTTGTATTCGTGACTCTAAAAAGCCTACATTCATCGGCTCATCTCCTTAATGTAAATTTTTTCCTCTCGACTACCGTCGAGGGATTTACGGCTGTAGCGATCCCAGAGAATGATCTCTGAGACGACGAACTGCCGGAAAGATATTTTCTGTTAAATTCTTGTAAAAAATACCTTTCCTCCAGATCGTTCCAAGTGTATGCGTTAACCTCTGTCCCGCAAAAAACTCTTTTTAACTCCATCGAAAAATGTTCTAAAATCATTTCCCGATTTCTCCCAAAGCTGTTTCAATCATTTGAGAATTTTCTTTCGATAAAAATTTTTTCAACATCGGAAATAAAATTTTCAAAATAGAAACCAGAATATTCATTTTTTTTTGTAAAACAATGATCTGGTTTCTTTGCTCTTTCAAATCTTGCTCTGTCATGCGTTAGCTCCGTTCGAAGGCAAAAAATCTTTCAGTGCATTCATTAGCTCATTTGAATTCATTCCAGATAAAACTGATTGATCTACTCCAAATAGTTTCCCAAGAAGAGGAACGGCTATCGGATGATTTAAAAGAGTCGATAAATCAAAATTATTATCCACCGGCTTTCTTGCCTCTGCTCGAATTCTTTTTTCTATCGCTTCGGTGACTCTTTTTCTGTCTTCTTCTAAAGATAATTGATTCGATTTCAATAAATCTAACTGAAATTCATATTTCTGCTTTTCACGTTCAAGCTCTGCCTTGTGTTCTCTCCGGATGGATTCAATTTCAATTCGATGGTTTTCGTCTTTTAATTTTAATTGTTCACGATAGGACTCTCTTTCACGCTCAAAAGCTTGCAGGTCCTGACTTCTTAATTGCAGTAGTAGGGACGTTGAATCCGAAGAGGAAGGAACTGAAATTGAACTGTACCCGAAAAAGTGTAGAAATTTTAGCCTTTAAAAGAGGATAAAAATGACCAAGGGACCAAAAACAAGGGAAACATATACAGAGGAATTCAAAAAGGATGCAGTAAATCATTTTATTTCATCCGGCAAATCAGCAAAAGAAATTGCTTCCAATTTAGGAATACGAAAAGATCTTTTGTATCATTGGAGAAAGAATTTACAATTCAAGAAAGGTGATATAATGGAAAAGAAAATCGATCCCAAAGATATTGAAATCCAACAGCTTCAGTATGAATTGTCCGAAGCAAAGATGGAACGTGATATCTTAAAAAAGGCTATGGCCGTTCTCTCAAAACTACAGAAATAATAGTATCTGTGATAAATGAAAACCGTAAGGAATATACGGTAGAGAGAATGTGCAGGGTTTTAGGAATATCACCCAGTAACTATTACAAGAAGCGGAGAGCCAATTCTTCTGAAAGAAAATTTCAAGATGGAATTCTGAAACGAAAGATATTGAATATTTACGAAGAGAACGAAAAAGTTTATGGAGCGAGGAGAATTGTAAAAGAGCTACATCAACAGGAAAATTTTATAGGGAAAAGAAGAGTAAAAAGACTCATGAAAGAGCTGAAAATACAGGGTATTCAACCTGCAAGATTTCAAGTCACAACAACTGTAACGAATCAAAATCTCCCAGTCTCTCCAAATCTCCTGGATCGAAATTTTTTTGCATATGCACCAAATAAAGTTTGGGTTTCTGATATTACATATATCAAAATAAAAAATGGATTTTATTATTTGTGTGTAATCGTCGATTTATATTCCAGAAAAGTAGTTGGCTGGTCGTTGAAAAACCATATGAAAAAAGAACTTGTGATTGATGCTCTCAGAAGTGCCATCAGAAAAAGGAAGCCTGCTTCGGGATTAATATTTCATTCGGACAGAGGTTCTCAATATCAAAGCAATCTGTTCCGGAAAATTTTATTCTGGAATGGTTTTGAATCCAGTATGAGCCGCAAAGGAGATTGTTGGGATAATGCAGTTGCAGAATCTTTTTTCAAGACAATCAAAACAGAATTGATTTATAGAAATAAATTTGAAAATTATGAAGAATTGAGAAAAGATGTTTTCAAATATATTGAAGTATTTTACAATAGGAAAAGACTTCATTCTTTCATTGGCTATCAAAGCCCTTCAAAGTTTGAAGAAAAATTTGTGGCTTAAAAATCTCTCCACTAAAACGGGTACACCTCAGACTATAAAAGTTAGTACTTAAACTAATTCCAAAGGAATAATGATCTGTAGCTGTCCAAACTTCAAAATATTTTTTCATGCGTTAGTTTCTACCTTCGTCTTATAAAAATCTTAATCGTTTAAAAATTTCACTTAAACAACTTGAACACAAGTTATATTGATACAGTTTTTTCTTTTGAATTTTACATTTCTCACAAATATTTTTCATACAGCTACCTTTTGAAATTTTGTTAAATCTATATTATTTAAAATTTTTTTTGGGGTTAATTCTTCTTTAGAAAATTCACTTTTATTGTATTTTCTAATAAATAGATCGTATTGTTTTTTTTCCTGTAAGCTCTAAAAAATTCATATTTGAATGTCGGAATTTAAACATCAAAAACTAAAAGCGACATAAAAACTTCATATAACGAGGACTGGATTGAGCTTGGCATTCTTGCAGATTGGCTTGGCACCACAAAGACAGCTCTTTTTACTCTTCTGTTAGTGCTTGACCTTGCCGAATGGGACATAATTCTCCCAAGCCGATTCTTCGAGAATGGAGTTCCCACCCCGGTAACCACGATTGCGGGGGGAGCTTACCTGTCCAAGAGAAAAATTACCCGATACAACAGACTGATACGACACAAGCCTGACGAAAAAAGAAAAACTTAGCTTACACAGCCTCAAACTGAAAAGTCCCTAGAAAAAAATTACCTTAGAGAAGACTCTAAACTTTCAATTACTTGAATTTTGTTTAAATTGTTTACTTTGCTAAATGCAAGTTTTGCTTGACTATAAATTTGTAGTAAATATCTGTTTCTGTCGCTATCAATTTGAGTGGGAAGATTAGAAGCGCAGATTAAAAATTTTTCTCCTGCATCTTGAAATTGACTTTTAGAGAATAGAATTTCGGCTTCGATAAAATTTTTCTTGGATTGAATCCAAGGCTTGCATTTAGGGCAAGGATGAGGATCGGAGAGCAGGAGTTCATAACTTTTTTCCATATTTCCACTGTCCATGCTTGCGTTCATTAAACAAGATTCTGGGTGATCGTAAACATCGGGGATTTGAAAAAACGCGTGGCCAAACTCATGAGCAAAAAAAAGCCCTCCGATGATTTTGTTTTTCTTTTCAGAATTTAACTGAAATGGATTTTTAATCCCATCAATATTGCCGTATTCTTCTAAAAAATTAATTAGAAGAGAGTTGCCAAGCATCGGATTTCTTTTCGGACTTTCAAAAGAAGAGCCTCCTACTTTTGCGTGTTTAACTACAGAGTGAGGGTAGGGGGTATTAATTGTATCTAGAACTATAATCGTATTAGTAAAAATAACATCGTATTTACTTTGATCGTACATAAAAGCCTTCCATTCTATGTAAGATTGATGATTTTTAAGAGGAATATTTAGCAGTGGCTCATTTTTATTTGTTTTGAGAGAGGTGAGCCAATACATTTTTTGGTGATAGGTTTTTAATAATTCAATTTCTACTTCTTTATAATTTGAGATTTTCTTATTTGGAAAAAATTTTTGTAATGATTCAATGCTCCAAGATTTTAAAAAATCCAATACTTCTTTTTTATATTCAGGATTAGAAAAAATGTTTGCTTTCTCCATTTGTTGAAAATCGTATTTATATTTTGTGGTATAATGATTTTGTTTCTGGTATTGAATGGAAGAAAATAAATCTTCTAATGAAATATAACCGTTATCGTGAAACTCTAATTCGATTTCTTCTCCAAATTTCATCGAGATAGTTTTTTTTCCTTCTTCAATAATTTTTTTCATATCTTCTTTAGAAGGTGCAGGGATCCTATGGTCTAAAGCAGTTACTGTCTCTAGTACAAACTTAGTTTGTTTTTTATTTTTACACGATGGAAGAAATAAGATTAATAGTAGTGTTGAATAGATAAGAAATACATTACGCCAAAAGTAAATTTTATTCATAAATAGCACACCTACCCAAAGTCTATCTTCAAATTAATAGACACAAATTATAAAGCATACCCACTGATCAAAGGCTAAAATCTCATTTGAGATTTTTGCAGTTCAACAAAAAACTATCCTCATAGAAATATTGAGTTGGAAATCTATAGAATTCCACACCCGGTTCTTTCGCTAATGTATCTTGAGGATATTTCTTGTCCCATCCCTTTCGTAGTGATAGTTTTTGTATTTTCGTCTATCGAATAGCTACTTATCGGGATCCACTGTCTTGCATAATTTTCGCAATATTCTTTTGATTGTTTGACTACAAAATAGCAAGAGCAATATTCTTTGGAATGGAAAGAAGGCAAAATTTTTGGAAAGTTTTTGATATGAGTCCAATTGAATATTCCCCAAACAACACCGATTGTAATAAAAATATCAACAGTAATAAGAGTGATTTTAAGTCTTTTGCTCATAGATATTTCCGCCTAACGTATGCTTTCTTTAATTAATTTCATAAAATGGTTTTCATCAAAACTACCGTCTCTGTCGTCTGCAACCCTCACTACTACCATGTCCCAAGAAGGAATTACAAATATTTTTTGTCCCCAGTGCCCCGATGCCATGATTGTGTCTTCTGGCGCGTCGGGTAATACTTTTTGGATTTTATTTTTGGTATCAGAAATATTTGCATACCACTGGGCTGTAAGTTGATCTTTATAGTTAGGCGTAGTGTAATAGGCAGGTGCAACTGTAGAAGTATATTTTACCCAGTCATCATCGAATAATTTTTCTTTCCCCCATACACCATTATTCAAATACAAATACCCAAATTTAGCCAGATCTCTTGGAGTAGCATAGATATAAGAAGAGCCAACAAAAGTGCCGGACTTATCTTTTTCCCAAACTACATTTTTCATTCCAATCTTATCGAATAATCTTTTCCAAGGATAGTTAGAGTATTCATTTTTTAAAATATTTTTCAAGATGCCCATTAATAAATTTGAATCTCCACTGGAGTAGTAGAGATGGGTGCCTGGTTTATGTACCATTTCTCTAGATGCAGTAAATGCCGCCATGTCTTCGTGTCCAGAAGTGTAAAGCATAGCAATTACGCTTGATTTGAGTGGAGAGGCTTCGTAGCCTTCACTCCAGTCTAAGCCTGAGCTCATTCTTAAAATATCATCGATTTTAATTTCCTTGTACTTGTCTTTGTCTAAACTTGGGTAGTATTTATAAGCATAGTCTTCTATTTTTATAAGGCCGTCTTTACGAGCAAAACCATACAAAGCATTTACAAAACTTTTAGTCACAGACCATGCTAAATGTAGCTTGTCTTTAGTGTAGCCTCTTGCGTATTTTTCATAGGCTAATCTACCATTTTTAATGATTACTATACCGTCTGTTCTAATTCCTTTTCTGTTTTTATCGTCTCCGGTAATAGTAAAAGCGTATTCGTCCAATTTTTTTAAGGAATTTTCGACTAAACCTACCTTAGAAGGGCTAATAGTCTGCCAATCTGTAGTTGGCCAATAGTCTCTTTTGGGGATTTTTTGGGAATTTCCGGGCTCTTTTGCAACAATTCCAATGGAAACTATACATTGTAATATAAGAATTTTAGATAAAAAATTAAATTTCATGGACAAGATTTTATACCCCTTATAAAAGAAGGCAAGCCAAATTTCAAAATAAGTTAGCGGGTCGGTATAAAAATTTTAAATTTACTTCCTTTCAGAATTTCACTTTCTACTTCAATTCTACCCCCTAATTGTAGAATAATTCTTTTTGCTAAAAATAACCCGATTCCCATTCCACTGACATCGTAGTGCAAGGAAGAGTCTATTCGATAAAATTTTTCAAATATTTTGGTAATTTCTTCTTTTTCAATTCCTATCCCGTTATCTTGTATTTCTATTTTTAGAATATCCCCGTTTTTAGAAGCAGAGACCATTCCATTTCTATTTGTAGGGCTATACATGATTGCATTTTTAATAAAAACTTCTAACGACTTTTTTAATAATTCGGAGTCTGAATTTATTGATATATTTACCGGGACATTTAATTTCATATCAAATTGATTTTTTTCGGATATTTTTTTTAGTCCTCTTAGTATATCTTTGATTAAACTTGAAACTTGAATTTTTTCTTTTTTAATATTCGGGATGCTTTCGATATTTGTGATAAGCATGATATTGTTTATATAGTCAATCAGCTCTTCTGTGCTATACAATATTTCTTTGTTGTAGTTTTTCACAGACTGAAGATTTTTTGGTTTTAATAGATCTATCAGTTCTGAAAATCCATAGATAGTAGTCAATGGGGTGCGTATCTCGTGAGAAATATTTGATAAAAACGCATCTTTGACTTGAGACATTTTTTCAAGATCGTTTTTCACTTTATGAAGCTCCTTATTCATTCGATTGATTCTGTCCGCTAATCCAAAAGATAAAAGAGTAATTTCTGCGGTAGAGCCGATGAGAAGGGACCAACTTGTAAAAAAATTATTGGGCAGAACTGTAAGTGTTTTTAAACTATAAACTAAGATAGCGCTCAACATAAAACCCCATGCGAGGATATAAAATTTTGCAGATCTATTTTTTTGAATCAGGCATTGTATTGCAACTATATTCATTCCGATTACACAAATTATGGAAAACCCGACTTGGATAGGAACGATAATATAGTATTTTTCGATAAAGGAAGCTACTCCTAAGATGAAAATGATTCCTGAAAATATTTTCATTGCGAGGTCAGTTTTTGGAAGAAATTGAGGAGTGTTCAGATAGTATCTTGTAAATTGAATGATCCAAAAAATAGAAGCCATCATAAATATCGGGATGCATATTTTGGCGAGATAGGTATTGTTTGGATATATATATTGAAAGCTGTGACCCGATAGTGTAGATTGAAAAATCCCGAAAGTAACAATTAACATAACGTAAACGAAATATACTTTGTCTCTAATAGATAAAAATAAAAATAGATTGAATAGAGCCATTACAAATAAAATTCCATAATAGCTCCCCAGAATAAGGCTTTCATCGGATAATTTTCCTTGAAGACTCTTCGGTGACCAGAGCCATATAGGAATCACCATAGAGCTTTCAGTTTCGATTTTCAGATAATAGGTTGAAATACCTGTTGGAGCTTTGAGAGAAAATAAAAAATTTCTGAAGGCGACTTCTCTCTTATGAAATGGAATTGAATCTCCTACAAACTTTTTTGTAATTTTTTTATTTTTTCTAATTTCAAAAAAATAAATTTTATCCAATAGAGGGTAAGCAATTTCTAGAAACATTTCTTTTTCTGTTTGAGTTTGATTTTCTATGGAGAATTTCATCCAATAAGCAGAATTAGTATATCCGAACCCGGGGGATTCTTGGGAAGATTTTTTCCAGTTGATTTTTCTTGAAGAAATAGAATCTACTTCGATAATCTGCTCAATATCGAATATTTTTTCTTTGTCTTCAAAATACTCTAAACTATAACCAAGGGATTTGCCTGTAAAGTCGGGTTGCAAAACAAGTGGCTCTATAGACTCAATACTTTTTAAAGAAAGAAACAGCATGACTAAATAAAAAATGTTATAATGTATCTTAAACATAGCGAGTGTGCATAAAGTTTTCTTTAAAATAGATTTCTTTCAAATCATAAGAAATCACCATTCAATATCGACGAAAAATCTATTTTAGTTCCTATTAGCTCCCTACTTCTAAGTTTTGAGACTATTGAATAAAATGAAATTTACTTGTTTCATTTTCTGGTCTAATAAAATATACATTAAATATAAATATAAGTAAAGAAATGCAACGAAATATTTTTTTTAAAGTCAGGAAAGCCAATCGAAATAGTAAATTTTTTTTGATTTCCAAGCTTGTATTTTTATCTACAGCTTTCTTTTTTTCCATTCAATGTGGGGTAGTTCAGGGGAATTCTGCCTCAAATAGCGAAGAAGTGGCTGCATTAGCTCAAACTACAGCTCTGAATTCACTGAATACAAATCCGAATTGTGGAACTGTCAAGGGGGCAGTCGGGAAAAATTCTAAATTCAGTGGAACTCTACTCGCAAATACTGCATCCGACATAATTCAGGTAAATTTAGGCGAAGAGACCGAGGTTACGATTCGTGCAATCCCCCGAAGTTGGGACATAAGTTTAGAAAGAATCAATCCTGCAAACTGTGAAGTCCTTGATACTGTGAATTCATTCGGAAACTCTGGCAATGAAGAGTTGAAAATTGTAGAAATTTCCGGAATCAGAAACACTGTACGGATTAGAAGTGGGGATGGGAGCGGAAGCGGGGATTATACTCTTGAAGGTTTTTAACAGAAACTTATAAAGAAATATAAATCTTCTCTAATCTTAATAGGTAAAAAATACGATATTTATAATAAGAATCCAGAATCGGTGGTAGGCATGAGAAAAGTCTTACAAATTTCCATATTATTAATTTTATCTTTTGTGGCAATCCAGGTGATGGGTCAGACCAATCAACCTGCCACAGCTGAAAAGAAAGATGAAGTTACGTCAGACAAGTACGGGGACTTGAAGGATTATTATCCTTTAGCGATATATGATTCTCGGTTTAAGGTGGGTAAAATTTCTTTCGTTCGCAGACACGCAGGAAATGGGAAGGGAGAATTTATGGATGCTCAAATTGAAATTGAAAATCATGTCTATGAGCCATTAAACCTTTCTATTTATGTTTTAGCGGTAAACGAATCTGACTCTATTGATAAAGATGCTAGAAATCTTGTTCCTTATCCGGCGTGGAGAAATTTTGATCCAAAGAAAGTGAATCATATCGTGAATTTTTCCAATTTAGTTCCTGAGAATATTGATGTAAAGGAAATCTGGGGAGAGAAACGCTATAATGAAAGAAAAGCAGAGATTGAAGCAAGGCAACTCCGAGGAGAAAAGGTAAAAATCGGAGAGCCGAGTTTATCGGAGTATGTATTGTATCTTTCCAGAAATCCTCAGAAATCAATGGCATTTACTCTTTACGGAGAAATGGGTCCTCCAAGCGATAAGATAATTCTTCACAATTTAAAATCTCCCGGAGAAGACGAAGAAAGAAGGCAGATCAATACGCAGGCAGATAAACACAATTATACAATTTACAACGCAAGGTACCAGACTACAATATTTAGTCACCACTACACACAATACAGACCCAACTATTTTACATTCAACAAGGTCGTAATTTTGATTTTTGATCAGGCAAAACAAACTAATAAATTAGTGTATAGAAACTTTTTAGATATTGGAAATCTAAAATTAACGAATTGATTCTTGAATTAAAGAATTTATGACCTAAATCGAAGAAATAGGGTTGTGAGAATAAACCCTATTTCTGAAGTCTTCAAGAAAATCCCACTCTTGGAGGTAAATATTTTTTTCTAACCAACCTTTTGAGTATTCCCATCGACCATCACTGTAATTGAATAGGTCCGGAGCAAAAAAAGTCGCCGTGTCCATATATCTATAAGATTCATAAGAGTCCAAAAAATCTCTTTTATTTTTCAACTTTTTCGATTTTGGAGCTAATAAACCTTTTCTCACTGCCATTCTTACAGAAAAACATTAATTCCCAAATCTGTCTATAAGAAATAGTTTGAAATCTTTCTAAAAAATAAATGGAATCTCCTTTAATACAATTTCTTGAGATTTTTTAGAAGAGATTTTTTTAGAAAATTTTCTTTTAAAAATTGGTGAGTTCTTGTTTTGTTCGTTTAATTCTACCAATATGGAATTTACGTGTTTTTTTAGCCCTAAGCAATCATTTTCAATGAAAAATGCCTCTTCTTGGAATCGGTCATGGTTAATTTGTTTCATAGAATTTTCTCCTTATGATTATATTACACCCTGACTCAGACAAAAGTAGCACAGAAATCAAAAATTTTTTGAAAAATCTACTATCTTTACTCTAAAGGAAATTATTTTATGTCTTCAATAAACCAATGTTTGATATAGATGAGATTCATTACAAACTGATAAACGGAGAAGAATTCTCTTTGGAGTTTTCTTTTGTAAGCGATGAAATCAATCAAGATATTTACTCACTTCTTCAAAAAGTAATGAGCCATTTAGACAACCTGTATTTATTGGAAGTCGTATATTCTATAATAAAAGAAGTCCTGACAAATGCAGGGAAGGCCATCGTAAAAAGAGATTATTTTTCCAGAAATAATTTAAACATAGAAGACCCTGTTCAATATCGAAATGGGATGCATAGTTTTTTTCAGGAGGTAACAGAGAAATGGAGCGAACAGGAAGACTTCCTAAAAAAATCTTCCTATAGAGTGATTTTTAAAGGTAAGTTGGAAAATCAAATACTGACTTTGACTGTTCAAAATAATTCCACTATCTTGCCGGAGGAGATGCGAAGAATTGAAGCAAGGATGGAGGCTTCTAAAAGATTTAAAGACCTATCGGAGGCTTTTTTAGAAATGTCCGATAATCAAGAAAGTGCAGGACTTGGTTTGATTTTGGTTCATCTCTTGCTAAAGAACACTGGAATTGGGGCTGATAAATTTAGTATCACAAGTTCATCCGGAGTTACAAAAGTTTCCTTATCAATTCCGAAAGAAATTGTCCCTGTGGAAGTTACAAATAGATTTAAAGTAAAAATCATGAGTGAGATCGAAGAGATTCCGCCATTGCCGGAGAGTTTAAACAGGCTAATAAGAATGTGCAATAACCCCGACTCGAATCTTAATATAATTGCAAACGAGATCGAGAAAAATTTATCTTTGAGTGCAGGGCTTTTAAAACTTTCTAACTCCAGCTTTTTTTCTAATCGAAATAAGGTCAGCACAATACTCGCAGCCGTCAAGGTTGTAGGATTAAAAAATGTACGCAATATGCTCTATGTTTCCGGTGTAATGAAAATTATGGATGGGCGTTTTGATAAATTGCAAAAGGTTTGGGATCATTCCAACCTTTGCAGTTATATCGCTCGATTGCTTGCGATGGATCACGGAAAAGGAAAATACTCTGATCTTGTTGCAGTAGGTGGAGTGCTACATGATATTGGAAAACTCGTTCTATTAACAATTGATAAATCTTTGTTCAGTCGAATGAGCAACTACGCCAATCAGGAAAGAAGTAATTCTACAGTTCTCGAAGAAATCGCTATCGGTATAAGTCATTCTACTATTGGGGCAATGCTGTCTAAAAAATGGGGATTCCCGGATGACTTAGTCGCAGTCATTGAATTCCACCATAGGCCTTTTTTAGCTCCACCACAGTACAAAGATGTTGTAGAGATAATCTACCTTGCCAATATGCTCTCCAACGCCATTGAAAACAAAGGGAATTTCTATTCTATGGATAGAAATATCTTAAAAACATTTTCTCTTGACTCAGAGGAAAAGCTAAATAAGTATTTAAAAAAAATAACTACTCTTTATGACGGTCAAGCGTAGCAAACAGTCCCTTAAAAAAATTATTGAACTCAAAGATATAATTTTTATAAGAAACCAAAAAATTATTCTAAACAAAATCAATCTTACTATTCATCAGGGAGAAAACTGGGTCTTTCTTGGAAAAAATGGATCCGGAAAAACAACTCTACTAAATATAATCTATGGTTCTCTTTGGCCTACATCAGGAGTTATCAAGGTCTTTGGAAAAGAATACGGCAACATTCCTCTAAATGAAATCCAAAAGAAAATCGGGATACTTCAAAGCGAACATCAATCAGAAAGGCTACAAAGAAATTTGACCATAGAAGATATCGTTTCTACAGGAATTTTTTCTACAATCGGAGTGTACTTTGAAATGGAAAAAACTCAAAAAAAAGTCGTTCAAAAAGTGTTGAAAAAATTCGGCTGGTTGAAAAGAAAAGAGGAAAACTATTCTAACCTATCTTCGGGAGAAAAAAAGAAAATCTTACTTCTTCGTGCAATTATTTCTAATCCAAAAATTTTGATCTTAGACGAGCCTTGCTCTTCCCTCGATATTTCTGCAAGGGAAGATTTTTTTGAGATATTAAATCAGATAAGAAAAAGAAAAAACTTTACTTCAATATTAATCACCCACAGACCAGACGAAATTCCTGAATTTTACACTCATGCTGCGCTAATCAAAGATGGGAGATTGATCTCTTCAGGAGAAATAGAAGGCCAATTTACGGATAAAAAATTATCGGAGATATTTTCGCTTTCACTAAAAGTATTAAAGAAAAATAGACGTTTTACAGTAGTGCCTAAATAAAAAAAATACGCCGAAAACTCGACGTATTTTTCTATTCATTCTTCAGAGGTTGGACTATTTGTTACTTGCAGAATCTCTGATTACGTAAGCGGCGATCTCATTTTTTTGGATTTGAGTAGTTCCTTCGAAAATGGTTAGAATTTTTGCATCGCGCATTAATTTTTCTACAGGGTATTCTTTTGTATAACCGTAACCGCCGAATATCTGCACTGCATCAGTTGCTACTTTTACAGCACTTTCAGAAGTGAAAGCCTTTGCAATAGCCGCAAATTTTGGTAGGTTTGGATCATTTGTTTCGGACATTCTTGCCGCTTTATAAGTCAATTCTCTAGCAGCCTCTGTAGTTATTGACATATCAGCTAACATATGTTGGATTGCTTGGAATGTAGAAATCTTTTTACCGAATTGCTCTCTTTCTCTTGCATACTTTGAAGCATGGTCTAGTGCAGCTTGGCATATACCCAAGCCCATTGCAGCTACAAAGGGTCTTGAAGCATTTAGGGTTTGTAGAGCATAAATAAAGCCAAGGTTTTCCTTTCCGATTAAGTTTTCTGCAGGAACTTCAACGTCTTCAAAAATAATCTGACGAGTGTCACTTGCACGAATTCCCAGTTTATTCTCTTTTTTTCCTAGGGATAAACCCGGAGTATCCCTTGGCACATAAAAACAGCTCACTCCTCTTGTGCCTCGGTTTTTATCGGTATAAGCAAAAACTGTGTAGGCGTTTGCATCTCCTCCACCGGTAATCCATTGCTTTACTCCGTTGATGATATATTTGTCGCCTTTTTTCTCTGCTCTTGTGACCATTCCCGGTACGTCGGAGCCGGCTCCAGGCTCTGAAAGACAAAAGGAAATTCCGTGATCCCCTGAAATCACTGGCTCTAGCCATTTTTTTGCCTGAGCAGGAGATGCCCCTTTTAAAATCGGTAGCTGCCCAAGCCCTGTGTAACCAAAGCATAGAGTGATTCCGAGACAACCTTTGGTCATTTCTTCGATCATGATACATTGTTCCATGGAGCCAAGTCCCAATCCACCGTATTCTACAGGGATAGTAACTCCATTCATTCCCAGCTCTTTACGCATTCTGGTAATTAATTCTTTAGGGTGTTCATTTTTCTCGTCCCATTCCATTGCAACTGCAGGGGTAATCTCCCTTTTGACGAAATCTCGAACAAGGTCTCTCATCTGAATTTGTTCTTCTGTGAAGGCTTGATACATAATTCTTATCCTTACGGTTATTATATTCAATTTTTTTAAAGGCATTCTGGAAGGCAAATAGAATAATAGGAAAATTTCAGCAATAGGAAAGGATAAGAGAGGATAGGTTCTAGTTCAATTTAGAGTTCAATTCAGTAAAAACATGGATTACAAAAAAATTCTCTTTCAATTTTTTTTAAAAAATTATAGAATTATCATGAAATCTCCACTTTTTGGATTTTTTACATTGCGAATCAATGGCAAATTGTATTGAATAGCAAGCGTGATTTTTTTTGCAGGTGCATCTATTATTGAATGTGTTTTCGAACCGAACAACCTCCACAATTTTTTGGATCAAAAGGATTTTTGCTTTCCCATTCTAAGAAAAGGTCGAAGAATTTTTCTGCTAAATTTAAGTCATCTTTGGTTGTAATTTTTATATTGAATGGGTTTGAGTTCACGATAGAAGTTTGCACCTTGGCGAGTGCAGTCCACGAACAAAGATCGGTTGGCTCTTTGTCTTGCGTAAAATCAATGTTTTGCAGTTTTTCTGTATAGAGTTCCATCTGTAGGGCTTGAGGGGTTTTGATTAAAAAGACAGAATTTCTGTTCAAGATAGATATCACGGTATTATTAGAAGATTCAACTACGGTTTCAGATACGTTAGTTGCAAGAGTAGACGCGCCGGTTTTTGTAGCCGATCTGCACACGTCATAAATTTCTGTGTTAGTAAAAAAAGGTCTTGCTGCATCGTGAAATACAAATATATCTGAGCTATCGAAAGAAATAGAATTTAAAGCTGACAATGTTGACTCATGTCTTGTAGCTCCACCTTCTACAATCCTATCTCCTTCGCGTAAGTATTGAGCGACTTCCTCCTCAGTTTCTTGGATAAACTTTGGGTGTGAAACTATGATAATAGATTTAAAAAAAGGAAAGCTATTCATTCTCTCGGTTGAATGGGAGAGTAAACTTCTTCCGTTTAATTTTAGAAATTGTTTAGGGAAATCATTCTTCATTCTACTGCCTGTTCCACCGGCGAGAACAACCCCATAAATACTGTTCAATTAAATTCTCACTTCCTGTGATTCATTGAACAAAAATAGAATCGTATTTATGACCCATGAGATAATAAAAATATAAAATGCAGAGTTAAATTCGTAATCTGTTTTTTTTAGGAATTCTACAAAGTAAAAATCGGAAAATAGAAAACTAATTAGAAAAATGGCAGCGCAAAAACCCTGAGATAGATAAAAAAGGTATTTGACCCAATGGCTTTTCCAGAAACCTACAAAGAAGAAATTGAAAAGGCTCGCTAAAATAAAAAAGGTATTTGATCGAACGGATACAGAAATTTCTTCTTTGATTTGATTAAAATTCACGGTGTAGTCAATCCAGCCTTGTGTGCTCACTATCAATTGAATTAATAGACAGAGAAATAAAACTTTTCCAACCAAAGATTTTTCGTTCCAAAATTCTGCGAACTTTGTGTAGGCATGAAAGGTCTTGATCACCCATCCTTTAAGAATGACTGGAAAAGCATTGAATAGAAACAACAACTCTTTAAGAAAATTCATCGTATTTCTGCAATTATTTCCAATTCAACAGGTGCGTCCAATGGAAGGGAAGGGACTCCTATCGCAAATCTTGCGTGGTTTCCAAGGTTCCCCCAGATATTGACCAAAAGCTCACTCGCAGAATTGGCGACTAAGTGGTGGTCAGTGAATTCAGGTGTGGACGCTACATAAACACCTATTTTAATAATTTTTGAAATTCTATCCAGACCTCCTAAAACACCGGAAATAGCAGATAGCCCGTTTAGGCATGCAATTTTAGCGCATTCCTTTCCCATTTCTAAATCGACTTCTTTGCCTAATTTACCTGTAAATTTTAGTTTTCCGTCTTTCATTGGAAGTTGACCGGATGTAAAGATTAGTTTGTCGGAAGATTTTGCAGGGATATAGGCTGCGATAGCTTTTGGAGGGGTCGGGAGTTCTAATTTGAGAGATTTTAGTTTTTCTAAAGGAGTCATGTGTCATGGCTAAATTCAGACAGTCTCTTTTCAATAAAAAATTGCTTGTACTTTTTCACTAATTTAAAAAAATAAGGCTTATGTTCGATATTGATGAGTTAAATACAATTTTGATAAAGTTAGGTCTGTCTTGTCTTTCCGGTGCTGTAATTGGATTTGAAAGAAAAATTTCGAGAAAGCCCGCAGGTTTGAGAACTAATATGCTCATCTGTCTTGGTGCAACTCTAATAATGATAATCTCTATTCATCTTTCAACTTCAGTTTCAAAAACACTTGGTGGAGAGAGCATTTCAAAAATTACCGGGGATCCGGCAAGGCTTGCGGCACAAGTAGTGAGCGGTATTGGATTTTTAGGTGCGGGTGCAATTTTGCAGAGTAAGGGAAGTGGGGTAGTGATTGGTCTTACGACTGCGGCAACAATTTGGACGAACGCTGCCATTGGTCTTGCTATAGGAGCTGGATTCTATGTGTTGGGTTTTGTTTCTACCGGATTTGTAGTTTTGATTTTGTTTGGAGTGAAATACTTAGAGCAGATAACTCAGGCAAAAAGCCCAAGGTTAAGAACGCTTAGATTGGTTTTGAAAAAAGCAAAAAAAGTCTCCCACTTAAAAAAGGAAATGTACCGAAAAGGGATAGTCATTGATTCTGAAATGATAAATAAGAGGGTGAACGAGGTGGAATATAGAGCAGACATTCATATTTCACCTGTTATGGAAGAAGAATTAATGAACGAGCTGAGTGAAGATGAGCATATTCTATCTTACAATGTAACAAAAGCTATTTAATGAAAAGAGTAAAAATTTTCGATTTTTCGGAAGATGAAAACTATCCAGAGTATTACAAGGTATGCCGAAATACCGGAGCGTATTATTTTTTACCGGCAAAGTCAAGAGTCTATGAAGATTCTTATTTTATGGAAGAATACAAAAGTCAGTACAAAAAAACGTATTATGAAGACGAATCTTTTTTACGAAAAATCGCCAAAGAAAGAATTCTACTCGTTCACAAATATTTAAAATCGGAAAGTCCTTCTGTTTTTGAAATTGGGTGTGCAGCAGGATTTTTTTTAGACGAGGCAAGGCAAAGTGGTTTTACTACAAAAGGAATAGAAATTTCTGAGAATGAAGTGCGTTATGCGAAATCACTTGGACTCAATGTAGTTTCAGGCTCTTTTGAGAATTATCAACCCAAAGAGAAATACGATCTTGTGTCTTCCTATTTTGTTTTAGAGCATTTTGAAAATCAAGAAGAGATTCTATGGAAGATTGAGTCCATGGTAAAAGAGAATGGTCTTTTTATGCTTGCCTGCCCTTCTTTTGATGGACCTACATTTAGAACTAACCCGAAAAATTGGTTTTTGACCCACCCAAAAGACCATTTTGTTGACTACGATCCTCTCTCTTTGTCTCGTGTTTTTGACAAAATGGGTATGAAAATCGTGTTCCAAAAGCCTTTTTCTTATCACAAACACAGAGACCTCGGCTGGAAGGGGAAATTTCTTTCAAATTTTGTTTATAAAACACTTGCAGATTGGACTTGTTATGGGGATACAATACAAATCATAGCGAAAAAAGTAAAAATATGAAATTTGAAGATTTACCAATAGATTCAAGAATTAAAAAAGCCATTTCTGACCTTGGTTTTTTAGAGCTTACTCCGATTCAGGAGAAGGCAATTTTACCCAGCCTCGAAGGAAGAGACATAACCGGATTGGCTCAGACCGGAACAGGGAAAACCATAGCATTTTTAATTCCAATCGTTCACAGAATACTGACTGATGACTCTAAACATCCAAGGGCTTTGATTTTGGCTCCTACAAGAGAGCTTGTAATTCAAATTGCAGAAGAAGCAAAAAAATTGCTGAAGTACTCTGAATCCAATGTTGCGACCATCATAGGTGGAGCCAATTACAAAGAGCAGGAAAAAGAGTTAAAGGATGCAAGTATCATTGTAGCGACACCGGGCAGGTTACTCGACCACATAAAAAACGAAAAAATAGATTTGTCTGGGATCGAGTTTTTCGTGTTGGACGAAGCAGACAGAATGTTTGATATGGGGTTTATCAAAGATGTTCGTTTTCTTATGAAGAAATGCCACTCTAATAAACAAACCTTTCTGTATTCCGCAACTCTTTCCTATTATGTAGTGAGGCTTGCTGCGGATTATTTGAATGATCCTGTAGAGATACAGATCGAGCCTGAAAAAGTTACGACTGAAAATATTGACCAGAAGTTGATCCATCTTGGCAGAGAAGAAAAAATTCCCTACTTGGTGAACTTAATCTTAAACGAAGAAAGCGAAGGATTGGGAATTATTTTTACTAATTTGAAAGTAATGGTTTCAGAAATAGTTATCAATCTTAGAAATTATGGAATTGCAGCCACAGGAATTTCTTCACTGTTGGATCAGAAAAAAAGAATTCGTTTGCTGAAAGATTTCAAATTGGGAAAGTACAGGTACATGGTAGCGACCGATGTTGCTTCACGAGGAATTGATATAGATAACATTAATTCTGTGTACAATTTTGATCTTCCCTCGGATTCGGAAAATTATGTACATAGAATCGGCAGAACTGCAAGAGCAGGGAGAAAGGGTACATCTATCAGTTTTTGTTCTGAAAGAGATTACACTGAGCTTGAAAAGATCGAAACTCTAATTGGTAGAAAAATAGCAATGTTGCAGGTAAGGGAAGACTATCTGAACTTTCCCAAAGGAGAATACAAAAAATTTATCATGGAAAACGAAAAAGAATTTTCTAAAAATAACGAGTTTCAAAATTCAAGGAATGGGAAAAAATCTACTCACAAACATGGAAACAAAAAAGGGAAAGGTAGATTTCAAGATAAAAAAGGAAAGCAAGAATACAAAAAGAAAATCGGTGGAGATGATAGACCTTATTCAAATTTAGAAGAAGCAGAGAACTATCTGAAAAAAGCAGATTCTGTCATCGGTGAAATGGGAAAGACCAATGTTAAAATTACAAAGCCCAAAGGTCATAGAAGTAAATTTGAGCATAAGCCAAAGCATCATTCTTCACGTACAACTGAAAAGAAAACTCATTACGATAAGTCGAAGAGAAATCTATTTGATATAAATGACGAATCCAATTCAGTAAAAAAGAAGCCAAATACGATTTGGAAAAAAATCAAGTCTGTATTCGGATTCTAGTATTTTTAGTATCTGTATTTTTCGCTTATGAAATTTTTGCGAAAAGTATTCAAATCCCCTTTGAGAATAATCAAAATTATATTTCGTTTGAATCTTTAAAAAAAAGATTTCCTGAATTGAATCTAAGCATTGATTATTCTACTTTGAAGGGGAAAATTCAAGGTAGAAAAAAAAGAGAAATACTTTTTCGGATTGGGTCGTTTTTCTATGTGTACTCAAAATCTTTGGAAAAGATCAGTCGTCCATTTTTGCACAAAAAGGGCAAACTATTATTGCCTCCGGATGTAGTAGAAGTGATTTTTATGTATTTGACAGAGAAAGAAGTTTCTTACAGTTTTAGAGAAAATTTTATAGATTTACAAATTTCTGATCCTGAAAAAATTTCTTCAGAAAAAATTTCTTTAAAGAACCTGATTATAGATCCGGGTCATGGGGGAAAAGATCCTGGCTCTTCCGATTCATCCGGGGTGCAAGAAAAGGATATTACTCTGAAAACAGCAAAAGATTTAAAAACCTACCTCAATAAAAAATACCCGAACTTAAATATCGTTCTTACAAGGAGTACGGATATATTTTTGGAATTAGAGGAAAGGTCAGAGATTGCAAACCAAGTTTTTCGGAAAAAAGGGGAGTCTATATATATCAGCCTTCACTGCAATTCTTCTTTGAGTACAGAGCCAAATGGATTTGAAATATATTTTCTATCGCAAACCCCTACAACAGAAAATGCAAGAGAGCTTGCAATTTTAGAAAATAAGCTACTTTCAGGGAAATACAGTAAGGATGTAATGAAAATTCGGGCGAGTCTGTTATCCTCTGTAGTGCAAAGGAGAAGTAAGAAACTTGCCGGGTTTGTGGAAAAAGGACTGGAAAAACAACTAAGCCCGAAAATTCTGAATCGTGGTGTAAAAAAAGCGGATTTTTCCGTACTTAGGGGGAGTCTTATGCCGGCAATTCTTGTGGAAATGGGATATTTATCTAATAGTAAGGAATCTAAACTTATTCAAAAAGAAAAATTTCGGATAAGATTATTAAAGGGAATTGCCGGAGGTTTGCATGACTATGCGAATGCAAAAGATTAAAAATTTTTTTATTTCAATAATCAATTTTTTTCGTTCATTGAGTGAGTCAAAAATTGTTCCAGTGAAAGACAAAATTCTTCAGGAAAGTGAAAAAGAATTAGAAAAGTCAGACAAAAAGTTTTTGTTGTTATTTTTCTCTTGGGCTGTATTTATACTATTTGTGTTTGTATTTTTTCTCGCCAGTAAAAATCCTCTAAAACTACTCGTCCCGTTTGCTTTATACGAAATTCCTCCAAAAGAAAAATTGGTTTTGGGTAAAGTGTATGTGTCGGATGGCTTGGGAAATGTATTTGAGTTAAATCGTAAGATGAATTTACTTCTTGATGACCCTGCGAAAAAAATAGTTACTCTAATTGGTGAAGTCGGAGGACCCCCTTTTTATGAAGAGTCTTTGGGTAACGAAATTGTTTTTTCTGTAAACCTAAAAAAACTACCCGATCTCCAGACCTCTGTAATTTCTTCTTGGTTTCGTGAAAATGAAAAAAAACTTATTATTGATTTTCGTGAATCTACGATCAGCGATGAAATCGAGGCTTTGAAGTTTAGGGTAGAAAATCCAAATCTTGGAGAAGAGTCCGAAGATTCAGACGAGGGGCATTTTTTTTCCAAGAAAGTGAATATTGACCCGGAAGAAAGAAAACGAGAAATCAAAAAAACTCGACTTTTAATACTAAAATCTACCTTCATGGCGATAGAAAAGACTATTTTTTCAAATTTTCCGGAGATCGACACCTTGGAGTTTCGGTTGGATGGGCAAAGAAAAGACTTTCCCGGACTCGAATATTCTTTCGTTCAAAAGAAAATCAGAGCTAAATAAGCTTGATG
This sequence comes from Leptospiraceae bacterium, assembly GCA_015075105.1. NCBI lineage: Bacteria > Pseudomonadati > Spirochaetota > Leptospiria > Leptospirales > Leptospiraceae > Leptospiraceae bacterium. The sequence goes on along the minus strand of JABTUZ010000001.1, from coordinate 1,848,436 downwards.
ATTTTTATGACCGGATTAACATTAGCTAAATGATTTTATTCTGGAAATTTCGGAGAAGCAACATGTTCATTCTTTTTCTTTTTTTGACCGTATTTTTTTCTATAAATCTGGCTTCCGAGCCGGCTTTTCAATCTTCGCCTAATTTTCACAATATTACAGATTTTTCTATTGACCGATTGGCTTTTCATTACTCCAATCAGTTGGATTCCAAGAATCGACCCTTAAAAACAGCAGTTCTATCCAAAGACACCTCTGAATCAACTCTACTTGTGATTAAAGACGGAGAAATATATCTATTAAAAGACGGATACGATGATATAGTTGACGTAAAAAGAAAAAGAGACGAGTACAATGAGAAGTTGCGAAACTATGCAGAGAGAGTTCAGTTTATCAGAGAATTTGAAGAGTTGGATATTCAGAGAACAAAAAGAGCTGGTCAAGTAACAAGTTTTGGAAAATCTTTGGAAGAATACGACGATATGATTTATAAACTTTTGTATCGATACGATTCTATTTTACGCAATCTAAATATTTCTTTAAGACAGAGAGAAGAAGACGAACAAGTTCAGTTAAGAAGTGCAGGGCTAAATTCCTTCGCACATAAGCAAGCAAAACAAAAAACAGAAGAAGCAAGAACTAAGCACAAAGATAGATTGGAATTTTTAAAATCGGCTTTACGCAACCACGATAAACCAGACGCAAAAGAAAAATTGCCTGAAGTGAAATTTCCCGGCAATGAGGATGATCAAGATTTTTTTACAGTCCAGACCGACGGCAATCCAGACTATATCGCTTTTGCCAGAACTCATGGCGTGCCTGATTTTATGAAAATAGATAAAGACGGAAGAAATTTTGTACAAACCAATTATGGGAAAATGTTTACTGAGCTAAGAACAAAATTGATTCAATCGCACATAGATAAATACAAATTTTTATTAACTCATTTGAATGTGACCAACTCTACATTTTTTGTAGAAAACTTACCTGTTCAAAATAAACAGATTGAAGCGACAAATTCGGAACCTCAATCGGTTGAGCCTAAATCTGAAAAAGCCGCAGAAACCGGAAAGCAAGAGCCACTTAAAAAACAAACCGAGCCAGCAAAATCAGAAGTGGCCGTAAAAGAAGGAAGAGGAAAACGTCTTACTCTTGTAGGTGGGGACTCAACTCGTTATATATTGATTGATGCTGATGGGGACGGTCAAACAGAATCTTTCTATGTTCAGAATAACGATATTAAATTTCGATGGGATAAAGAAGTTCCAAACATCATCTCGATTCAGAATTGTAAGGATCCTGCAATTCTTGGTCTGATAAAGGACTTGTTGAGCCATTCTATAACAGGTGAATTTGGAAATATTGACGAATCCAAAAAACCTCAAATAACTACTTTTATACAGGCTCCCGAAGAAGAATTAGTAAGCGAAGTGGATACCTACTTGACTAAGAAGTAGCTTCAAATTCTACATTTTCTAGAGTTTGAAAAAATCCATTCTTGATTAGTGCCGAAAAGTCCGACATTTCGTCTAAGCTCAAAGATATACAATTTTCAAATGCGTAAGCTCTTAGAATGCACGACGCAGCTTCGGGCAACTCTTCTAAACGAGAGTGGATTCTGGCTTTTAGAATATAATCTGTGGGGTCTTGGTCTCCATAGATTTTGATATGGCGGTCTATATATTTTAGTGCATTTTTTGGGTCATTGATTTTTATGTGGCAAAAAGCCAATAAGTCATAGTGGTAAAATTCGTTTTCTTCTCCCATTCTCATAGACTTCTTCAAACATACAATAGCTGAATTGTAGTTGTTTCGGTCGTAGTACATGGATCCGAGTTCAGCCCACATATCTTTTCGTTTAATGGTTTTTCCGATAATCAAATTTTCTTTTGTAAGGGCAGATTTTAGTATTTCGATTGCTTCAAAAGAACGATTGGTACTCTTTAAAAGTGCCGCAAGAGACAGATACAGCTCTAATTGTTCTGGGAATCTTTCTAATGCTTTTGTTAAAATGTTTTTGGCTAATTTATGGCGACCTGTTCTTACTAAAAAATCGGCATAGCACTGAATTCCGTGTGGTGCATCAGGATACATAGAGCTGATCTTGGAAAAAATATTTTCAGTCTCCTCTTTGTTCCCTACTTGATATTGGCACCAAGCCATTTTTGTAAGAATTCTGAGTTGAGTTTTTGGAGTCGTGCAGGATTTGAAAGTGTCACTGTAAATATTGTATGCTTTTGCAAAATTCTTTTCAGATTCTGCCCGAATCGCATTTTTCAATAGATAGAAATATTCCATATAGATTTAGACTCTTTCAATCTTTCCCTATTTTATTGTCAGAGAAATTGTATTTCATTAACTTGAAAATAGAAAAACCCGATTTTTAAAAAAAATTGTGCTAAAGTTTTTTTCTATTTATCCGAATGTAGAAGTGGGGGGACAGAATAAATAAAAACAGGAGGCAGTTATGAATATTGCAAACCTTGGAAATACCATATCACCCGTTTTAAGTTTTGAGAGGATTGCCAATCTACCAAAGGAAATCTTTCAGGCACAAAGTGAACTGAATTCAAAACTAATCAAATTGAATGTACTTCAAAACGTTACAGAAAAGGAGCCTGGACAGGCAAAACAAATACTAGATATTTATGCGTAACGATTTTTCCGGCTTCTAAAAACTCGATAAGAAGCCGGATTTTTCTTGTAATTGATTTTTTTAAACTTTTCCCAACTCTTTCGTTTTTATATAAACTACAAGCTGATAGAATTATTGAACGTGTAATTTTAATAATAAGTGGCGTACCTGCAAAAAGTCGTTTTTTAAAAAAAGCAATTGTTCAAAAAGCCAATAGAATCGCCATTTTCTATCGTTGTAAAAAGCCCTGAAAGGGGTTTTTACAGTAGCGTCATAAGTAAATTTAAAAAATTCTATTGATCTTGATATACCATACTTTAAAGTGCATCTATCTAAGCAAAGTTTCTAATTGAATGGCTAAAGCTAATCCAACTTCTAAAAAATTATTTTTGGTCGAATCACCGACTAAGGCAAAAACAATTCGAGAATATTTGGGAAATGATTTTTTTGTAGAAGCAAGCTTTGGTCATGTTTTAGACCTCCCGGAAAAAAGACTTGGGATTTTAGTCTCAAAAAATTTTACTCCTGAGTTTGAAATCCCCAAAACTAAATCAAAGGTAGTGAAGCAGATTCGTGAAAAGGCAAAAGGAGTAACTGAGATATACTTGGGTGGGGACTCCGACAGAGAAGGTGAAGCTATTTGCCATGAGCTAAAAGAAATTTTGCAAAAAGAAAAAAAAGTTTTTTACAGGGTTAAGTTTAGAGAGATTAGTAAAGAGGCGATATGGAATTCTTTGGCAAATAAAGAGTCTATCAATTCTAATTTAGTGGAGTCTCAAATTGCAAGAAGGATATTAGATCGCTTGGTAGGCTATATGATTAGCCCTATCCTCTGGGAAAAAATTTCTGTTCAAGGATTGTCTGCGGGTAGGGTTCAGTCGGTTGTGCTTTCTTGGATTTGCAAAAGAGAACTAGAAATAAAAAATTTCACACCGGAAGAATATTTTACAATTGATGCTCAAGTTGAAACGAAAGATAAAATTCAATTTGATATGACTCTTAAAAAAATTTCTGGGGAAATTGCAGAAATTAAAACAAAAGATCATTTAGAAAAAATTTTAAAGGATTTTAGTTATGAACAAGATAAAAAAAATACTCGTGATGTATTTTTGAAAGTACAAGAAGTTCTTAAAAAGAAAAAAATAAAAAATCCGCCGTCTCCCTACAATACCTCTGCCTTACAACAAGATGCGTCTCAATTTTTACAATTTTCTCCAAAAAAAACTATGAAAGTAGCCCAAGAGCTATACGAAGGTTTGAATCTCGGAAAATTCGGGAAGTCGGGGCTTGTAACTTATATGAGAACAGATTCAAGGTCTGTGAGTTTAGAAGCAGAGAAAAGCCGGCAGAAGTTTATAGAAAATAAATATGGGAAAGACTATATCTCTAAAAATCCGCAAAAAAAAAGTGGGAAAGAATTTGCACACGAGGCGATTCGACCTACAGATGTATGGAAAAATCCTGAATCCATAAAAAGTTTTTTAAATATAGACCAGTTAAAATTGTACAAATTGATCTGGGAAAGATTTGTATCTTCCGGAATGAAGCCCACAGAAATCGAAAATACTACAATTTCAGCAGATTATAAAAATTATTCTTTTCAGTTCAGTTGTGACAAAGTATTGTTTCGAGGTTTTATGGAAGGCTTCTCTTTTGGTAAATTAAAGGAGTTTAAGGATTACGATAAAATTCAAGTCAGGAAAGGAGATGAACTAAAAGTAGTGGAAATTACTTCTGAAAAAAAAGAAACAAATCCTCCTGTACGTTATACGGAATCCTCAATAATCAGGAAAATGGAAAAGACTCGGATTGGAAGACCGTCCACGTACTCTACGATTTTTGAAATTTTAAAAAAAAGAAAATATATAGAAATAAAAAAGTCGTATATTTTTCCTACGGAGCTTGGGGGTGTAGTGGATGGGGTGATGGTAGAAAATTTTTCGGATTTTACAGATGAGAAATTTACCGCCGAAATGGAGAAAGATTTAGACAGGATAGAGAGTGGAGAGTTGAGTAGAGTCAAACTATTGGAAAAATTTTATTCTCCCTTTTCTCAAGCCTTATCAAAAGTGAAATCAGGCAAAAACAGTAAATTGGAAAACTTGAAAAACCCAGAATCTCTTGTCCAAAAAGAAAATCCATGTCCATTGTGTGGAGATGGAAAACTTGTACAAAACCTGACTAGAAAAAAGAGGCTCTATTACAGGTGCAGTAGATTTCCCTATTGTGAGTTTGTAAGTTATGAGAAACCTTGATTAGAATTTTACTGTTGTGTTTTTTTTTGTAGTTTTTTAATGGATGTATAGAGTCTAATAATATGAAAAACTTCCCAATCCGATCTACGAAAGAATTTACAGAAATTTTACAAAAAAATAATGAGCTCCTTTTCATTGATGAAGAAGTAGATCCCAAATTAGAGCTTGCAGAAATACAAAGAAGGGTGGTATCAAAAAAAGGCCCAGCTATTTTATTTACAAATGTAAAAGGAACTAAGTTTTCCGTAGCAACGAATTTATACGGGTCAGAAAAAAGAATTCGGATCGCTTTTGGAAATCGTCCGATTGAACTAATAAAAAAGTTAGCCGACACAGCTCAAAATATGATGCCCCCCAATTTTAGAAAAATTTGGGAAGCGAGAAGTCTTGCCTTTGAAGCATTAAAAGTTGGCTTAAAAAAAGTACACTCTCCCTTGGTTTTAGGTAAGTCTATTTTTCCTGTGGATAATTTTCAACTACCCCAATTAAAGTCATGGCCCAAAGACGGTGGAGCTTTTATCACTCTACCCCTCGTTTACACAGAAAGTCCACTGACCGGAAAATCAAACCTCGGGATGTACAGGATTCAATTCCACGACTCAAATACTACAGGTATGCATATACAAATCCACAGAGGAGGAGGGTTTCATTATTTTGAATCTGAAAAACTAAATAAGCCTCTTCCTGCACACATCTATGTAGGTGGACCTCCTGCACTGACCTTGGCTGCAATTGCACCTATGCCAGAAGATTTGAGTGAGTTAATTATCGCATCTCTACTACTCGGAGAGAGGTTAAAAATGTATAGAAATAAAAACATTAGCCCTCTACCAATTGTTGCAGATGCAGATTTTGTAATACTAGGCGAAATTCCACCAAAAGAAAGAAAACCAGAGGGGCCCTTCGGAGACCATTACGGATACTACGCTTTAAAGCATGACTATCCTATTTTAAAAGTTCGATCCATTTACCACAGAAAAGATGCAATCTGGCCTGCGACTGTAGTAGGAAGACCTCCTCAAGAAGACCATTTTATTGCAGAGTTTTTACAAGAGTTGCTATCTCCCATGTTTCCACTTGTGATGCCAAAATTAGAATCTGTCTGGGCTTTTGAAGAATCTGGAGTTCATACTCTAGCCGGTGCTATAGTAAAAGAGCGTTATCCGAAAGAGGCGTTCACTGCAGCACTTAGAATCTTAGGGGAAGGCCACCTTTCACTCACTAAGTGTTTGTTTGTTACAGATTGCAAAGTTGAGCTAAAGAATTTTAAGAAATTTTTTACTATAATTTTGGAGAGAATAAACCCGAATACGGACATTTATATCTTGAGTAATATTTCTCAAGACACACTCGACTATACGGGACCTGGTGTAAACCAAGGAAGTAAAATGATTCTTCTCGGTCTTGGAGAAAAAAAGAACTCTCTGAAAAAAAGTATAACCGGACATTTAAAGTGCTCTCTATTTTCTAATCCAAGAATTTTTATTGATGGGGCTTTGGTTATCTCCGGGAAAAAATACAAAAAGGGTGATAGGCTTCCTGAGAAACTGCTTAGTGAAAAAATTGTGCAGGGTTTTCTGTTTGTATTTCTTGTGGACGATTCAATAGATGCGGTAAGATCAGAGCATGATTTTATCTGGACTGTATTTACTCGTTTTGAGCCTGCGGGTGACCTTTACGGAAAATACAATGTGGTTAGAAATCATATTTCGTTTTCTGCACCTGTAATTTTTGATTGTAGAATGAAGGATTGGTATCCACCAGTATTAGAGCCGGACAAAAAAGTTCAAAAAAAAGTAGATGAGAAATTTGGAAAAATCATAGACAATTTATAAGTCTATGCGTAGATTTTACAGATGGCTAAGCCGGATGCTCACGATCTAATCTCTCAATTAAAAAATTCTAAGTCGGGTGATTATAGAGAAGAAGAACAAAAATCATTAGTTCAAAAATTTGACAAAGAAGAAATCAGTACAGAAGCAGAAAAAATTTATTCAGAGTTGAATCTAAAGAAAAATACCATCTTGAAAAAAGGTATTTTCTCTGCAATTTTGGGTGCGTTGTACGCATTCAAAGACAGGGAATTAGACCCCAAAAAAGCAAATCACTATATTTTGTTCAAAGAAATTTCCGAAGATATTTCTACTGCGTACCTTGAATTGGGTGAAGAAAATCTTACAAATGAAGATATTTGGCTATTTGAAACATTTGACTATGGAATTAAAAAAGTTTACTATCTTGATTGGACCTTGTACTTATCCAAGATTTGCTATTGAAAAAATGCACAATAGTTCAAAAATTATTCTAATACAATTATATCAAACGGTCTTAGTCCGACATCTATTGTAGCTTGGTTCAGTCTTCTGTTGTCATTGTTTGTGTCGTAAATCGCTACACCGGGCTTTGAAAAGTTAGATTCACCTGTGTATAATTTTCCACTTGAAGAAAGTGCTAATCCAGAGATATTTCCATAATTGGCAGGGAAGTAGGCTAATGTAGAAATTTTTTTTCCTGTAGAAGGGTTGAAACTTTGAATGTACTTATTTAGGCTCAAGTCTAAAACAAAAGCAAAACCAAGTGAGTCATTTTTTATTTTCACATCCAGTATGTCTCCTCCTGCCTCTGACTCTGAATACAAAAATTTTGGATAGAACGATTTTGTTTTTAAATTAAACCCTTCCACTCCTCCATCAATCTTACTCAAAAAACCTTGGCGATTCGGAAGAGCCATGATTAAGTGTGGGTCGCCGAATAGCTCCACTTTTTGAATTTTACTCATCGGGTTTCTGGATTGAAATGTATAGGATTGAATCACTCTATCTGTAGAAGTATCAATTTCGAGTAATTGAGAAGATGCGTTAGGCGCAAAATACCCGGATTCGTCGTTTCTGTCCAATCTTTGAACTTGAATATAGACCTTGCCTTCGTACAAATACATTTGATTCATTTCAGGGAGATTGTCCAAAATCGGTGAATTTGTTTCATTAAAACTACTTAGATCAATATGCCCGATAGGTGTGCCGCTTGACGGATTTACTATTAAAATAGAGGAGCGATTGTATCTGGAAATGTAGGCTTTCTCAGAATTGATTTTTATAAAATCCTGAGGGTTAGATCCTGATTCTGTAGAAAATTCTAACTCTGTTAAAAACCCAAGGTTTGGATTTAATACTTGAATGTTGTCTCTGTTCAATCTATTAATAACATAAACTTTCCCGTCGATGTATCTTGCTAATGCGTCTGAATGTACGTTGGAAAATCCTGTGGTGGATAAAAATACTTCAGAATTGATAACAGAAAATCTACCTGAAGCTCCATAGTCTGTGGAGATTACCCCTACTTTTTCGGAGCCTATGGAGAGTGTAGGAAAAAGTAGAGATTGCACTGGTGGTTTTTTTATATCCTGACAAAATAAAAAATTGTAAAAGGTGAGAAAAATTAAGACATTTCTATGCATCGCATCTATACTTCTCTAATACAAGATTTTTAGCAAATTCAAATTCGGTTTGTAAATATAGAAACTATTTAAGCCATAATTCAAGTATAATATTTATACAAATAGCTTAGCATTTATTTAATAAATTTTAAAATGCTTAATATTTAGGCATGTAGTCCTTTTATTGATTCTATCTTAATCTTTTTTTTAATTAAAAAGTGCATTAATTGTTTGAAAAGTGAGCATTTCCTTTATTTTGTTAAATTCTTATTTTTGGCACACATTTTGCATGAGATTGATTGAGGGTTAGGCTATGAAAAACAAATGTTACAAAAAAATAGTTTTATATTTTCCGTTTTTTCTCTTGTCTTATTCTGTTTTGGCAGAAGAAAAAGAGGAAAAAAAATGGTACGATACGGTAAACTATTCCGGTTATGTGGATGTGTATTATAAATACGCAACAAACAATAAACAAGGAAATCAGTATGACCCTTCCGGAACTTTCGATGGGTATAACAAACAAGTTACGATAAATAACGTTAAACTTGCGATAGAAAAAGTAGCTACAAAAGAAGAGCGTTGGGGTTTTCGTTTGGATCTTCAAAACGGAACAAATAACGTTTTCCAAGAAAGACCATACTCCACAACAAATAATATTTACAACATGAATATGTTGCAACAGGGCTATGTATCTATATATTTTCCTGTATTAAAAGGTCTTACAGTGGATATGGGAAAGATGGCTACTCATTTAGGCAATGAGGTGTTGGATTCTAAAGACAACATTAATTACACTATTGGGTATATATTCTTCAATACGATTCCGTTTATTCATACAGGTGCAAGAGCCACTTTGACAGTGAGCGACGATTGGTCGGCTGCGTTCTTTCTTTACAATAGCATCATGGGTACAGGATACAATAATCCTTATTCTTCGTATAGGGACCCGAGCATGACAAGAGACAATCCGAATAACGCATCCGGGAGCCCCACTATGCTTACGGATACTTCGAGGTGGAATGCGAACGATAGGCTGAGTAAAACTCCAGCTATCGGTACTCAATTGAAAGGTAATATAAAAAGAGACCGAATTAAATTGGTGTGGAATACCGGGTTTGGAAATGATTTAGATCAAGGAAGAATTTCAAATGAGGCTTACGCTATGGGTGAATATTTACAATATTCAGGAAGTAGTGCGAAACCGTCCAGACCAAATGTGCAGTTCAATAGAGACTACTGGTTTATCAATCACTCTCAATTGATCTTTACTCCAAGTGAGAAAATTTTTCTTTTATTCGATTGGACCTTTGGAGAAAAGTCCGGATCTGTTGCAGAATATTCTTACGCATACGTAAACGAAGGAAATAAGATTATTGATTTGAACAACGATGGAATAGGCGATATTTCTGTGAATAGAAGTAGCAACAAAGTAAAAAGAATCTACAACACTTACGGGGTATGGTTTAAATATACCTTCACAGAAAAATTTGCCTTAGCCATGCGTTATGAGCATATTGATGATAGTCGATATGGTGGACCGCTTGTTGTGAATGCGCCACTGTATGGGCAGATTCCTTCTGGAAGAATGGATTTGGATCCCAACTACAATAAAGTGAACTCAAAACCGGCAGGGAATCTCGGTCAAGTTAGAACCTATACAATCACTCCAACGTATATCTACAACGAGCATTTGATTGTAAAAGTAGATCTGCGACACGATAGAGGGCTTGGAGAACAGTTTGTTGATGAAAAAGGAAGACCCGCAAAATCTCAGAACTCTATAGTTCTGGGCGTTGTGGCAAAATTTTAAGGAGCACGAAGATGAATTTCAAGAAAACTTCAAATAGATTATTTTTCAGACTTGCAATCGTATTCGCATTGAGCATTGTTATAGCAAATTGTGAGAAGAGAGACTCAAACGACAGAGAAACGAAATCTACTCTTTTATCTTTAGCATTATCTGGAGGGTCGCCAAATGTAACTAACGCATGCAGGTGGGCAGTGTACGTATTAAACTCGTGTATTGCAGATGGATATGGATTTAACTACGCTACTATGTGTAACAAAGAGATTACAAAATATTTTACCGAATCGGATTACCATTCACTATCGGATTGTGCTACAAGTTTTAGAGCAGCGACTTCTTGTCATTTGAATCAAAACAAGTTCCCGAATGCTCAAAGCGCATTTAGCAACACATCTTTTGTTACAGCAGGCGTGTCCGGGACTACAAGTTTCAACTCATGCAATAAGACTGCAACAACTACAAACGATCAAACAATGAATATCATGGTGTATTAGTTGCATTTCCGGCTCAATTCTTCCGTATGAGCCGGATTTTTTTATGTTTTCACGAATATAGCAATAAAAATAAAGTGGACACAATTGAATTGAAGTTAAAGTATTTGAAGAAAACCATTTTTCAAAAAGAGGTCATCTGTGAGCAGTTCATTGAAATCAAAAGAAAGCATAGAAGAGCTAAGAAAGTTTTATGAAGAAATGCTTCTCATCCGTCGGTTTGAAGAAGCAGCGGCAAAGGCTTACAGTGAAGGCAAAATTGGCGGGTTTTGTCATCTATACATCGGGCAGGAGGCAGTAGGGGTGGGTGCAATCGCTGCTTTGGACAAAAGAGATTATATTTTTTCGACATATAGGGATCATGGTCATGCGATTGCAAGAGGTTTGAATGTAAATGCGCTTATGGCAGAGCTATTCGGTAAAAAAACGGGGGTCTCTCTCGGTAAGGGAGGGTCAATGCACTTTTTTGATAAATCTAAGCACTTTCTTGGAGGGCATGGAATTGTAGGGGGTCACATTGCACTTGCTGCCGGTGCTGCTTATGCTATTAAATATAGAAAAGAAGATGGGGTGTGTATTTGTTTTTTCGGGGAAGGGGCTGCCAATATGGGGGCTTTTCACGAGGCGTTAAATTTAGCCGCAATCTGGAAGTTACCCTTGATTTTGATTTGCGAAAATAACCACTATGCAATGGGAACTCCCGAGTATCGCTCTCTTGCCGTAAAAGATGTGTCTATTCGTGCAGTGGCTTATAATATAGCAAGGGATCATATCGAAGGAGACGAAGTAAGAAAAGTAAGAGACCACGTAAAAAATGCTGTAGATCGCGCGAGAAGGCAAGAAGGTCCTACTTTAATAGAAATTTCTACTTATAGATTTAGAGGACATTCCATGAGTGACCCGGCTAAGTACAGAACCAAGGAAGAAGTAGATATGTATAAAAAAAGAGATCCTCTACTTAGGGCAAAAGGAGATTTATTGGAAGGTGGTATTTCAGAAAAAGAATTAGATGAAATTGAATCGAGGGTAGTGTCCCAAGTACAGGAATCTGTGCGTTATGCGGAAGAGAGTGAAGAGCCACCACTCGGCTGGTTGTACAAACATGTTTATGCGGAGGATGTGTAATGGCTGTTATTTCTTATAGAGACGCTTTGAATCGTGCAATGTGCGAAGAAATGGAAAAAGACCCTAATATATTTCTAATGGGTGAAGAAGTGGGGCATTACCAAGGTGCGTATAAGGTTTCCCAGGGTATGCTTGCAAAATTTGGAGAAGAGAGGGTTATAGACACACCGATTTCTGAAAATGGGTTTGCGGGTGTGGGAGTTGGTGCTGCTATGCTTGGGCTTAGACCTATCATAGAATTTATGACTTGGAATTTTTCTCTTGTAGCTATAGACAATATAGTGAACGCAGCAGCAAAATTACTCTACATGAGTGGGGGGCAATTTCCAATTCCTATGGTTTTTCGAGGTGCAGGTGGAGTAGGCGGAAGGTTGGCTGCCCAACACTCGCAATGTTTTGAAAGTTGGTATGCTCATATTCCCGGGTTGAAAGTAGTAGCTCCATCTACTCCAAAAGATGCTTGTGGGCTTCTGAAAACTTCCATTCGAGACAACAACCCTGTAATCTTTATAGAGAGTGAAGTATTGTACGGTGTTACAGGGGAAATTCCTGATGAAGAATTTCTAATCCCGCTCGGAAAAGCAGAAATTAAAAAAGAGGGAACCGACATCACCCTTATCACTTGGTCGAGGGGTTATCTGTATGCAATTCAAGCAGCAAACGAATTAGAAAGCGAAGGAATTTATGCAGAAGTCTTAGACCTTCGCTCTATTCGACCCTTAGATGAAGATACGATTTACAAGTCTGTCAAAAAGACAAACAAGGTACTCATAGTAGAGGAAGGTTGGCCTGTAGCAGGTTATGGAGCGCATCTTGCTTACTTAATTCAAAAAAATGTTTTTGATTTTTTGGATCACCCTGTGGAAAGAATAACTCAAGAAGATGTGCCCATGCCCTATGCAGCAAATTTAGAGCAACTCTCTCTACCAACTGCGGATAAAGTAAAAGAAAAAGTCAGGAAAATTTTGGAGTAGATATGGCAAAGATTACTGAAATGACTCAACTTTCCCCAACTATGGCGGAAGGACTAATGGTAAAGTGGATTAAAAAAATCGGAGATTCTATTGAGCCGGGAGATATTTTGGCAGAGGTAGAAACAGACAAAGCAGTTATGGAGCTTGAGGCTTTTGACAGCGGAACTATTTTATCAATAATTGCAGAAGAAGGAAAAAAAGTAAAGGTCGGTCTTCCTATCGCCATAATCGGAAAATCCGGTGAAGATGTAAGTGCATTAATACAAGAGGCAAAAAAGAAATTAGAAGATGGATCTATCTCTAATCCAATCCCAGAACCCGCAAAGGCTTCTTCTAAGGCAATCGAAGAGCCTGTAAAGCCAAGTGTTCAGGTCGATCCCCCTCCTTCCTCAGTAAAGGTTTTAGAGCCACCTCCTAAGTCATTCGGAATTCCGGTTAAGGGAAAGCTAATTGCATCTCCACTTGCAAAATCCATTGCCTTAGATAAAGGACTCGACATTACGAAAGTAGAAGGAACTGGACCCGGAGGAAGAATTTTAAAGAGAGACGTGTTGGGTTTTATTTCTAATGGAAAATCTCAAAACAGAGGTCGGTTGAATTCTGCTGTAACAGAAGATGAGATCATTGAGATTTCAGGTATGCGTCAGGTGATAGCCAAAAGACTCCACGATGCAAAAAATAATATTCCCCATTTTTATCTGAACTTGGAATTTGATGCAGAGCCGGTTTTTGAGTTAAGAAAAAAAATTAATTCTGATTTGAAATCTCTTGCTGAAAAGAAAAAAGAAGAGCCTGAATCGGTTAGCATAAACGATATGATTACTAAAGCCTGCTCCATTGCACTTGTAAAAGTACCGGAAGCAAATTCTTCATGGAGAGGAGATCATATACTTAGGCATGGCAGAGTCGATATCGGAATCGCTGTATCTTTGGATGGGGGGCTCATCACTCCTTATGTGAGGGGAGCGGATAGTTTGAGTCTTCTTGAAATTCACCACGAAATTAAAGCGTTAGCCGACAAGGCTCGAAAGCGCAAATTGAAACCGGACGAATATACCGATGGAACTTTTACGATTTCTAATCTTGGGATGTTTGGGATTTCTAGTTTTTCTGCAATTATCAATGAGCCGGAAGGAGCACTTATGGCGGTAGGCTCTTTAGTAGAAAAACCTGTAGTGAAAAATGGAACAATCGTCGCAGGAAAAACTATTACTGTTACATTATCTTGTGATCACAGGGTGGTTGACGGTGCAGTAGGTGCAAAATTTTTAAGTGAATTTAAAGATTTAATAGAGCACCCGCATCAACTTTTAGTTTAAAAATCCTGTGTATTTGAATCAATTTGAAACTTTGGATTAATACTTGAAGCTCTACCTATATAAAAAAAACTAGACCTTGTAAAAATTGCATTTGTCTTAATTCCATAAATAAGATTCTTGCTTGGGTTTGGTTTATTAAAAATTGCTACACTTCCAGAAATTATTTATATCCAGAAAAATTAGTTTATTATTTTTCATTGTTCATTTTTTTCTATTTATATCGTACTGTAAAAAAGAAAGCGGACACAGCTCAGATGAGATAGTGAAATTAATTTCCGAGTCAAATGGTGCGATTATCAGAAAACAGGGGAAGGGCAGACTCCCTTCTGCAATTGTTATAGATGAAATTACAACAAAAAATCTTGGAGTAAAACTCACAGTACCGATTCGGGTAAGCGTTAGTTGTGTAGCCAATAGTCTTGGTGGAAAAGCCTACCTCTTTGAAACCCAAGAGCAGTCTGCTGTGTACACTGAATACTTGAAGAACAAGGCCGCTCTTTATGGCGCAAAAAAGTCTTACTCCAGATTAAAATATTTAGTAGAGAATCAAGCAGCACCCGGAAAAGAATTGTCTGACGCTCAAGTTCAATTGGAGCAGATGAGTGCAGCATTAGAAGAAAATAACAACCGATTGAAATTACTCGGAGTTCCAATTGAAAAATTGAATCGACTTCCTGTCGGCTGGGTGTTTGTCATTGCCGAGGTTCCAGAATCAAAAATGGATCAGATAAAACCTGGCAATCAAATCACTCTAAAATTCAGCGCATTTCCTTCAGAGACTATTAAAGCAAAAATCCAAGAAATTTCCGACGTAGTGGATACAATCAGTAGGACTACCAAGGTAAGAATATTACTTCAAAATACCAAACAACATTTAAAACCGGGGATGTATGGCAGCGGGCAAATAGAAGAAGTAAACATACCCGGGCTGGCTTTACCGAATGAAGCTCTTATATTAATCGGTGAAGACTCTTATGTATTTCGTGAAGAAGACGATGGATCTTTTTCAAGAGTAAAAGTTCAGACTGGGATTGAAGCAGATTTGTACACTCAAATTGTATCCGGTCTTGAAAAAGGGGATAGGGTCGTAGTAAGAGGAACAGGTTTATTAAAAGGAATAAGTTTCGGATACTAATAAAATATGAGCCTAATGAAATATTCTTTGAAGCAAAGGTTGCTTGTAGTTGCTGGACTTTTGTTTGTAGTGCTTGCCGGATTTTATTCTCTTACTCAGTTAAAAATTGAGGCTTATCCTGATGTAGCAGACACTGAAGTGATTGTGATTACCGAATTTCCCGGGCGTGCAGCTTCGGAGGTAGAAAGACTTGTAACTATTCCATTTGAAAGAACTCTCAACGGACTTCCAAAGGTAATCACAAGAAGGTCTCAAAGCATACTTGGACTTTCTATTGTAAGATTAACTTTTGATGAGAACGTGAATGATTATTTTGCAAGAACTTTGGTAACAGAAAAATTAAGTGAGGTGATTCTACCTGAAGGGGTTGAGCCACCGGTTCTCGGTCCACTTTCTACACCTGTAGGTGAAATTTTACGTTATGTAATTGAATCGGATGAAAAATCTTCTATAATGGATGTTCGAACTTTTCAAACTTGGGAGTTGATTCCGAGACTACTTCAATCTCCCGGTGTAGCTGATGTGATCACCTTCGGAGGGGAAATTAAGCAATACCAGATTGAGATAAATCCAATCAATCAAGATAAGTATGATGTCACATTAAAAGATATAGCTCATGCGGTTGAAGAAAATAATGCGAATACTGGTGGAAACGTTATTAGTCGCGGGAATCAAGGAATTCCTTTGCGTGCGATAGGCGCTATTGAGAATGAATCTGACATTGAAAGTGTTATTGTTACAACAAAAAAAGAAATCCCAATTTTTATCCGTGATATAGGAAAAGTAAAAATCGTACCGGCAACTCCAAAAGGAATTCTTGGATATTCCTTAAGTGACCCGGCTTTTACGCAAAGCAATGGAGTGCAAGGTTTAATCTTGATGAGGAGAGGAGAAAATCCGAGTGAGGTGATTCACAATATAAAAAGTAGATTTATTGAAATCGAAAAGCTACTCCAAGAAAAAGGAATGAAAATTCGATTTATCTATGATAGAGAAGAGCTTGTTTCTGTTACTTTAAAAACAGTGGTTAGAACGATGTTAGAGGGAATCTCTATCGTTGTGTTTATGCTGATATTTTTACTTGGAAGTGTGCGTGCTGCAATTGCAACTGCGATTACTATTCCAGTATCTCTACTTTTTGCATTTACTCTAATGCACATTACCGGGATTCCTGCAAACCTATTGTCCCTGGGTGCAATAGATTTTGGAATCATAGTGGATAGCTCTGTAGTGATTATTGAAAATATTTTTAGCCTTATCCGAAAGAATGATTTAAAGAAAAAAAAATCTGATATTGATAAGATCATAGAAACCTCATCGGGGTATGTAGAGAAGGAAGTGATTTATTCTATTGTAATAATTTTACTCGCCTATCTTCCGATTTTTTTATTTCAAAGAGTAGAAGGAAAATTATTTCGACCGATGGCTTTTACTTTGTTTTTTACTCTCCTTGGAGCTTTGATATTTTCTCTGACAGTTCTTCCCGTAATCATTGCATTCTTCTTTAGAAAGCCTATTCAGCCAAAAGAGTTTAAAATATTTGAGTGGATGAAAAGTTTATATATAAAGCATTTAGAAAAAATTCTTCTTCATCCGGGTAAGTTTTTGAGAATCGTCTCTGTTTCAGTCGGTACGATTTTAATTGTTTTTATTTTTATTTCCGGTACAGAATTTTTACCTGAATTAGATGAAGGCTCTTTAAACCTAAGGTGCATTTTGCCGTCTGGGGTTCATTTAAAAAGAACAGCAGAAATTGCAGAGGGACTTCGGACAATTGCAATGGAGTATCCTGAAGTAAAAGCAATGGTCACGCAAACCGGCAGAAATGACGACGGGACAGATCCTTTTGGCTCCAATAGAATCGAAGCACTTATCACGCTTATTCCTTATTCACAGTGGAAGACGGTTAATAAAAAATCCAAGCTGATTGAAATTCTAAAAAATAGAATGATCGCCGAATTTCCTGGAGTGAGATTTAGTTTTTCTCAACCTATTTTGGATAATGTGTCTGAAGCGGTCACCGGCTCTGCCGCAGACCTGTCTATACAGATTTCGGGAGCTGATGTAGTCGAACTTAGAAAAAAGGCAGAGGAGATTTTACATTTGATTTCTCCTTTAAAAGGAGTTGCAGGAATTGGGATAGAACAAGAAGGTCCTCAAACCGAATTAATTATTACAATGGATCGTGAAGCCGCAGCGAGAGCAGGAATAAATTTTTCTGATGTTCAAGATTTGACAGAAATGGCAATCGGAGGAAAAGAAATCAGTCGTTTGTATAAGAATAATCAAAGTTATGCAATCACAGTGCGTTATCCGGAAGAGGCAAGAGCAACAATACATTCTATCGGGAATTTACTCATTAGAAGTAAGACAAATAAAAAATACCCACTTTCTTCGATTGCAAAAATTGAATTGAAAGAATCTCCAAGTATGATAGCCAGAAAAAATGGAAGAAGAATGGTTTCTGTTTGGGTGAGTATAAAAGACAGAGATCAAGGAAGTTTTGTAGCTGAAGCGAAAAAAGTTGTATCTAAAAATATTGTATTTCCAGAAAACATGAACATAGAATGGGGAGGACAATTTGAAAATCTCACAAGAGCAGGGAAAAGACTTGTCGTGGTTGTCCCTATTACACTTCTACTTGTAATTTTTACTTTGTATAGTATGTTTAAAAATATTACCGACACTCTTTTGGTATTGTCAACGATACCGATTGCAATAGCCGGGGGTAGTATTTTTCTAATTGTAAGGTCTATGAATTTGAACGTTTCCGCAGGGGTAGGGTTTATTTCTTTATTCGGAGTTTCCATTATGAGTGGAGTGATTTATATTTCTCATTTTAGGAGTGAATGGAGAAAAAATACTCACCACCTTAACGAGTTAGTATTGCAAGTCTCTGCCGATCAATTCAGACCCAGACTACTTATGATGTCGGTTGCAATACTTGGGTTACTTCCAGCAATGTTTACTACCGCTATCGGATCTGATGTTCAACGCCCAATGGCGACTGTAATTGTCGGAGGATTAATTTTTGCACTCATATTAGGTATGTACACAATGCCGTTGTTAACTTTAAAATATTATAAAAGAACTTACAATTAATGAAAAAAATATTTAAAAGAATTCTTTTTCTTTTTGTAATCCTGAGTCATTCAGTTTTTGCAGAGAATTCAATCACGAGTATAAAACTTACGAATTTGAATGAAGCCTTGCAAATTGGTTTGAAAAACTCAAAGAGAATATTGGTCTCTAGGTATGAATTGGATAAAGCCAAAGGAGATAAAATTACTGCGTCTCTTCGTCCAAATCCGTATATCTCTCTAAATGCAGATGTTTTCCCTTACTACAAAGGCAAATTTGATCCCGAAGCCCAGCAGTATGGAATTAACCTTGGCTATCAAATTGAAACAGCCGGCAAGAGAGAAGCCCGCATGAATTTAGCCGACAAAAACATGAAAGTAACAGAGCTCTTATTTGCAGAAGCGGTAAGACAAGTTTATCTGATGATAGGTACTGTGTATTACGAGACTCTCGCTGCAAAAGAGAGACTCCTTCTTGCAGAAGATAATTATACTGCAATGAATCTAATTGCAGAAATCAATAAGAAGAGATTGTCAAAGCAAGATATTTCTAATTTAGAGTTAATTCGTTCCGAGGTTGCAAGAGATCAATACGCTACCCAAATCATTCAAAACAAAGTCAGCTACCTTCGTTCTAAGGCAGCTTTAACGGTATTGTTGGGACATGATTCTAATAAAATAGACATTCAGATCAATGAGAATTTAGCATTTCCCAATGATCCTCCTGAGATTCAGGTTGATACTGCAATTCAAAGTGCGTTACACGGAAGACCTGATTATTTGGCACTCATCGGAAATGAAGAGCTTTCTATTTCTAATATTCGTCTTCAGAAATCTCATGCAGTTCCTGATGTAGTGGTTGCGTTAGACGCTTTCAATCAACAAAATCAGAAATTTTATGGTGCTACAGTTACAGTTCCTATTCCGGTATTTTCAAGAAATCAAGGTGAAATTGCGAAAAGCATTGCAACAAAAAAACAAGCAGAAAAATCCAAAGAAGAGCTTTATTTGAATCTTACAAATGAGATTAAAATTTTAAGCGAAGAAATAAAAATACGTTATAGCGCCATAAAAAATATTAATCAAAATTCTATTATTAAGTCAACCGAGGCAATTAAGATTATGGAGCTTGCCTATAAAAGTGGTGGTGCGACACTCATTGAGTATATGGACACAAGAAGAGCGTTTAACGAGACAAGATTAATGCTGATAGATACACTTATGCAGTATGAAACTGTTCTATTTCGTTACAAATATTCTTTAGGATTTGACTTGAATCTAAATACCGAGTAAGGCTATTTTAGTCTTGCTTATCGTTTAAAACCTCTGACACTGTTACGAAGGAATATCCTTTTTTTTTCATTTCTGAAATAAACTCTGGAAGAACATAAAATAATTTATCAAATTTCCTTTTTGTTCCGAGGTGCATCAGGATAATGGCTCCATTCATTCCGTGTTTGTCTTTTTTTTCAAAATCAAATAGAATTGTTTTTGTTTCCGAGCTAGTCCAATAGTTTGGGTTTTTGATAAGCTCTTTCTTTTTTGTATTTGAATTGAATTTAGAAATGTAGGGATTTGTTATATAGTCAAGAATCGCCAGTGATAATTTTGGTCCATTCGATGACCAGAAAATATGTTTATCGTATCCAAGTTTTGCATAAGAATTTAAAATGAGCTGATTCATCGAGCCATAAGGGAGACGATAAATTTTGGAAATTTCTCTACCAGTAATTTCTTTGAATTTATTTTCAACTTTTAGAATTTGCTCACCCATAAGTTCAAAACTTAGAGGAGAATCTGAAAGATAACTATAGGCGAGTCTTTTTCTGAAAGATCTTTCAAACAAACTTCTATGGTGATTGAAATGACTCCAAGTGTGATTTCCAAACTCCACCTTTTCTCCAAGAGAAGCTAATTTTTTTAGCATAGAAATATTCTCTGAAAGAAATAACGCTCCAGTGAGATCCGAGTCCACTTCATTAGAAATAAATATTGTTGTGCGTATATCGTATTTTTGAATATAATCATAGAGGTTACGCAGATCTTCTCCAGAACTTAGATCAAAAGTTAATGCAATTTCTTTAAAGTTCACATTCCCTCTGGAAATATTGAAACCTGTCGCGCCTTCATTCATCAATCGTATGGATTCTATATTTTGTTTAATCACATCATTTAAGTCTATATCTGATTTTCCAATCTTTACCATAGACTCTTTTAGTTTCAGTAGCTCTTCCTCTTTGGATTCTTCCTGCAAAAGAAGGGAACTGTAGTTTTGTTCTAATTCTTCTAACTCTTGTTCTTTTTTTTCAATCTGACTTTTTAGATAATAGAAACTGCTGATTGTATAAATGAATATCGAAATCAATATCGCTGAGGCAAAAGTAATAATTCCAAAAAGGAATAGTTTTTTTCTTTTGATTTCGTATTCGTTGTATTCGGAGCTTTCTTTTGAAAATTCATTGACGATTTGTTGGACTGCTCTTTCTTCTTCTGTTAGATTCTCTTCCAAGTTTAATTACCGACTCTAATTCTATTATCGGAAAAATGTATAGCTCATCTAAAATTGGTCTAAATTGACTGTGAAAACTTATGTCACAGTTTTGTGAGTTCCATTTAAAAAATAGATGCGTTTCATGTTAAGGAAAAGAAGGAAAAAATTTAGAGAAATAAAATAATTTTTTAGGGATTTTAAAATGAAATCAAATGATAATTTTTGACTTATATTATTGTGTTTAGATTATTGTTCGTTATGCGATATTGGCACTTTGTATGTATCAGGACATAGGTAACGGTTTTAATTTTTTAAAATCATATTCAAAGAGCAATAGTTTCCTAAAAAAGCACTATTCCTCTTTTCTGGTATGAAAAAATATTGCAGATATTTATCCCGAAGATAAAGTTACATAGTATGGTACAAAGTGTCTCCAAAAGCCCTGAATATCAAATTTCTCTCGATGAAATAAACGCAAGATTTGAGAAAAAAAAAGAAAGTCTTCTTCGAAAAAGAGAAAAACTTTCAGATTCACTTTTTTCTTTCTCTGAAATTTCTACCAAAAAAATTTTTAATTCCTTTGGCGAACAATTAGTCCGAGTAGATGGTGATATACCAATTAAATTAGAAATTAAAAATGAAGATAGATTTTTATTTATAAGTTATGACCAGAGTTTTTTATCGCATGGGATTCACAAGTATCCTGCAAAATTTTTTCCCGAATTACCAAGATGGATTATCCAAAAATATTCAGAAGAAAAGGATATTATTTTAGATCCTTTCGCCGGAAGTGGCACAACTAATATTGAGGCGAATTTTTTAAGGAGAAATAGCGTAGGAATTGATATAGACCCGAGATAGTCCCAAAAATCGTTAGGGTTTGAAAAAAGAGGAACCAGCCAAAACTATGGTTTTTGGCAAAAAAATAAATAATGGAAGGTTCCCAATGAACAAACAAAACAAATCTCAATCCTCTGATCAATCACAAAAAATGAGTCTAAATTATTTTCGTACATATGCTGTGACTGAAATAGAACGTTTCGTGCGTGAAAGCGCCGTTAAACTGAATTCGAGAAAAATAGCAGACCGAAATTTTTGGGCCATAATGGTTGATGGCATCCACATTGGAGGTGATGTAGTCGTTGTTATTCTTGGTGTTGATACGTTAGGCGAGAAGCATTTTCTATCGATTTCTCAAGGTTCTACCGAAAATACAGAAGTAGTTCTTTCTTGTCTTGATCAGTTACGAGAAAGAGGAATCCTCTTTACTGAAAAGGTTGTTGCGGTAATCGATGGATCAAAGGCACTTAAGAAAGCTCTGGAAAATCATTTTGATAATCAGGTTGTCATCCAAAGATGTTTGAATCATAAATCATGGAACGTTGAATCAAAATTGGCAAAAAAATATCACTTCGAATTCAAGGAAAAACTTCGCCAGGCGTATGGACTCAATGACTATGATGAAGCAAAACGAGAATTCGAAAATCTTCATAATTAGCTGGGAAAGATTAGTCATAACGCTGCCGAAAGTTTCCATGAATGCATTGATGAGTTGTTGACTTTACATAAAATAAAAATGCCCCCATCTTTACGGATTTCCTTCTATACGACAAATCTAATTGAATCGGCATTCTCTAATCCACGCTTTAGAATGTTCAGAGTAAAACGTTGGATTAAGCAGGGAGACATGATTAAGCGTTGGGCTGGTGCTGCATTTCTACATCAGGAACAAAAGTTCCGGAGAGTGAAAGGTTATGCGACAATCGATGATTTTTTAAAGGTATTTGTAAGGACTGAAAAATATATTGACGAAAAAGAAATTATGCAACATGCTGTATGAAAATTCCTCTGTAAACCCTAACGAAAAATGGGACATTTTTATTCAAAACCTTCAAGAAGTTCATCGCGTACTAAAATATAATGGAAGATATATTGTAGTAGTAGGAAATAATAATATACGTGGTGAAATTTTTCAGTCTTGGCGTTACCTAATGGATATGGCAGAACTTATTGGATTTAAAATTGAAAATTATTTCGGTTCAGAGATAATAAAACATTTTATAAAAGTTCCAAGAAATGAGAGAATTAATACAGATTGGATTATTGTATTAAGGAAGTAGTATGGAGAATTCAGAGGAACGAGGAAGGCAGGCTTCCATAGATGGCTTCACCCATGAGCATATAGTAGTTGGTTTACTTATGAAAAAATATAGGAATATTTCCTTAGTAGATTTGCCACTATCACCTTACGATATCATCATTGCACTAAAAGATAAAGGTGAAGAGGAAGAAATAATTAGGTGTCAAGTAAAAACTGCTAGAACCTCAATAAGTTTTACCGGAGGTACAAGAGGAGGAGTTGATCGGGAATATAAATCTGATGTTAAAACATATATCCAATCAACAAAGACATCAGATATTGTCAATGGAATTCACCCTATAGATGAGAACACTTATGACTTATATTTTTTACCCACAATTATAATTGAGCAATTAGATCAAAAAAGTATAGCGATCTCAAAAGTTGAAAGGTTGAAAAATAATTATGAAATTCTGGAAAGGTGTAAAGATAAAAAATTTATAATTTCTAAGGCAAAGGAATGCAATATTTTATAATTCAAGTGCCAACAAACGCACAACATGAGCGTGATGAGCCGCGACCCCGAGAAAAGATTCAGGGTCTTGGGCTACGCCATATTTTTGTTCAGTCACGATTTTTGCAAACGGAAGCAAAAATACTTGCCTTCACAAAAACGTCTCATACGCTCTAACGTTATGCGATATTTCTGGTGAAAAAATTTATTTGTTCTTCCCAAAAATAATTTAATTTATGACGCTATTGTCCAGCCCTTGTGGACAAGAGCTGGACAACGCTAGAAAATGGCACTTTTATTGGTTTTTTGAACAATTGCTTTTTCAAAAAACAACTTTTTGCAGGTACGCCATTTATAGAAAAGAATCTGCTACACTTTTTATTCTTAGTGCTTCTATCTTTTCCCAAACAGGCCTTGTGGGCAAAGTGCCCAAGTTCCTTCATTGAAAATGGATTGAATGGTCTAATTTCAAAAAATTGTAATTCAGGCAAATATTTGAAGAGGTCAGAAATTTAAAATTGTATAACAGAGACTCTCGTCTCGAATTCTAATCATTATAGTTTTTCGCAATCTTTTTTTCCAATATGTCACGTAGCTCTACTCCAATTTCTTCAGTTTTAATAACCATAAATGAAATGTAACTCATTTCAGAAAAACAAGAAAAAGGGGTGAGAGATGGTATAGATAAGCCAATAAATATAAGGGGTATGGATATTTGCTTGGATTTAGATAGGCTCATTTTGGAAAATTTTTCTTTAATTTTGCACACAGTGTGCAAAATTATAAATTGAGACGTTAGGCGGAATAGGTTTAAAGTAGGTTAGGGGTTTTTGCTTCTTTTTCGTCGGGTTTGTGTCGTTTTAGCCTATTGTAGCGAGTAGTTTTTCTCTTGGAAAGGTAAGCTCCCCCCGCAATCGTGGTTACCGGGGTGGGAACTCCATTCTCGAAGAATCGGCTGGGGAGAATTATGTCCCATTCGGCAAGGTCAAGCACTAACAAAAGAGTAAAAAGAGCGGTCTTTGTGGTGCCAAGCCAGTCTGCAAGAATCCCAAGCTCAATCCAGTCTTCGTTATTCGGGGTAAAATTCTTCTTCTGCAAATTCTGTCCGACTTCTTGGTAAGCCTTTTTGACCCTCTCCATCTTCTCAAAAGTCCCCCAAAGAATCACATTTCTGTATCTATTCAACAGTGCGTGCAAATATTTTCGTCTCGAAAAACCCGTTGTTCTCCTATTAAACTCGTCCATATATTTTGCCGGAACAAGCAAGCTCGATTGTGTTTCTGTAAATTTTTGTGGGTTCATAAATTTCTCCTTAAAGTAAAATTCTCTGCTCTTCTTTATAAGGTAAAAAAAGTTTGCTTTAGAAAAAAAAATTTTGCAATTTTTGGAAAATTTTTTTAGCTTTTACAGAAAAAGTCCCAAATCTGCACTAAAGGCGTAATCCACCTAAAACGATGGAGTTCCCACATTTTTGCATAAAAGGTGAACAATTGGTATAAAACATGCACTTTACTGAAAAAAGTGGAGATCCCACATTTGTGTACGAAAAGTATAAAATCTGCACTAAATGCGTAATTTCAAAAACTCTACTAAAGCTCAAAACCTCATCCTACAAGATAAACCTATTTGCAAAGATTCTACCTTCACTTTTTCCGACCTCAGACTTCAAGCATCAGTCCTCCGAATTGGAGTTCCCACATTTTTGCATAAAAGGTTCACAATTGGTATAAAACATGCACTTTACTAAAAAGAGTGGAGATCCCACATTTGTGTACGAAAAGTGTAAAATCTGCACTAAAAGCGAAATTTCAAAACCTCTATCGTAAAAGATAAACCTAATAAAAAAGATTTCTAACTTCACTATTTCCATCATCATCTTCTAAATAGTTCCCGAAAGTAGGCTCGAAAAAATAAGGATTACCCCACGACAAGCCAAAGTCCATTTTTTGAGATAGTCTTAGAAAAGATTATTTTTTTTCTAAATCAGAAATTCTTTTTTTTATGTCTGAAATTTCTTTTTTCAAATCCGGTAGTTTTCTGAAAATCGCAGTAGTTTTCATGTAATCCGAGAGAGGCAGGGTTGGAAGACCAGCATAGATTCCGGGTTCTTTAATGTCAGACGTAACACCAGCTCTTTGAACAAGAACAACATCATCTGCAATAGTTAAATGGTCTAAAATTCCTGCCTGACCGCTTGCAATCATTCTGTTCCCAATCTTTGTAGAGCCAGCGACTACAAGCCCTGCTGTCAATAGACAATCTTTTCCGGTTTGGACGTTATGCGCTATGTGGCAAAGATTATCCATTTTTGTACCATTCCCTATAATGGTTTGTCCATAAGCAGCTCTATCAATACAATTATTTGCTCCTACCAATACATCATCTTCCAAGATTACCTTCCCTGTTTGAGGGATACGATAACTTTTTTTCTCTTTGTCTTGTGCAAAGCCATAACCCTCTGAGCCTATGATACTTCCCGGTTTTATGGTAACTCGATTTCCGATGATGCATTCGTATCCAACATAAACTCCTGGATACAAAATACAATCTTCACCAATTTTTACATCGTATTCAATCACAACATTTGCCATGATAACTGAATTTTTTCCAATGAAAACATTTTTACCGATAACGGCACAAGGACCAACGATTACAGATTCGTGAATTTTGGCAGTGGGATGAACGACTGAGTTTGGGTGAACTTTCCCCCATTCTTCGGTATCTCTAAAATTTCGATCTGCATATTTTTGGCGTATAAGTGCATGTGCAAGTCCGAGATTGGAAGCTACAATTAGAGAGGAAATTTCAGTTTCAGGAAAACTATCCTTTAAATCTGAATTAGTGATTACCACTGAGGGAGAATTTTTTAAAACTGAGTCGATATATTTTTTATTATCAACAAAAACCAAGTCCCCTTTTTTACAATCTTCCGCAGAAGAAATATTTTCTGCAATTATCTTGCCCCCTCTAATCAGTTGCAAGATCCCTGTTTCTTTAAAGTCTTGTATTATCTCGTCTGCTGAAATTTTCATTTAGATACCATTTGATATATTTTTTTTTATGATTTTGATTCTTTCAATTTGTGTCAAAGAAAAATTTTTAATCAATATATTTTTGACGCTATTTCCCAGTTCTTGCAACGCAAGTGCTTGGGTAGCTAGTAAATGGCGATTTCTCTTAAGTATTGGAGTGTATTTATTTCCAAGAAAAACTTTTTGCCGTTGCGCCATTTATTGATTTGACAAAATGTATTTCTAATAGTTCCATTCTCTATGGGATTTCTTGGTTTTCTTTTGAATGATAATAACCAATAAAACCTGCTTCATAAGTCAAAATAAGAAGGTATCCCAATGGATTTTTTCGATCGATTCTATTTTAATTTTTTTTCAGTAGGCTCTCTTATTCCGTTTTTTTATTTTTTATTGATTGGTTTATTCTTTTTAACCATTCCAAATCGCTCTAAGGCGAGTTTTTATATGGGCATGGCGTTTGTATTTTCTCTAGGTATTATGGGGCTTGCTTATTTTGTTGCTTCCAGCTATTACTCTCCTTTGGGTGCTTATCACAGATATGTGACAGTTGGGGGAACCTTATTCGGAATTTTTGCAATTTGTAAGTTTTTCTTTTATTTTCCTGATCCTAGAAATTTACGATTTTCTAGAATTTTTGGACTTGGGCAAGGGTTGTTATCTATTGTCATGCTGATTTTTTTTATAGTACAAACATTACAGTCAAAGATAACTTATAATTTTTCTGGTTTTTATTACGATTTTGAAGCAGAATCTGCAAATAAAATTTCTGGGCTTTTTATTTTACTCAATACATTTGTGATGATAGGGATTGGAATTTGGAGAACAATAGTGACTAAGACATGGGAGAGATGGGCGGTCTTTGCTATCATGATTTCTATTTTTATTATTGTAGGCTCGTCTGCTGTAGCTAACTCTCTTAGTAGAGAAGGTGCGTTAGAGAGGTCAACTTACCATACAATTTGGGATTTAACTTCCGTAATCGGTGGGTTTATAATTGTAGTAACGTATATAAATACTACAAAAGATAAAACAAGTTTTATGGTAAAGATTATCGGGATTAGCATTGTAACTCTTCTTCTTGCATTTTTATCTATTAGTTTTTACTCACTTCAAGATAGAGAAGAGTTTTATAGCAAGTCTCACGCAAATCTCTCAAAGTTATTTTATAGTCAAAACACTAAATCAGAAAAAGATTTAGAGTACTCAATTTATTTTGACCCCAAAAAGGACGAGTTAAAAAAGAAGATTTCTGAAAAAGAACTCGGTGAAGCAAATGAATCTTTAAAACTTGAGTTTCTAAATACAAGAATATATGAAAAAATGAAATCTCTGAATTCTTTTTCAGACATAGAAACTATTATTACAGACTCTCACTCTTATTTTGGAGGCTATCGAGAATTTTTAAAAAACAAATCTACTTCTGTTTCTCCTGAAGCTAAGATTTTTTTAACTCTAAAAAATTCTTTGGATTCTTTGGAGTCTTTCCTAAATTACAGAAGAATAAAAATAAAAAAAATGGAGAATCGTAATTTCAGAGGTCAACTTACGAAGTTTCTAAATTCTCAAAGTGGGGATTTTGAAACTTTTAAACAAGTCATGCTTACACATTTGCAAAAATCAAATTCGGAAGAAGAAAAACTAAAATCTGAAATTCTTTTGTACATTTTGCCAATGAATGAAGAGGGAACAAGGGTGTATAGGGGCAATCCATATTCAGAAAAACATTTTGTTTCTTTTGTAGTGTATGATGAAGAAAAGGATACTTTGGCAGAGTATGGTTATTCCACTAAAGCGTACAGAAGTTTTGTAACTGTTTCCGGTAAAAAAATGGTAATCATACTTACACTGTTTGTATTATTTATTACAGTCGGTTTTCGTTTTTTCTTTCTCGGTGCATTAATCAATCCTCTCGATTCCTTGCTTGCCGGAGTAAAAAAAGTAAACGAGGGAGACTTGGAAGTTGAAGTTCCAGTAAAAGTGGAAGATGAAATTGGATTTTTATCCAGATCGTTCAACAGTATGGTTAGCTCTATTCGAGACAGTAAAGAGAAATTAGAAGACTATGCCGAAACTCTTGAGATTAAAGTAGAAGAAAGAACTCAAGAATTGAAGAATACCTTAGATGAAGTGCAAGCATTGAAGCAACAGCAAGACGGAGATTACTTTCTTACTTCACTTCTTCTCAAGCCACTCGGAACGAACAAAACAAAAAGCAAGAATGTTCATTTAGAATTTTACACAAAGCAGAAAAAGCAGTTTGAATTCAGAAATAGACACGAAGAGATCGGTGGAGATATTAGTGCAGCTCAAAATATAATTCTAAAAGAGAAAAATTACATTGCCTTTGTGAATGCAGACGCAATGGGTAAGTCGATTCAAGGGGCAGGTGGTGCTTTAGTTCTTGGAGCAGTTTTTGAATCTATTATAGAAAGGACAAGAATCACTCATCAAGCCCAAGACACACACCCGGAAAGATGGATTAAAAATACATTTATCGAACTTCATAAAATATTCGAAAGTTTTAACGGCTCCATGTTGATCTCTCTTGTAATAGGTTTAGTAGATGAAGAAACTGGGCTTATGTACTATCTAAACGCAGAGCACCCGTGGACAGTTCTTTACAGAGACAAAAAAGCCGAATTTATTGAGAGTGAATTGTTGTTTCGTAAACTCGGTACCCACGGTATGGAGGGAGAAATTTCTATTCGTACCTTTCAACTTGAAGCAGGAGACGTTATCTACATCGGCTCTGACGGTAGAGACGATTTACTTCTTGGAACAGACGAGAATGGTGAAAGAATCATCAATGAGAATGAAACTTTATTTTTAAAAAATATTGAAACTTCAAACGGGGATTTACAACAAACAGTAGAAGAAATTAAAAAAGCCGGTGAAATCACAGACGACTTTTCTTTGATTCGTTTGAGTTATAAAGAAAATATAGAACCAACAGACAGTGTATCTTCATCTGAAGAAGTTTTAGAAAAAATAAAATCTTTAACTGAGAGTGGGGCTATAATTTCAGAGTTAAAACTTGCCCTAAAAGAAAATACATACCAGCCAGAATTATTGAGAGCGATTATCAAGGCGTATATAGATCAAAAGGAATATAAAGATGCAATTTCTTATATAGAAGATTTTATTTTTATCCAGCCCGGAGATACAGAAATGCTTTTTGTTGCTTCTTACTGTTATCGGAAAGCAGGTCTTCACTCCAAGTCAGTCGATTACGGTGAAAGAGTTAGACTACGAGATCCAGAAAAAATAAAAAACTTAGTTCATCTTGCTGAAACGTACTCTATAATCAAGCAGTACACCCGTGCAGAAAAAATATTAGAATCGGCACTTGCGAAAGATCCTCTTAATGCGAGAGGGTTAAAATTAAAAGAAATCCTAAAAGAGAAGGCAAGTATTTGACAAACGAATCAAATCGGCTTTACAGATTTTTTTGGTAAAATAATTTAGAATTGTGAATACTCAAGTACAAGAAATAACCACAGAAAGACTTTTAGATCGTGAGATGGGCAGAGTGTATATTGAAACTTACGGCTGCCAGATGAATGAATACGATTCGGGGCTTGTTTCTTCTCTTATGAAAGAGGCGAACTATAGCAAGGCCACTTCGGTAGAAAACTCGGATATAATTTTTATAAATACTTGTGCCGTGAGAGAAAATGCACACGCAAAAATTTACGGAAGACTACAAAATTTAGGCTACCTAAAAAAGAAAAATCCAAACTTGATCATAGGGATTCTTGGTTGTATGGCTCAAAACCTTGGAGAAGATTTATTTCATCTTGAGCTTCCTTTAGATGTAGTGGTTGGCCCTGACAATTATAGAGAACTACCCGGCATAATCCAAAAAATTCGATCTGGTGAAAGAAAAATTAGTCTTACTCGATTATCAAAAATTGAAACCTATGATGAAATCCAGCCAAGCATAATAAATAAAGTTCAATCTTTTGTTACGATTATGAGAGGTTGCAATAATTTCTGTACTTTTTGTGTTGTCCCTTACACCAGAGGAAGAGAAAGAAGTAGAGATGTTTCATCTATTGTAAAAGAAATCCAAGACTTATGCGAAAAAGGGGTAAAGCAAGTTACACTGCTTGGACAAAATGTAAATTCGTATAAATACGATAAGTTGGATTTTACGGATCTCATACAGGCGATTTTACTCGATACGGACATTTCGAGAATACGATTTACTTCCCCTCATCCAAAAGATTTTCCACTTCATCTTTTAGAGCTAATGGCTAAAGAAAAAAGATTTTCTCCAAATATTCATCTTCCCCTTCAATCGGGTAGCTCAAAGATACTCAAACTAATGAAAAGAAATTATTCAAGAGAAGAATATTTAGGTCTTGTAGAAAAAATTCGCAGTCTTGTGCCTGATGTAGGACTGACAACCGATGTAATTGTTGGATTCCCTGAAGAAACAGAAGACGACTTCCAAGATACTTTAGACCTAATCGAGAAGTGTAAATTTGATATGGCGTTTATGTTTAAGTATTCTGAAAGAGAAGGAACATTTGCTAAAAAGCACTTTACAGACAATGTTTCAGAAGAAGAGAAATCGGAAAGATTGACCAAGTTAGTAAATTTACAGACTAAGATTTCTCACTCACTCAACCAGCAAAAAATCGGAAAAACTTTTGAAATACTAGTAGAAGAAACTTCCAAAAAATCAAACAAAGAGGTCTCAGGACGAACCAATTGCGGTAGAATGGCTGTATTCCCGATTTTGGAAGGATTTCAAGCGGAGGATATGTTCGGAAAATTGGTAAACGTAAAAATTGAGTCTGCGACAAGCGCTACACTAAAAGGGAAATCCGTTTAGGCAAGATGCCAAAAAAGAAACCTATTACCAAAAAAAAATCATCCAAAGAAAAAACCGGAATCAAAAAGAATCCTGTCGTAAAAAAAGAATTCACTGGTTTACCAAAATCAAATAAAAATCCTACAGAAGATTTAAGAACTATACGGATTCAGTCCGGTGAAGATATGCCTAAAGGATTTATGACGCTACTGCAAAAACCCCTTTCAGGGCTTTTTACAACGCTAGAAAATGGCACTTTTATAGGCTTTTTGAACAATTGCTTTTTCAAAAAACGACTTTTTGCAGGTACGCCATTTATAATCCACACAGACAAAAAAAGAATTTTCCCATTTTTTCGATTTCCTATTTTGAATAAATATATTCTAAAAGAAATTGTCAGTCCGTTTCTTGTGGCTCTTGCTTTTTTTACGATGATCTATATGGCAATGGCTCTGCAAAAAATGGTAGGTCTATTTGTAGGGAAGGGAGTTGACGCACTTAGACTCTTAGACTATTTTGGGTATCTTCTTGGAAA
The DNA here is from genome assembly GCA_015075105.1 of Leptospiraceae bacterium. Taxonomy (NCBI): domain Bacteria; kingdom Pseudomonadati; phylum Spirochaetota; class Leptospiria; order Leptospirales; family Leptospiraceae; species Leptospiraceae bacterium. Next base: position 1,816,711 of record JABTUZ010000001.1, on the reverse strand, counting down.
TACACTGCCGTCAACTATTCCTATGGCTTGTCTTATGAGTGGGATTATGGCATCCGGCAGGCTTTCCGGTGATTCTGAAATTACTGCAATGAGATCAGCTGGAATTAGTTTTACAAGAATCTATTCTAATTTTTTAATATTTGGTTTTCTTGCGGCAATTGTAGTGGGGTATTTAAATTTTTATCTTGCTCCTGAAAATACCAGAAAGTTAAATGAGTTCAATAATTGGATCATGGCGTACAATCCGATGATTGCAGTTACACCCGGACAGTTTAGTGGTGATCAAACTCAAGAAACTTTTGCTAAAAAAGGCAGGACTCTGTACACAGAAGGGATGAATCGTGATACAGGCCAACTGCAAGGTGTACAAATCAGAGAGTGGGAAATTTATATGGAGGGAAATGATTTTATTCGCCATAACAATATTGTAATCCCTATGGGGGGATCAAGGGTTACTCAAATTATTTCTGCAAAAGAAGGCACGATTGTAGAAAAGAAAAATTTAAAAGGGGAATATGAAAAATCCATTCGATTGAAACGTGGATTTGTATTGGAGTGGAACGAAAAAAAAGACGGATTCACCATCACAAATTTCTTGAACGGGGAAATGGATTATAATGTTCCTACTCAAAAACAAAAATCTATGATTGGTTTTAATATCAAACCGGAGACTTTTTCTTTTCCCATGCTTTTTTCAATAAAAAGGAGCATTGAATCAGAAGGGCTTGAAAATGTGCCCGGACTTGAAATGGTTAAGGAAATGGGGTTGTCCATAAAAGGAATCGGTGGGTTGAATTCTATGGTCAATCAGATGAAGATGGATATAATTACAGGTGCTCAAAATGGAACTCTATCTTCTGACGATCTCACTAACCGTTATGCGACACTCACTCAACTTTTAAATCTACTCAAAGACTCCCAAAAAACAGTTACGGCTTTTAATGTAGAGATACATAAAAGAATAGCTGCTCCAATTTCTTGTCAGATATTTTTCTTTTTATCTTTTCCGTTAGGTCTTGTAGTGAAAAGATCGGGGAAGGGAATGAGCTTTACTCTTGCGATAGTGTTTTTATTTATTTATTATTTGTTTTTTATTTTAGGGAATAGCATTTCTTATAAATCTAAAATTCCAAATTGGATCGGTCCTTGGAGTGCCAATATTGTAATCGCATCCATCAGTATCTATATAATGATGACAAGAACAGACATTCAACTACCTTTTGAAAAATGGTTTAAATTTATGACGCTACTGCAAAAAAAACCCCTTTCAGGGCTTTTTACAACGCTAGAAAATGGCGCTTTTATTGGCTTTTTGAACAATTTCTTTTTCAAAAAACGACTTTTTGCAGGTACGCCATTTATTAGTCCTTTTTTTCAAAAAGTATCTCCTTATCTTAACAAGGTAAAAATTATCCTAAAGCCAATGTATTTTGTATGGAGTAAAATAAAATTTATCGTTCATCGGATACGAAATAAACTGACCTCTAAATAACTGAACTTTTTTAAATGGTTATCACTATTTTTCCAAAGTGTTTACCATCTCTAAGGTATTCAATTGCGCGGCGAGTTTCTTCTAACGGGAAAATTTTATCTATTACAGGATGAATAGAATTTTCTGTGATTGCCCTATTCATTTTTTCAAAACTTTTTTTTGGTCCGATTACTATTCCTTGAATCTTGACCTGCCCCATTACGATAGGGAGTAAGTTTAAGGAAGGAGAAGAGCCACTCAAGACCCCGATTAGATAAATGCTTCCAAATAATTTTACCGATTGAATAGATTCGTCTAAGGTACCGGCTCCGCCAACTTCTACTATATGGTCTGCACCTTCTCCATTTGTAAACTCTCGAACTTTTTTACTCCACTTCGGGTCTGTTTTGTAATTGATAAGAAAGTCTGCGCCTAACTTCCTTCCTTGAGATAATTTTTCGTCTGAAGATGAAGTTAAAATTACCTTCGCACCGGCGAGCTTCGCAAACTGCAATGCAAAAATTGAGACTCCACCCGTTCCTTGAATGACTACAGACTCACCCGGTAGAACAGGAGATTCACCAAATAGGGCAGACCATGCGGTTAGTGCTGCGCAAGGTAGAGTTGCTCCTTCTTCAAAAGACAGATGGGATGGAATTTTCACTAAACCCGACTCCGGTAAAACAGCATACTCTCTCAAAGTGCCGTCGAGTGGACCACCGAGAGAGGCTCTGATTTCTTTCTTGGTTGGTTTTCCTGAATCCCAATTTGGTGCGAAAGTTGCACAAACCCTGTCGCCTACAGAAAAGTTTTTTATATTTTTTCCTATCTCTACAACTTCACCTGCTCCATCGCTGCATGGGATTAAAGGAAGAGGAAATTTTGGGTTGTATTTACCAGTCACTACAAGATAGTCGCGATAGTTTAAAGATGCCGCACGAAATCGAACCAAAACTTCAGAACTTTCTACAGGTGCCGGGTCTGGGATTTCTTTGTATTGGATATTTTCTAAGCCGAATGAATCTATTTGAATTGCTTTCATAATTACTCTGGAATAATGATCTGTTTTTTTTGTGTGATTACATTATAAAAAAGAAAAGCCGAAATCTCTTTCTCTTCTTTTTTTTGGGGACTCTTTTTTATAACTAAAGCGAGTGTATTTTTTTTGGTATTGTACAATATTCTTTCAAACCAGAAGTTATCTGGTATCACGGACGTAAGGTCTCCACCTAAGGGATCATAAACATATAGTTTTGGTTTATCTCTATTGTTTAAAAATCCGTCTTTATTCGTATCTTCTGTCATTGCTATTATAATAAGACGATTTCCTATATCAATAGAATCAAATTTAGCCTCATCTGAATTGATCTTGTTGTTTTTCTTTTTAAAGTTTCCCGAAAAATAATCCCAGATATACACTTTTTTTTGGAATAATTTTGTGTTTTCCCCAGTATTCAAATTTATAAAAGTCAGATTTTTCGCATGGTGAAGTGTTTCTTCCGGTCCAAACCCACCGGATTCTTTTACAAGACCGGTAGGGTAGATCAAAAAATTTTGCCATATAATTTGTGAGAATGACCCGGGGTCGTCTTTCCATTCGATTGATGTTTCTTCGGTTGCAATTTCTTCGTCTTTTAGTTCGATTCCTTTATCGAAAAAAAACCAGCTCTTGGAAAGTGTAAAAGTAAGAATTGCTAAAATCGAAAGCAGTACGATTACTACTGTGAGTCTAATCTTTTCCACTCTGAAATCCTGAGACTACTCCAATTACTTCCTTGAATTCTTCGTCTTTCATGTATGGGAATAAGGGAAGATTTAAAACTGTGGAAGAAATTTCTTGTGCATTTTTCCCTCCGAATCTGGCTTTTAAGAATTCTTTTGCACCCGGTTGATCACTCATAGCTCCTGGATAAATATTTCCGAATCCGATTCCTTTTTCTTTCAATAGAGCTTCTAATTTTGTCCGTTTTTCATTTGGGAAAAGAGTCACATTGCAATATCCATTTTCTTCAAAATCAGTGGGAGGAAGAATCCTATTCACCCCAAGTTTAGAAAGTTCATCGTGATATTTTTTTGCGATACTTTTTCTTGAGGCAAGTCTTTCTGGAAATCTTTTTAGAGATAGATTTAGGAATGCTGCTTGCAGGGAATCCATTCTGGAATTCCAACCGACAGCACCATGACCATAGTGAGAAGTTCTTCCGTGATTGGCTAAAATTCTAACCTTTTCTGAAAGTGCACTATCGTTTGTGAATACTGCTCCCGCATCTCCCGCAGCCCCAAGAACTTTTGCTGGATAAAAAGAAGTAGTAGAGATTACCGCATTTTTGTAAATTTCTTCTCCCTTGTATTTCACGCCAAAACATTGTGCCCCGTCTTCTATCAGTATAATATTTTTTTTCTTACAGAATTCTCTATAGTCGTTTAGTCTTTCCGATCCCCATCCGTACAGGTGAACTAAAATGGCAGCTTTGGGTTTTACTTCATTTGCGGCTTTTTCAAAGTCACTAAAATTCATTTGCAGGTCTTTCATGTCAGTGTCAACTGTGTAAGGGTCTGCACTGCAATTTACGACTGCTTCATAAGTTGCCCAGAAAGTAGAATCGGGCAGTAACACCTTGTCTCCTCTTCCAACGCCTACAGCTCGTAAGGCGAGCTGGATAGCATCAGTTCCGTTTGCACAAGAAATTGTATGCTTGACTTCGCAATAATCGGATAGATTTTTTTCCAAGTTGGTAACTTCTTCTCCACCGATGAAACCGGCTTTCGCGCTCAAGTTTTTTACTTTTTCGTTCCACTCTTCTAAAAATCCGCTCTCAAATCTTTTTATATCTATAAATGGGACACCCATATTATTTTCCTTTTTTGTTTAGTTTATTTTGTATTTTAATTTCACCAAATAATATTTTTATGATTTCAGAATATTTTGTGACCGGAAAAAAATGAACTCTATTTTTTATGTAGTTTGGAATTTCTGACAGGTTCGGCTCGTTGTCTTTCGGATAGATAATTTTATGTACCCCAGCTCTCTTTGCGGCTATGATTTTTTCGCGAAGCCCCCCGATGGGTAAAACTTCACCAGTAAGGGTAAGCTCTCCCGTCATGGCGTAACCGGGTCGTATTGCTTTCCCTAAAATTAGAGAAAGAATTGCGGTCGCCATAGTAATTCCGGCACTGGGTCCGTCTTTTGGAGTTGAACCATCTGGAACGTGGATATGGATTTTTTTGTCTTTGAAAAGTGAGTCATCTCCGAGTAAACTTTGGATATAGCTATAAGCAATAGTCGCAGACTCATTCATGGTTTCGCCTAACTTCCCTGTTACGAGTAAGCCTTCCTTACCCGAAATAAAAATAGCTTCGATTAAAAGTGTTGCTCCACCGATAGGAGTGTAGGCAAGACCGAGTGCAGTCCCGGGTAGTTTTGGCGTTGTCATTCTGTCATCGGTAAAAATGGGGATTCCAAGATAATCTTTTAAGTCCTTTTCCGTGATTGTGGTTTTGAAAGACTCGCCGGTTACGGTTTTGTACGCAATTTTACGCACAATTTTATTGGTCATTTTTTCGAGTCCTCTAAGGCCTGATTCTCTAGAATAAGAGTTGATTAGAGAGATTATTGCTTTTGTATCAAATTGGATTTTTTTATTTTTCAATCCACTTTTTTCTAATTCTTTTTTCCATAGATACTTTCTGAAAATTTCAACTTTTTCTTCGGTGATATACCCGGAAAGGCGTATAACGTCCATCCTGTCTAAAAGCACTCTGGGGATTGTGTCTAGATTGTTTGCAGTTGCAACAAACAATACTCTTGAAATATCGAATGGTAAATCTAAATAGTGATCTCTAAAAGACGAATTTTGTTCCGGGTCTAAAACTTCCAATAGTGCAGAAGCCGGGTCTCCTTGGCCGGTGGATAGCTTGTCTATCTCATCCAAGATAATTACAGGGTCTTTCTCTTTCAGTATCCTAAGTGCTTGGATGATTTTTCCCGGCATAGATCCGATGTAGGTTCTTCTGTGTCCTTTGATCTCTGCCTCGTCTCTCATCCCTCCGAGAGAAATTCGATAAAATTTTCTATGGAGAGACTCTGAAATAGATTTAGCAATGGAAGTTTTCCCTACACCGGGGGGACCTACAAGGCAAAGTATAGAGCCTTTGCTATTTGGGTTTAGTTTTTTCACTGCCAAAGATTCTAAGATTCTATCTTTTACATCATCTAATTTATAGTGGTCTCTATTTAAGATTTTTTTTGTTAATTGTAGGTCGATTTTTCTTTCAGGAGGATTTTCCCAAGGCAAGGAATTTAATAGGTCTAAGTAATTCCGACTAACATTCGTTTCTGCCGAGTTCATGTCTCCTGTGTAAAATTTTGTAATTTCTCTTGCAACTTCTTCTACTACTTGCTCATCCACATTTGCTTTTTTCAATCTTTCTAAGAGCGAATCGTATTTTTTTTCAGATTTTCCATCACCCACCCCAAGCTCATTTTGAATCGCTTTCAATTGCTCTCGAAGAAAAAATTGTCTTTGTTGTTTATCAATTTTTTCACTGATCTGACCTTGTATTTTTTTTTGAAGGCTGATTAGTTCGATTTCTTTAATTAGAAATAAAATCACCATTTCAAGCCTATCCTGAATATCGGTGGACTCTATAATTTCTTGGTAGTTTTGTTTTTCTAAATTTAGAATAGATGCAACGAAGTCTGCCATTTTTCCCGGCTCATCCATGTTTACTAAAGTGAGTTTCATTTCTTCTGTAAATAGAGGATTATTTTTTGCTAACTCTTTTGTAAGAATAAGTAGAGATCGCATGAGAGCTTTTGTTGTAGTTTTATTTGCGCTATTAATTTCTTTCGGATATTTTACTTTTGCGATTAAGTGGGGAGAATTGGATAGGATAGTTTCAATTTGAAATCTCGCAATCGTATTTGTAAGGATATTGATTCCTCCCTCAGGAAGGTTTACCTTTTTGAAAATTTTAGCTACCGTCCCAGATTGAAAAATATTTTCTACAGGGTCTTTTGTGCTTTTATCGTCTTTCAGAAGCACAAGACCAATATACCCGTTTGATTTTAAAACTTCTTCAATAGAATTTGTAAATTTGCCGGGCGGAATAAGAAGTGGGGTGATAATTCCGGGAAAAATAGGTCTGGACTTAATCGGAAGTAAAAATAAATCCGGTGGAAGTGCGTCCTCCAAAGGAAGGATTTGATTTTCCGTTGTATTTTTTCTCTCCCTTTTTGCCATAAGTATGAAAAATTTCTCTTTACGACTAAGATTTATATTCTATGTTTTACCTCAATGAAAAATAAATTGAAAATCCTTCTCTTTTTGTCTCTTTTTGGAAATGTTTTGTTTCTTGCTTACCAAATTCCTTATATTCAGATTAAGATGCGATTTTTACTTTTTGGAGCCTTAGGCTTTTCCGTGCCTAAAAATGTTCCTTACGTGAAAAAAAATGTACTAGTGACAGAGTTTTATCCGATTTCGATGCTTGAAATGAAAGACATACGATTAAAAAATTTGCCAACTTATCCTGTCTTTGAAATGCACGGTCATCTCGGTTTTCCATTTCAAAAAAATCCAGAAGAAGTTACGAAATTAATGGATGAGTTGAAAATTGTAAAGATGATAAATCTAAGTTTTAAAACAGGTGAGGAATTTCAAAAAATAAAAAGCTCATATAATGACCCAAGGATAATTCATTTCAGCACATTCAATTGGAAAAGAATAGATGAAAGAGAAAACTTTATCCCGCTAATGTTGGATGATTTAAAAAAAGATATTTCAGTCGGATCCAAGGGGATTAAACTTTGGAAAAATTTTGGTCTAATGCTAAAAAAAAGAAATGGTGAAAGACTGAAAATGAACGACTCGATTTTAGATCCATTATTTCAAGAGTGCGCAAAACACAATCTACCGATTTTTATTCATACAGTTGACCCAAAAAGTTTTTTTTCTCCGATTGACGAAAAAAATGAAAGATACGACGAGCTTGTTCGTCGTCCAGAATGGTCTTTTGCTTCCAATGAATACCCTTCTTTTGATGAAGTATTGCAAGAAAGAGATGAGTTATTTGGAAGACATCCAAATGTAAAATTTGTAGCCTTACATTTTGCGGAGTATTCTCACAATTTACAAAAAGCAGATAAATTATTAACGTCTAATAAAAATGTCTATATAGATATTTCTGCAAGGATTGATGAATTGGGAAGACAACCCTATAGTGCAAAAAAATTTTTTGAGAAGTTTCAAGACAGGATTTTTTTTGGTACAGACGGCCCTCCGGATAGAGGGAAGTACGAAATCTATTCTAGATTTTTAGAAACGAAAGATGAGTATTTTGATTATTACCCTTTCAATAAACCGAGAAAAGGTTTGTGGAAGATTTACGGATTGGGACTTAGCCCTGAAGTTTTAAAAAAAATTTATTACGAAAATGCAAATACATTTTTTGGAAAAATAGGAGTAGAATATGGCAAATGAATTTCAATTAGTTGTGATTGGTGGTGGGCCCGGAGGTTATGTGGCAGCGATCCGGGCTTCTCAGCTTGGATTAAAAACCGCAGTAGTAGAAATGGAAAAAATGGGTGGAATTTGTTTGAATTGGGGTTGTATTCCAACAAAAGCACTTTTGCAAAGCGCTCATCTTTTAGACGAATTGAATAAGGCAGGAGAGTTTGGAATCATTTCTGAAAAAGGGAAACCAGACTTTCCTAAAATTATTGAGCGTTCAAGAAAAGTTGCAGACCAGATGGCAAAGGGGGTAGAGTTCTTGATGAAGAAAAATTCAGTCACTCAAGTTTTTGGTAAAGCGGTTTTTAAAGATAAAAATACTATTTCAGTTTTCAAAGACGATAAAGAAGAAGAATTAGTTTCTGATTATTTTATAGTAGCTACGGGTGCTCGGTCAAAAGAACTCCCTATTTTACCATTCGATCAAGAAAAAATACTTTCGAGTAAAGAAGCAATGACTGAAAAAGAAATCCCAAAAACTCTGGGAATTATTGGTGCAGGTGCGATTGGAGTAGAGTTTGCTGACTTTTATTCTTCCATGGGCTCTAAGGTGCATATCGTAGAGTACTTAGACCATCTATTACCAAACGAAGACGAAGAAATCAGTAAAATCTTAGAAAGGTCATTCAAAAAAAAAGGAATCGAATTCTATCTCAGTACAGGAATTACGGGTGGAGAGAAAAAAAAGGATAGAATAGTTTTAAAACTAAAAGAAAAGTTAGAAAACGGTAAATCTTTTGACTTAGAAGTGGATAAGGTTATTGTAGGGGTTGGTCTTACACCGAATACAAATGGGATCCGATTAGAAGAAATAGGAATCCACTTAACAAATGGTTTTATTTCTGTAAATGAGCGTTATGCGACATCGGTTTCTAATATTTATGCTATTGGAGATTGTACAGGCCACCCTTTACTTGCACACGTTGCATCTATGGAAGGAGTGAGGGCATCAGAAGCTATTTCTATTCAAAATGGAAATCCACACAAATTACAGTTTTTGCCGATTAATTATGAGTATATACCCGGTTGCACTTATTGCCATCCCGAAGTAGCTTCTGTTGGAATGACTGAAAAAAAAGCGAAAGAGTCTGGCTTGAATTTTAAAATAGGTAGATTTCCATTTACTGCAAGTGGTCGTGCTCAGGCAACAGGAGACACTACTGGCATGATTAAATTAATTTCCGGAGAGAAAGGAGAAATCTTGGGTGCTCATATAATTGGTCCAAATGCAACTGAGCTAATTTCCGAATATGTCGTGTCTTCTGTTTCAGAGCTTAGAGTTGAGGATATTGGAAACACAATCCACGCTCATCCGACTCTTTCAGAAGGGCTAATGGAGGCTGCGTTAGACTCTATGGGAGAGGCAATAAATATTTAAGGGTTGGCGAATTTTTTTTCGTATCATCAAGTCTTCGATCAATCTCTGCTTTATAGGCATTCTCTACTTCAGGGAATAATTCGTTTTCTTCTCCAATAAATTCATCTTAGACTGCGACCACAACCTTATGTCTTCCGAGTTTTACTTCTCTCGGAAAATATAGCACAAACTTACGCTGAAGATTTACACTCGCTGGGTTTAACTCAATGTCCAAACTATGTGTGTGATTCTTTTGATTTCGCATTAGAGAAAATTTTGTCTTATAAAAAATCATGGTAAGCATTTAATCAAATAAATTAAAGTTCAGACATTTTCCCCCTCCACAATTTTAATTTCTTCTGGGGTGAGATTGTAAGATTTGCAAATGATTGCATTGATTTGTTTATCAATAAATTCTAATTTCTTTATTATTATACTGCTTGCAAATTATAGTCAATGCTAGCACGTTTGTCAGTGGTTACTACTACTTTGCTCAAAATCTGTTCGTAAATAGTTCCAAGGATTTCAATAGGAATTACTTTAAAGTTATAATGAGAATTTTCCGGTTGTAGGTCTTTTAAAACTTCCAGTAAGACTTTATTGACGACTTTAACAGAGTCTAATTCTGGACATTTTATAAGTATGCTTCCGTTATAGGTTTTATCTAACTTTTGAAAAATGCCTTTGTATTCATCATAAACAGTGTAGGCAGAAGAATCTTCTGTCCCTACGGATTTTTCTTTTCTGTTTTGGATTTTATTTACAAGACTATGAATAATGTCTTCTTCGATTTCTCTATCAGATAAAACTTTGATAAAAACAAATTTTTTGTTAGTGTCAAAACCTTTGTTTACAAGTTCAGTCCACCAAGATGAAGTTTCAAAGTTTACAGGAACGAAATGCAAATTGTCGGGAACATTGTAGCCGTTTTGAATTAATTTTTCTTCTGTTCAAGCCAACGTATCGGGTAGATCAATTTCATAAATGTCAACTTGCGAACTGATTTCTGTATTTCGTTGAGCGAAACTGTCAAATCCTGCATCAAGGAAAACGTATTGTTTTATTCCGTTCGCAATTTCTATTTTTGCAACATCTTCAACAAATCGAGCACGAGCAACAATATGAGAAACCTAACGGGATTTGATGTAATTTCAGCGAAATGATTTTTTCTGTGAAAGCCCTTTCCAAAAAGAAATAAAGGGAGATATATAGATATGAAAACGAAAACAAAAAGAAAAACTAAAGTTTTGCAAATACCTGAATACAAAAAAAAGAAATCTGCAAAAGGTGGGATAAGTGCCTCTGAATTTAAGAAAGAAATTCCTTTGTCGGAAAAGGAGATAAATATATTACTTGGAAGCAAATGAGATTATTCTTGATGAAGATTTCAACTTCTCTATTTCAGTATGCAGCCCTCTGATTTGGATCCCCACATTATTGCACGAAAGGTGAACAATTGGTATAAAACATGCACTTTACTAAAAAGAGTGGAGTTCCCACATTTTCACACGAAAAGTGAAAAATCTGCACTAAAAGCGTAAACTCAAAATATTTATCTAAAAAGAAAATCTAATTGAAAAAAAATTCCACCTCCACTATTTCTGACCTCAGACATCAGGCATCTGTCCTCCGAATTGGAGTTCCCACATTATTATACGAAGGGTTTATGATGATAGTGGATCTTATCAAATTTTTAAATCTAAAATAAAACCGGGCTTAGATGTAAATTGAGTTTGGACAAGATCTAAAGACTGGTTTTGGGTTTTATCAAGAGATTCTTTTAGCATTTCTTGAGAGTTTTCGATTTGAGTTTTTATTTTAAGATTAGAAAGTTCAATTTCTAACTTCTGCTTTTTTTCTTTTAGTTCTTTTTTTCTTTGCTCATCTTTTTTATCATAAATATTTTTTGGTTCAGGTTCTGTATAATAGTTTTTATTTTCTAAAAGATTTATTTCTGAATTAATATATTCTATCCTGTATAATAATTTTTTTTCTTCACTGGCTATTTTTTCTTTTTCAGGTTTTAATTCTAAATTATTTTTATTATCTTTTTGGTTATCTTCATTTTGTGCATTTGTTTCAGAAACGTTTGGCTTTTTTTCATTGGATCTTATTTTTGAGGTTGCGGTTGTTTTCCCACTTACAGCAACCAACTTCCCATCCCTAAATTCAAAATCAATTTTCATGTCGATGCTACGAATTTCAGCATTATCTCTGATTGCTTCATTTTTAAATTCAGCAATGTGATCTAATTCATGGCTAATAACATGTAATACAGACATTGATGCAGGAGAACTTTCAAGTTGTCCGTGTCCAATATATCCAATCGACTCGTTAGAATTATTACTTTTTTGGATTTTCATTTTTTTTAAACATTGAAAAATTTTTACAATAATTCATTTCGTTTTATTTCATATCATAAAAATTATTCTTTTATATTGGATAGACTATTTATCAGAGTATGAATTTCATCTAAAAATTCTAACAAGTTGGATAAATTCTCTATTGCAGATGCTTGCTCGCTTGCTTGACTTGAAATTTTTGTCACTGCTTGAGTTGTTTCATTCACTGCGGTTTCTTGCTCAGTGGTAGCAGTTTGGATTCCAGATGCTTGTTCACTGATTTTGTGAATAGATGTGTTGATTTGATTTTTATTTTTTTCAAATGAATTTAGAGATTCATTTTCAGTTTTTCTAATCTTCTCCATTTGCATAAAGTCAGACACAATAGTATTGAAAATCTCAGTTACGCTTTTCACTGATTCGTTTCCAAGTTTTACTTTATCTAATGAAAGTTTTACATTCTCAGTAATGTTTTTAGTTTGATTGGAAGATTTTTGTGCAAGTTTTCCTATTTCGTCCGCAACCACTGCAAATCCCTTTCCTGCTTCTCCTGCTCTTGCTGCTTCAATTGCTGCATTTAAAGATAATAGATTGATTTGATAAGCAATTTCTTTCATTACCAAAACAACTTTAGATATTTCATCCGAAGATTTTTTGATCTCATTCATTGAATTTCCCGACTCATTCATCACAGAAATTCCTCGGTCTATGATCGGATTGAGTTTGGCAAGAATCTCTTCGTTTTCTATAATTACTTTTTTTAAGTCACTAAATCTTGAGTCCATTTCTTTATTCAATTTGCTGGCTTCCACGCTAAGCTCTTTCTGCTTTTCTGTGGATGAACTGATACTTCTGGAAGCAGCTGCAATTTCTTCCATAGCCGCAGAAGTTTCTTCTGCTATTGAAGCCTGCTCCATTGTTGAATTTCTAAAAGTTTCAATTGTATCTTTAATTTTTATTTGAATTTCTGAAAGAGTGTTGCCTGATTCATGTAGTTTATCTATGATCTCTTTATTTTGGTTAAGGCTCGTATTAGCTATACTTTCATTTTCAATCGACTTAATTAGGTGTTTACTCGCAACAGAGGAAACTAAATAGGAAATATAAATTGTTCCTAAGTAAAAAAGATCGGTATTTATAATATTGCGTATCGGAATCTCTGTGGGGTCAGTTCCACTTTCCTTTCCTACAAGTTTTATGTTTCCAAACTGAAATGCTATTATTTCAAATACAATTTGTGATAAAGCCAAAAATATTCCATTCCCGATTGCAAATTTTATATTGAAGCGAAGAGGAGTCATGGTTATAAAAATAAATAGAATAGAGAATAAAACTTTTTCCTTAATTGAATATGCAGCTCCATTTGCGTTAATAAAAATAGGAATAACTCTAACGGAGGTAATTAAAAGAGCATCTATAAAAGCTGAAAAATATATAAAATAAATCGTGATTGATTTTTTTTTAATTAATACAATGGATAAGATTGTAGCAAAAATATAAATTGTGGTAGAGATTGTATATGTATATACAAAAGACGCAGGTTGTGAAAATGATGCTAAGACAGCAGCGACTATGAAAAGTACACACAGGGCAATTCTAACCCTGTTTACAAGAGTCTCTCCGAGAAAAATTGTATCTTTGAGTATTTCAGAATTGGTCATAAGAATAGCTTACTATTTGTATCGGTTTTGGGAGCTATAAAATTGATGAATGATGTATTGTAAAAAGATTTTTTAGGCAATTTCTATAAAATTTTTAAAAAAATATATCTGATTGCGTAAAAAACCAATGAAAAGAATCATTCTTCAAAAGAAATTTCGCTGATACACGAGCTGGTTTTTGAATTTCCTGTAATTTTTCCACGAACACCCAATATAAAAATATTTTCTGGAAAATGATTTGTTTCTTGGATAGAAATATCTTTTGCAATAGGTATTTTTTGGTCTAAAGAATCTGAGAAATCGACATCAATCTCTTTTAGGGATTTTTCTTTTGGCAATCGAAGTTCTTTATCTACATTGATTGCTTCTTTCTTAAAAATAGTAATTCGCAAGTTTTCGGGTTTCGTGATTTTTTTCTTTACATCCTCACACGCAAGAATTTTCAGGTACTTGTAGTTTTTCCTATGATAACCATTTTCAAAGAAATGCGTTAGACGTAACTCTATTTCAAAATCCGAATTTTTAGCGTCTCTTTCTTTGATCCAATGAGTGTTCGTTTTTCCGTCAGCTATAAATTGAATCTTTGACTGAGGGTTTAGCTTGTAAGATTCCGTAAAATCAGTTGCAAAAAAAGGAGGGTTGATATCGTACTCGGTTATTTTTGTCTCGCTATAAATAATTACATATAGATTGATAAAAAAAAGAGCTATTGGAATTGTAAGCGATGCTACCCTCAAATGATAATCTCATAAGGAATATTTTTTTCCCGAAAGCCTTGATTTTTTCCTTTTTGTTTTGCAGTGTATAGAGCCTGATCTGCTTTTTGAGTAAGTTCAACTGAATTCTGATAAACCGGATAACTAGACAGACCAAAACTAAATGTTGCCGTAAAATCTTTAATGTTCGTCTCATGAATTACTTTTGAAAAATTATCTCGAATAGAATCCAATACTCTAAAAGCAGTTGCCGGGTTTGTATTTACCATGATAACTGTAAATTCTTCACCACCATATCTGCCGACTATATCAGTTCTTCTTAGTCTTTGACGAAGAAGCCTTGACAAGCTTTTTATAACCTTATCACCATTCAGGTGTCCATAAGTGTCATTGATCGATTTAAAATTGTCTATGTCGATCATAGCAAGTGTCATGGGAGATGATTGCCTCTTGGCGCGTGCGATTTCTATGTCTAAACTTTCTTTAATCTGGGTATGATTGATGAGTCCCGTCAGACTATCACGGATCATAAAGGAGCGTAATATCCTTGCTCTTTCGGCTCTGATTCGAATCGACGAAATAATAAATTCAGGCGGAACTGTTTTGGAAAAGAAATCATCTGCACCTTTTTTGAGTGCTTCAATTTGCCTCATTTTATCTTCTTCTGAAGAAAGATAAACTATAGGTATCCCGACATAAGCGTCTTGTTGGCGTAATACGGATGCCAATTCTATACCGTTGCACCCCTCCATGTATAAATCTAAAAGTATAAGGTCTGGACGAAAATCAACAATAGTATGAACTACCTGAAATGGGTCTGTAACAATGGTAGTCACCATCCCGGCTTTTTGAAGTAACATAGAGTAAAACGAAGCTGTAGGTAAACTATCTTCAATTACCATCACTCTATAAGGATCCGGAATCGGACGAATGGTCAATTTATCAATTGTATCTATCAGTTTACCAATTTCGAGTGGCTTGGAAAAAAAAGCATCCCCACCGGAACGAACTGCTTGCAGTCTTGTGTTTATATCTGAAAAGGAAGAAATAAAAATTATCGGGATAGGGAATGTATGTAAATTTTTGATAAGAAGGATTTCATCTTTCTTTTCTTCATTAATATCTGTTATAAGCATTTCCATAATTATAACAGATGGTGTATATTTTTGAACTTCGGTTTTCATATCTTTTAGGTTTTTAATACTTTTGACTATATAACCATAGAAAGAAATTTGCGATTTCATGTCTTCTTCCAACTTAGGCTCTGAGATCATCAGAAAGACTGTTTTCTCGGTAGAAGTATCGATTATTTGAGAGAGGTATTTTTCTGTTTCTAATTTATTTGTTTTATCTTGCATAGCATCGCTTTGACCCGGAAGCTCTTCTGTAAGAATTTTTATATCATCTTTATTGATTTCAAATTTTTTCATTTTTCTCCTAGTAACTTGAATTATTTTAAATTAGACCTTTTTATCGAATTTTTTAAAAAAGCATATAACGTGGAAAACAGATTTTATGGGTTTTTCAAAAATTTTTCGTACAAAATTTCTGCAAGTACCTGATGCCCCTTTCGATTCAAATGAGCATCAAAAGGGAAATATAAGTTTTCCGGACTTCTTTCAAAAAAATCTTTCGTTAAAAAAGTGCAATTCAATTTTTCTTTCGTACATAATTGATATATCTGTAAATATAGCGGATTTGCCGATTCATAAGAAACGCTTGAATGAATTTTTTTATCACCCAAGATGCCTCCTTTGGCAAAAAATTCCTTTGCAGGGATGTATAAAAAAGAAATCGGAATATTTTGTTTTTTAGCAGTTTGAATAATTTGTGTCAAATAGATTAAATTTTTGCTCAACCTATTTTTCCACAAATCATCGCTTGAATCCTTGTAGAATCCGAATTGATTTCCATATTTTAAATTGATTTCCTTGCCCAAAGGAGAAAGTTTTCCGAATTTTAATATAGATTTCTCGTGGGTTAAAATTTCTATTTTTGGCTCTCTGCCTAATTTATAATATAGAATGGGAGAGGGTTCTTTTTTGAAAACTTTGATTAACTTAGAAAAAAATCTATAAATAGAAAGGTCTTTTAAAAAATTATACCCTTTTTCAGTTATTAGGTTTGCAAGAAACTTGGGTTTTGGTTTTTCTGCTTCTCCATTTTTATTAAACTGGATGAATCTTTCTAATTTCTCATTATCGTCCAAGTCGTTGTCAAATATTTGAACGATCACTTGGGTAGGTTTGTATTTGTTTAATACATAGGGAATCTGAATCGCATAAAGCGAAGGAGAAGATCCGTGAAGACCTGCGTTTATAAAAAAAATATCCTTTGTGAATGAATTTAATTTTTCTACATAGATTTCATTTTCCTCTACTCCCCAGCCTTCAGTGAATGAGTCTCCCATTATTAAAACTTTTTCTTGTGAGTCCTTTTTTATTTTTTGTCTGTATCCATCTGAGTTAGTTTCAACAGTCACAGAAAATTCCTCACTGGCTACTATCCCTTTTTTCTTGGGGTACATCCTAAAAAGCAATTCTTTATCAAATCCTTTTACAAAAATTTCTTCCGGGTCAAGTAGATACAGACCTATTTCTAAAATACAAATATTGATTACGATAAATATTGTAGTGAATATAAATTTTTTCATTTTCTCAAATCGTCTAAAATTTCTTTTTTCAATTCCATTCTTTCTTTTTCAGTCATGATTTTAATTTCCTGCTCTCTTATATTCCATTCCAACTCAAATCGCTCATCTAAAGGCTCTAATTCAATCAAACGAGAATACTCTTCTCCGTAAATCTCCTTTTTTGCTTTTTCTAAATGAATTTTCTTAGATCGTAAGTTATCGTTAGTGTGCTTTTTTAAATATCGTTTTGCATATAAAAAAAACTTTTCAATAGTTTCTGAATCTTTTTTTGGAAATAATTTTTCTTTTAAATTTTTCCCAAAAAATACTTCTCTATATTTTATTTTTTCATTCCATTTTTCAAAACTATCCAATTCCGAATGATTTTCCAAGGTCGATAAAAAAGACATATATTCACCATAAGCTCGAAAAATTTCCAGAATAACCCTTCCATTTTCTCCAGGAAAATCTTTTTCTATTTTTAAGCCAAATTCTTTTTTGGGATCGGAAGAATACCTGAATTCAATAAGTCCTTTTCTGAAATATTCAATTAATTCTTCAGGTCGAATAGATTGTAAATCTGCATTTTCCAAGAAGGTCGAATCTGTGTTTAATTTTTTAAGAGTTTCGCCTAACGTATATGGTTTTTGTTCTATAACGCTTTTCTTTTTAGGATTATTGAAATAAAAATAATAGACAACTATTAAAACTAAAAAAACCACAATAGGGGTAAGAATTACATAGATATTTTTCATGTGAAATAGTTGCATTTTTGTTTATATTTTACTTTGAAATAGTTTTTTATTTGCTGTTTTGGATATTTTGCAAAGATAACAATTTTTTGAAAATTATTTTTTCTCTATTAAAATTTGCCTGTAAAGACCGGAGTAAGTTAGAATAAATACTATGGCTCCAAAAGCAGAGTGAGAGGCAGTAATAAGCTCAGGTAAACGAAAAATTACATTCATTGCACCTAAGAATATTTGAAATAGCATTGCATGGAATGCTGATTTAAGGAATAATTTAGATTTATTTTCAAATGAAAATTTCTTGGAGAGAAAAAAACTAAGAGCAGAAAAAATTAGGGCGATATAAGCACCAAATCTGTGTTCTATTTGATAACGTACCATAATTCCCTGTCCTCTCGGAAAAAGAAAACCATTGCACGTTGGAAAATCAGGACAAGCAAGACCTGCATAGTGGGAGCTGACTCTTCCGCCAAAAAATAATTGCAGAAAAATAAAACCAAGGGCTAATAAAATAATTGTATTTCTTTTTTGGAATATCTTGGCAAAAAAATTTCCGCTTATCTCTCTTCCTTCTGTCAGGTACTGTGCCTTTAAAGTAATTGTAGAGAATATGGAAAGCAAGATGACTGCATTCAAATAATGAAGGTTAACAGTTGTCGGATCCAATAGTTTGGTAACAGTCAGCATCCCGAGTATAACTTGATTGATAATTACTAAGCTTGAGAAGATGTAGAGTAGTAAAAAATTTTTTCTTAGTATTTCTACCTTGAAGGTCCAAAAAATTAGAAGCAATAAAACTAAAGAAATTATTCCTGAGTATATCCTGTGCCCTACTTCCATCCAATTATTAAAATCATGAGGTGGTATTATTTTGCCATGGCATAGGGGCCAATCCGGGCAAGCTAAACCAGAGTCAGTTGCACGAACCAAAGGACCCAAAAATATATTTATAAGTACAAGTACACTCAAGAATAGATTAGAGTAAAAAAATCTTTTAATAACTAAATCGTTTTTCATGTAAGTAAAGGTCTATTTAACTTGAGACTTAATTTTATTATTGTCGTCTACCAAGACCACCTTGGGATGAAAATCCTTTGGTAGTTGGGATTCTTCAATCATTCCATAGGTCAGTATAATTACTTTGTCACCAACCGCACCAAGTCGTGCAGCCGCACCATTCAAGCAAATCGTGCCAGAGCCTCTCATTCCTTCTATTATATAGGTTTCTAACCTTGAACCGTTGTTTACATTTACAACAGATACGTGCTGGTAAGGCCTCATACCCGATGCGTCCAAAAGATCTCTGTCAACTGTAAGACTGCCTTCATAATTCAGGTTGGCATCTGTTATGGTTGCTCTGTGAATTTTTCCTGTGCAAAAAGTGAGTAACATAGTTTTTATCGTTATATAATACCGTAAAAATTTTTCTTGATAATGATAAAAGGCTTTTTTTTCTGAAAAAATTGAAAAACTAATGTTTAGACTTCGATTTTTCATTAAACTCATAGAAATCAGAAATTTTTCTTTCTAAATTGTTCTGTTGAAGCGACCAGGGATCAGGCAGTGGAAGAGGAGAGGGTTTGATCTTGGAGTTTTATATAAATTCAGAGGACGGAAAGACTAAGGGCTGAAGACTGAAATTGGGGAACTATAAATCTTTTTCAAATAGTTTCCCTATTCCGGAAGATTTTTTTATTTTTCGTATAGTTTATGACACTAGCCCAGCTCTTGCGTTGTATGAGCTGGGGTCGATGGGAAATAATGATTTTCTTAAGTATTTGAGGGTATTTATTTTCAAGTAAGACTTTTTGCAGGTGAGTATAGAGTCCGTATTTTATACTAATAGTGGACTTTTTACGATAAAATGTGGAACCCAATTCAGAGGACTGATGCCTGATGTCTGAGGTCAGAAATAGTGGAGGTGGAAATTTTTTTCAATTAGATTTTCTTTTTAGATAAATGTTTTGAGTTTACGCTTTTAGTGCAGATTTTTCACTTTTCGTGTGAAAATGTGGGATCTCCACTCTTTTCAGTAAAGTGCATGTTTTATACTAATTGTGAACCTTTTATGCAATAATGTGGGAACTCCACTTTTGGGGATTTCAAGAGATTACGCATTTAATACAGATTTAGGACTTTTCTGTAAAAAGCTAAAAAATTTTTTCTAAAATCGCAAAAATTTTATTTCTATCACGATATTATTTTACCTTATATCAGAGGGCAGGGATAGTAGGTGGAGATCAGGGATAGAGAAAAGAAAACTTTTATATTAGGAGAAATTTATGAATCCGGAAAAATTTGAGCGAACGCAGTCAAGTCTGCTTATTCCAGAAAAATTTATGGATGAGTTTAATTTGAGGACAGAAAATATTTCGAGAGAGGATTATTTGCATGATTTGTTAGAGAGGTACAGGAATGTTTTGCTGTGGAAGACTTTTGAGAAGTTGGATTGTGTGAAAACTTGTTACCAAGAAGAAGGGCAAAATTTGCAAAAGAAGAACTTTCGTCCGGAGAATGCAGATTGGATTGAGCTAGGCGAGTTTGCTCAATGGCTTGGTATTTCTCGAACGGCTCTTTTTACTCTTCTTTTGTTGCTTGACATTGCCGGATGGGACATAATCATCCCTGCCAAGTTCTATGACTTTGGAGTTCCACCCAAGGTCAGTTCGATTGCGGTAGGAGTCTATCTCTCAAAGAGAAAAACTATACGATACAATAGGCTGATACGACAAAAGAAGCTGGACTGAGGCAAAAAAACCGAAAAATAAAAACGAAACAAAAAAATCGCTGGCGAAGCTATAGAATAGAGCTGAAGACGGAAAAAGAAAGAATGATCGAGAAAATAGAGAGAATTCTTCTCTAAAATATCTTGCAAGAACGAGCAAAAACATCGCAAAATACGGCGAAATCAGGATGTCGGACATAATTTAGTTGACAAGAAAACTGTGTATTGTGTTCTTGCCCCAAAAATATGAAAAATTCAGAGAACACAGGCAAGCCCAAAGACAATTACCCGGAAACACCTTTTGAAGATCAGGTACACGATGATCAGAGAAAATATTCAAGATATGTGTGCGATTCAAGGGCGATTCCCCACGAAATAGATGGGTTAAAACCGGTTCAGAGGAGAATTTTATGGGCAATGTGGAATTCTGATGCCCGTAATCGTCACACGAAAACAGTTAAAGTAGCCGGTCTTGCTATGGGGTATCATCCACACGGAGACAGGTCTATTCAGGACGCACTTTCCGCGATGGCTCAAGATTTTACTTTTGCAAATAATATTCCCTTAGTTCATGGTGAAGGTACTTTTGGTGATGTGTTGGATCCAAGTGCAATTGCTTCTCCCAGATACACCGAGGTAAAATTATCTGACTTTGCAAAAGACATCGGGTTATTTGAGAGTCTCCCGGATATTGATTATGTGAAAAATTATGATGAAACAGAAGATGAGCCGATTCATTTCGTGGGAAAGATTCCTGTGGTATTGTTAAATAATATTCAAGGGATTGCCACAGGTTTTAGGTGTTTTATTCCGGGTCACAAGTTGTCTGACATTATCGATTCGCAGATTACATATTTAAAAACCGGTAAGTTAAAAAAAATAAAACCGTGGTATAAAAATTATAATGGTGAAGTTCGAACTTACAAAAATGAGAACGGGTCAGAAATTCTTGTAACTACTTTTGGTTTTAAGTGGGAAGGAGAAACTCTTTATCTGACGGATGCTCCACAAAATTGGAACAGAGAAAAAGTAATCAATTACATAGATGAAGTCTTAGACAGAAAAGACACTTGGTTAAAAGACTACATGGATCATTCCAGCCAAACTTTTAGGATTGAGTTGATTTATAAAAAAGGAGAGAGACCGACAGAAGCTCAAATTAAAGAAGTTTTTAGTAAAGAAAATAATGAAACATTAACTTTGAACGTGATTACCCATGAAGGTCGGTTGAAAAATTTTCCTACAGAAGAAATTATAAAAAGATTTTGTGATTTTAGAAAAACTCATCTGATTAGAAGATTCAAGCGATTAGCCGGATTGGAGCAAGAAAAAATTGAAAGAAATTCAGAGCTGATTCGATTTATTAAAGAAAAGTGGAACGAAAAAGTTGTGGGCATAAAATCCAAATCTGAGTTTGAAGCAAAATTAAAAAATTCAAAATTTGTATATTTTGAATGGCTTGCATCTATTCCGGTTTACAGAATGACTTTGGAAGAGGTAAGAAAGTGTGAGGAAGCAATCGTTGAAGCCAAAACAAAATTTGCAGAATACACTGGATTGTATAAACAGGATACCAAGTTGACAGGATTTATGGTTGAAGAGTTGGATGAGTTGAAGAATAAATGGGACAAAGCGTAATAGCATGAAAGAAGAAAAGAAGAATACAAAATCATCCAGTGGAGAAAGAAATTTTAAAAAACTTTCTAATGTAGAGCACGTTCGAATGAGGACTGGAATGTGGCTTGGGCAAAACTCTATGTCAACATTTGAGCAACATTTTTTTAAGAAAGATTCCGAAGGAAAATACCAAATATCCCATGAAGAGTTAAGTGATATTCCAGCCAAGTTGAAGTGTTTGGATGAAGCCTGTATGAATGCAGTAGATGAATACAGGAAAAATCAAAACGATAAAACCATACCGGACAAAGAGAAAATGTCTAAGTTGATTATTGCACTCTCTGTAGATCAAAAGAGGATTTCAGTAACCGATAATGGCAGAGGTATTCCTGCCAAGAATGCAGAAGGTGTTTTTTTGCATTTGATGTATGGAGAAAATTTTGATGATAAGGTGAAGGAAGACCATGTTGCAGGTCAGAATGGAGTAGGGATTTCCCTTGTTAGAATGGTTGCTACACATTTTAAAGTTAAGACAGAAAATAACAAGAGTTTATATTCTAAACTTTTTAC
This sequence comes from Leptospiraceae bacterium, assembly GCA_015075105.1. Lineage (NCBI taxonomy): Bacteria > Pseudomonadati > Spirochaetota > Leptospiria > Leptospirales > Leptospiraceae > Leptospiraceae bacterium. The sequence goes on along the minus strand of JABTUZ010000001.1, from coordinate 1,794,359 downwards.
TATTACAGATGAAGTAAGAAAGGTTTTGCGATCTTTTAAATTTTCTCCAGATGAATTAGAAAAAATATATTTATATTTTGATGAGCATGGAAACTTCAAAGACTGTCCTTCACTAAAACCGGAGCATTTTGCTAAGTTAGATCCGATCATGCAAAAAAATAATATGATTGAAATCGTTAAGTCTACAAACGGTGCGAGCCACGGTACAACAGTTGAGTTTGAATTGAATTCAAAATACTTTAATAATCTCGATACATCTTTTAATGTAGATCTTCTTAGGCAATATTTGCAAGATATTGCAATGACAAACCCGGGTCTTGAAGTTCAATTAATTTTCAAAGGGAAAACTGAAAAGTTCAAGTTTAAAAAAGGGTTAGAGGAAATTTTCCAGCAATCCGATCTTACTTTCTACAAGATGGACTATAGCGATCCATCGGCTCAATCTCAAATGAATTTAGAAACCTATTTTGTAATTGGACAGAATAAAACTCTGACTTGGGTGAATTCTATCTTTGCGGTTCAGGGTGGTTCTGCAATCGAATATCTTGAAAATCGTGTTTGTGATGAAATTAGAAAAAAAACGCAGATTGTGTCCTTAGAAAAAAAGTTAAAAACTCAGTGTACAAGAAACGATGTCAGAAATTGCTTTCACATGTATGTGAATCTTAGAATTTTAAACCCGCGTTTTAAGTCTCAAGATAAGTCGTATTTGATCAACGACTTAAATGAGGATATTCGAAAATCTGTAGATAAGCATTTAGACAAGCTGATAAAAAAAACAGACCTATTGGAAGAAGTAAAACTCCAGATGGAAAAAAGAACTCAAATGAAGGAGTTTGAAGATGCACAAAGAGGACTTAGGAAAGCGTCTCGAAATAATATTCCAAAGTTGATGCCACCTACAGGTAGGTCCGATGAATTCGGGAGAGTGTTGTTTGTTGCCGAGGGGGATTCTGCAATTGCAGGGCTTAGACCTGCGAGAAATCCAAAGATTCACGGTTTATTTCCATTGCGTGGAAAACCAATGAATTGTAAAGGGATGAGTCTTGCGAAGGCGCTTGCAAACGAAGAGTTGAAAAATATCGTTGCAATTTTGGGATTGCCATTGAACGAAAAAGTAAAATCGATTCGTGAGTTGAATTATTCAAAAGTGAGTATTATTACGGATGCAGACTTTGACGGATACGCAATTCGATCACTCATGCTATCTTTTTTTTATGAATATTGGCCTGAGTTATTTGAATTAGGATTTATCCATATTTCTTCAGCACCATTATATGAAGTGGACGTTAAGTGGAAAGATGGAAAGAAAAGTACCGAGTTTTGCATAGATGATAAAGATTACAATTCACTTGTTGCAAGGGTGAAAAAAGAAGGAGCCGAAATTACCAGAAAAAAAAGAAACAAGGGGCTTGGGGAAACAGGCAAAGAAGCAATGAAGTTTGCTGTCAATGAGTGTATGACTAAGATTACACTCACAAGTAAAAAGAGCGCTTCCAAAATTCAGAATTTGTGGTTTCATAAAGATTTTGCAGAAGAAAGAAGAAATGCTATTTCTGAGTATGCGATGAGTACGATTCAGGATTAGAAAATTTTTTCGTATTCAAGGAAGATTTCCTCTTTTTCTTTTTCGACTGAAATTAGTTTCCATTTTTTTTTATCAAAGTTTGTAAATTCACTGCTTCCATCTACAATTGCTGGAAGTGTATTTTTCCCAATGATAAATGGCACAATAGTCACGTACAATTTATCAACTAAGTCTTCGGCTAAAAATGAATAATTTAGTTTTGGTCCTCCCTCTAATAAAATTTTTTGATAATTGAGACCTACCAATTTTTCAATTACTAAAATCGGAGAAATTGCAGAGCTGTCTGAAATACAATGTATTTCTGATACGTCTCCTAATTCATCTTGAATTTTAGAATAGTTCTGTACCGTGCAAAAAATGATCGGATTGGTAGAAAAAATTTTTCTGTTTTTGGGAAGAGTGCTCTTTTGTAAAAGAATAATAGGTCTTGGAGGTTTAGGACAATATGTATAACGTATTGTAACTACAGGGTCATCATTTAAGATTGATGATTTTCCGACAATAATGGCATCGGCTTTGGCTCGGATTGTATCCATTTTTTTCTTATCTGATATTGTGTTCAGACCATACCATTTTCCATCTGGTCTTGAAACCTTTCCGTCTAACGTCATTGCCATATTAATGAATAGAAATGGCTTCATTTTATGATTAGTTTTTGTAGCTCTCTTTCTAAAATAGCTATTACTGATTTTGCACAAGATCCGCAACCTGTTGTAGCCCTTGTTTTTTCTACTAACTTTTCAAAAGTATCGCAGCCTGAATGGACAGCCTCAACCAGTTCGGATTCGCTAACGTCTTTGCAAAGACAAACTCTTTTGGGTCGCATATACGAGATGATGTATTTTTCGTTATTTTGATTTTCGTCCAAGAATTGCTCCTATATGATTTGAGTCTGCCTAAAATCCAATTAAAGGGTTACAAATTGCATCGGTTAAAATAAAAGTCTTGAAAGAATAAAAAATCTGAAAGACCTAATGAAATAAGAAAATAAAAACTTGCATAAGTCAAATAGAAAAAATTAGAAATTTGAGAAGACCTTGAAAAAATCTATAAAGAAGGCTTTTTGAAAATTCAATTGTACTTTTTTATATACTTTATTCTATTGGTAGAAAATACCGTATTTTGTAAAGAACCGTGGTTTGACTATTTTCTTATAAATTTTCAAGCCTGAATTCTTACAAATCCGTACAGATTTTATAAAAGATTCCGACAATTGGAACATAACGTATAAGGAAAACTCTATGAATAACCTAGAACTCGAAATGACCAAGATTTTAAAAAATTTGAAAGAAAATTTTGGAGTCACCGGTGTAAAAGCAGAATTTGAAGCCGAGGGAGTTAGAATTGAAGAACTAATGAGGCTGAAAGAAATTGCCATGGTTTCCGGCGTTGAGTTGACTTTAAAAATCGGCGGGTGCGAGGCAATTCGAGATATACACGATGCTAGAAATCTTGGAGTTCAGAGTTTGGTCGCTCCAATGGTTGAGTCTTCTTTTGCTTTAAAGAAATATATAAATTCGATTCAAACTTTTTTTCCAAAAGACGAATCTTCAAGGATTCAGTTTCTTATCAACATCGAAACGATTCAAGCATTTCAAAATTTAGAAGAGATCGTAGAAAGCTCTTATTTTGATGCGTTAGATGGAATTGTTATTGGTAGGGGAGACTTAACAGAGTCTATCGGTTTTGAGAGAAATCAAGTCAATAGCGATAAAGTATTTCAAATCTCTGTTTCCATATTGGAAAAAGTCAAAGAAAAAGGAAAGTCTGCCTTTATTGGAGGTGGGGTAGGGATTGACTCGTTAGAGTTTCTAAGAAAAATTCCAAAAGGATTACTCGACGGATTTGAAACAAGAAAGGTATGCTTTGCATGTCCGGATGCTCTAAACCAAGACACGGCAGAGGAAGGGATCGAAGGTGCGTTAAAGTTTGAGCTTCTTTGGCTTTCCAATAAAAGCATTTATTATAGAGCAATTTCTTTGGAAGATCAGAATCGGATAGACACTCTTTCCAAGAAACTTCCTAAAACAAATGTTGTAGAAATCAGAAAAAAAACTCAAGCGTGTTAATTTAGAATGTAAAAAGCATCATTACATTGTAATCTAACTTAGATTCATTGGGTAGAAATTTATTTGTCTGAAAAGAAGGAACTGCTGAAAACACAAGTCCGGCTGATATAATTTTACCGGGGGTGTATTCGGATAGTGTTGTATTTTCATACGCGTTCCCGGTAAAAAAAGAATGCAGTAGTTGGATTCCATAAATGGCTGCAACAATATTTATAGATTGGTGGTAAATTCTTTCTGCCCTGTGGAGATGGGATTGAAACTTTTTTTCCATTAGATAGGAAAGACTGTATTGGTTTGCGAGCAATCCCACTCCAAAACTCGTAGTTAGGTTGTTGTTGTAGGAAGATTTTTCTATTTGCAGTTTTTCTGTTTGCACTAAAAAATTTACAACTGAAAAGGTAAATAGAGTTAAATACGAATACCCTGTTTTTTTATTTCCAGCTTCTAATTGTCCCCAACCGGGCAGAAATGCTGCCCTCCATAGTACGCTCCACATTCTTTTGTCGTAATTTCTTGCTGAATACAGTGAGTGAATAAATTGGAGTAGATACAACCCACCTGCAATTCTTAAAGACTCATTGTATCTATTTTTATATTGGGAGTATTGGGATTGATGATAATTGTGAAGAGTGAGTCCAACCGGCCATGGATAGTTTGTTGCAATACTGGGAAAAATTTGACCTGCATAGTCCTCGTATTGCTTATCTGTGTACAATCTCCCTTGTCTGACTGCTTCTTTTCTTTTTACATACACATTCAGTATAGACGCTGCAAAAAGGCCCATATATGCGTACCCTTTGGTTTCTTCCCCTCCATATATAAGCCCCCAGCCAGGTAGTATGGCAGACCTCCACATTGCACCCCAGAAAGATTTTTTATAATTTACAGTAGCTTTGGATGGATCGGTTTCTTCAACTTTGGACTCTTGTGCAAGTAGCTTTTCTTCTTCTTTGGTTAGTTTCTCTCCAGATTGAACTAAAAAAAACTTTGTTTTTTTAGAGATTTTATTTTTGGGATTTTCTAATATAAGATCGTAGGCACCCGGTTTAGAATTTTTTAAGTTTACGAAAATTTTTAAATTTTTTCCGTCAGAAGATACTTCTGTTTTATTAACCTGAATTGTTTCAAGGTCACTTGCAAGTTTCACCTTTGTTTCTTCAAAAAAATATTTCCCACCTATGGAAAATTCAAACTCTTCATCACCTTTTTTGGATAGGATCTTCTTTTTTGTTTCGATAAATGGTGCAATTGCAACTACTACACTGATTGGGTTCCAGTTGGAGTAGCCGATTACTTTTGAAAATTTATTCAGAACTCCGATTCTATGCTCGTAATTTCCTGTACTTAGGGATATATCTATCTTGTTTGTCTTAATTATTTTTTCGATAATAATTTTCTTTGATTGGTCTCTTACCTCTACCTTGTAAGCGTAAGCTCCTTCTATCGGCTTCCATTCTAAGAATTGTTTTTCTGTTTCGGATCTAAGTATATTTGTCCAAAAAATAAAAATAACTAGAATTAAACGAAGAAAAAAGTAGGGCAATCTATTTATTTGATTTTTCATTCTGATCCACATATTGAGTTTTTGGAGAAAGTATTTCGATGTCCGAAGGTTTAATTTCTTTAATTTTATTGGTTAAGGTGATAGTGAAATCACTTGAAACTGGATTTCCTATTCTTTTCTTCTGACCTTTGTCAATGGAATTCGCATTCAGCGTCCAGCTAAATTTTCCTTCATCTAATTTGGAAAGATTTCTGAGAGTGTAGTTGGTAGAGTTTGTGTCGTCTGTGAGAATTATTCTCTTACCATTTTGTGAGGTTTGAAAAACCTCTATGGTATAAGATTTTGCTCGATCCATTTTTTCCCAAGAAAATGTAATCGAATCTTTATGTGCCATATCTATAATATCATGATTTTTAGGAGAAATCGGCACAGGATCAGAAATTTTTTCTAAAATTTTTATATTACGCGGAGCACTGATTAGTAGGTCTGTTTTGTCTTCGACAAGTTTGACTCTCCAATAGTATTCGCCTGATTTGTTGAAGTTGTAGAATAGAGAATACCCCATTGTAGTTCTGGAATCTAAAATTTTATGAAATTCTTTTGAATTGGAAATTTCTACAAGAAAACTTCCTGCTTGGTCTGCTCTTTTCCATGAGAATTGGATTCCTTCTATCCCTTCAGAAAAATCAAATTCGGCTCTGTCGTTTGGATTTAACAATTCTAATTTTTCATTTTCGGTTACGGAGAAAGTTCTCAAAGAAGAAAATTCTGTTTCTTTTCCATCGGAGCTGATTCCCTTGATTCTCCAAAAGTAATTACCTTGCCCTAAGGATTTTGTTACTGTAACAAAGTTCTGAGAAGAAGTATCGCTATAGGCTATGTTTTTAAAATCGGGATCAGTAGAGATTTGTATTTTAAACCTCTTGAACTCGGGGTTGTCTTGCCATAGAAATAGAGCTTTCCCTTTTGCAAAAAAAGCCTGACTGATTTTTTGATAATTTTCAGGACCCATAGGAATAGGCGGGTCTAAGACTTTTCTGTTTTCCAAGTAAAATACTTGTACAGGGCTATGTTGGGGAGATATATCGGGTAGAGAGGGCTTTGTTGTAATTCTCCAGTAATTTGCCCCGGGCGACATGGACTCCAATGAAATGCTATTGGAAACCGAGTCGTACGATTTTACATTGGAAGAGAAGTCTTTACTTGGTGAAATTTCTAACTTATACCCGGAAGCCAAGGAGCTTTTGCTCCAAGAGAAATTGATGATCGGCATAGAGGTAACGTAAATAGATTTGCTGCCGTTCGCAGGGGAGAATAATTGAACAGGGGAATCAGAAATAATCGCAAGTCTTCTTGTCTCGCTATAGTCAAAATTTTTTGTTTTTGGATTTCTTGTAGAAATTCTCCAGTAATAAGTTCCGGCTTGTAAGTTTAATTCTTGTCCGGTTGATCTTGTGTTTCGCTTAGCGTTTAAATTGGTAAATGCAGGACTCGTACTTACTTCTAAAACAACTTCAGGGTTTTGTTCTACTTTTTCCCAGTTAAAATTTATAGACTCAGTTTTTTTCATAGATACAAAAAATTTCTGATCGGGTGGGTTTAGAGGCTTTAGAGTAACTGGACGAATTTCAATTTTGTCTTTCCCAAGCTCGGCTTTTTGATCCTTTCCGATAACTTGATCTTTTCCGCCAATGTTGACTGTAGCTTGACCCTTATCCACGACCATACTCAAAGAAGTATTGTCTTGTCCTTTTGCAAACTTTACATCAGAGGATTCATTCAGCTTCACAGTTTGATCTCCTGACTTGATATTTAGAGAAGTTTTTTCTCCACCATCGGAACGCTTTGCTTGAACCGATCCGTAAGCGAAATTGATATTAATGTCCTTCCCTGAAAAATCGAGGAGTATCATACTGTTTTCTGCAAGTTGGATTTGAGTCCCGTCTTTTAAGGTGATGACTGCATCCGAGCCTTCACCAGATTTGATAGTATCTCTATTGGTCAGAGGGCCGTCTTTTTCGATTTCATCCCATATAACCTGTGAGTCATATTTTCTCTGGATAGTTTTGTTTTTGTAGGTAATGGTGGCTACAGTTTCTCCACCGGAAGACTTTGCTTTTTTAGTCATGTTCAGATACAAAAGTACAGAGAAAATCAAGATATTTCCAAGAAGAAAACCGGAAACATATTTTGGATTGTTTAAAAAAGCTGTCAATTTCTACTCCAAATTATTTATGTGTTCTTGTAAATACTCCATCCCAGTCATTTCCGGGTGGGTTTTTCTTGTAATCCTCGCACCTGTCAATCAGCTGGTGTGCGGCTTTATCTTTTTTGCCTTTTACTTTTTCGGCTTTTAATAATTTTTCTATTGCCTTGTCCCACTCTTGTTTTAAATAATGGTTTAGTCCTTCTTCGTACAACAAAGCAGACTCTGCAATTTTGTTTTCGATTTCTGATCTTTTTGCAATTAACTCGTATAGTCTTACAGGTTCATTTTTTCCTTTTACACGAACAAGGTCTAATTCTCTTGTAAACATTTCTTCTCTAACTCTCTCGTTTACTGTTTCGCTGATTAGAATATTGACACCATAGTCTTTTCCTGCGGCTTCAAGTCTTGCGGCAAGGTTTACCGTGTCCCCCATCATTGTATAAGAAGCTAATTTTTCTGTACCCATGAACCCGACTTTTGCAAGCCCGGTGTTTAGACCTATTCTTACGTCCATTTCTTGAGCGTCTTTGCAATACAAATTCTTTTCGACCCAATACTTTCTTTGAGAGTCCAATTTTTGGATCATTTCTAAGGAGGCTCTGGCTGCTGCAAGGCAATGGTTTTCTACGTCCACAGGAGCATTGAATATGGCAACTATTGCATCACCGATGTACTTGTCCAAAACACCTTCGTGAGATTTTAAAATTATAGTCATGGCTCCTAGATATTCATTTAGAAGGGCTGCGAGTTCGACAGAGGTTAGCTGCTCACTGATGGTTGAAAACCCTGCAACATCCGAAAAGAACGCAGTAATTTCTTTTTCTGATCCTCTTTTTAGAGCTGCGAGATCGACCATAGCTTCTTTCACCACAGTAGGATCAATCATACCTCCAAGGATACTCTTTACTTTTTCTTTTTCTTCTAAGCCCTTACCCATGTCTATGAATGAATTGGTGAGTATTCCAATTTCATCTCCTGATGCAGGGTGGATCGTGACCTGAAAATCACCGGATTCAATTTGTTTTGTAGCACCGAGTAGTTTCTGAATTGGTGTAGTCATTGACCTTGCAAAAAAATATACAATTAGAATTGCGAAGCAGACCGCTATAGCCATGATATAGATATTTCTTTTTTGAATATTATAAACAGCCTCAAATGCTTTATCTTCAGACACAGTAGAAACAATTCCTGCTCCCGCGATTCCTAACTTCTTGAATGAGCCAAGATTATAGACTCCATCTTTATCCTTGAATCTGGTTTGTCCGTTGTCGAGAGTGCTTGTCATCATTGCTTTTACAATCGGATTCTCAATTAAGTTAGAGCCTGACATTACGATTTTACTGTCGGGGTGCGCGACGATAGTTCCCTCGTCGTTCACCATAAATGTTTCTGTAATCCCTGAGGCTTGGAAAGCGGTCAAAAGTTTTTCCAATCGAATAAACATCACTATAATCATTGGCTCATTCGAGTCAGAAGGCAATGGAAGACTGATTCCGAGAATTGGAATTTTAAAACCAGGGCTTGCGTTATGCACCACAGCTCCACCATTGAAAGATTTCAGAAATTTACTTCCGTGCAAGTTGACTAATTTTTTCAAATCACTTTCACTAAGTTGGTTTTCGTTTAAAAATTCTGTGTTCACTACAACTTGAGAAGGCTCTAAACCGCTCCCACCTTTTTTGTAAATTCCGAGAGAAATCAAATCCTTATCGTTCTTGAAAAATAAATCTGTAAACAAGGATTTTTGTTCATTGGACTTGAATTCTTGGCGGATTGTGGTCGCTATTAGATTTGCTTTTTCTGCAAGTGCTGTAAAGTCAGTTTTTACTTTCATACTGATTACTTCTGTCAGCTTGATATTATTTTCTTTAACTCTGACCTCGTTGTCATTTTTAAAAAAGTAGGTAGCCAAGATAATGATCCCTGACATAGAAAAAACAATAATTCCAGAGATAATAGACATGAGCTTTAATTGAATTGTCCATCTGGATGCTTGAAAAATATCTTTGTTGGAGATTACACTTTTTGAATTTTCTTTAGGCTTTGTTATTTGTGTATTCGGAGTATTTTCTTTTTTCACTGGCTCTTCCTGCTGTTTTGAAGTTAACTTACTGTCCGTGGTGTCTTTTTCAACTTTTAAAAATTGTGATATATGTTCTGGAATTTTATAATTTTTATTAATATGTTTTTCAAATCCAAATAGTATAGAGTCTGCATTTTGGACAACCTCTTTTCCTGAGACATATTTTATTGCCTGTTCTGGTGAAATATCTTTCCGAATATACAAAATCAACCCTGCGGCAAATAGATAAACTGCTTCTTTATCCGAGTTAGAAAAAAGTAGTGCGAGACTTTCATTTTTTGCGATAGATATGATTTTTTCTATTGCTTCTAAAGTTTTTGAGTAATCTTGAAATTTTATGTCTTCTAAAAAAAAATTGATAACTTTTAAACCGGCGACAGAGCAGTTGTTTTGAATCTCAATAAGAGAAGAATTGGCTTTCCCCTTTTCGTGTATTATAAGGACTTGTCTTATCTTTTTATTTCTCCAATTGGAAACATGATCTGAAAAAGAATTTTTTTTGTTTGAAAATTCATCTAAGATATTTTCAAAATAGAGTTTATGGGCTGATTTCCCAAAACTTAAGAATGTGCGATGTTTAAGTGTTTCCATGTAAATATATATACAATATCGAACTAAAAATGTGTAAAATTCAAGTTTAGTTGTAATATAAATGTCTAATTATCTTCTTTTTTAGAGTATTTGTCAATAAAAAATTATTTCTATGGAAGCCTCGATTATTTTTAAGGATGGTGGAGTTGATTCTATTGTGGTTGGATTGCAGTCTGATTGTATTTTGAATTGACACTTACTGAAAATAGATTAGTTTTTCAAAAGGTCGAATAGAGTTGACCGGATTAGGGATGGGTAGTTTTGTAATAAACTGTACGACTGCGAAAGATAGTATTGGATAGTAAGTTTGTAAAAAAAATTGCAAGTATTGACTTTATTGGACTTATTGACTTAAATGATAGATAAACCTCCCCAAAAAAAAGAATTGAATTTATGGGATTTGTCCAGCCTCGGGGTGGAGTTTGCGTTTATTATAGGAATTTTTGTGTTTTCTGGAAATTATATAGACGAAAAGTTTTCAATTTCTCCGGTAGGCATATTGTTGTTCTCGGCTTTAGGTTTCGGGTTTGGGTTATATTATTTAGTAAAAAGAACTCAAAAAGAGTGAATAATGGATTTTGGGAAATTATCTCTACCTAAATTTTTTGGGCTTTGGTCTCTAATTGGCTTTATCGGGTTAATGTTTTTTCAGGGAAATCTTGGCTTTCATAGAATTGTAGTCGGATTTTTTGTTGGTTTTTTTGCCCAATCTGTGATTGTTTTGTTTCGAATTTTTATTGCTCGGGCAAATACTAAGCAAAAATTCTACAAACAAACTATTTTATCGTATCTATCTTTTTTTGTGGACTTTTGTATTATTTCTATTTTCTTTTTTTTGGAAGAGTCGAATTTTCTTTTGATTGGTTTTTTTATTGCATTTGTTGCGTATATTTCAAATTTGGTTATTATGACCTTTTTTGGAATCACCCGGAAAAATATAAGTAAAAATGATTAAAAAATCTGGAATTATACTACTACTCGCTCTTTTTTCAACTTTCGCACTTAATGCATCAGATTCAGGGAAATCAGGTGGTGCCGAAGAATTTGATTTAGCTGAGATATTAGTTCATCACTTGGCCGACCACGCTGAATTTCCTCTGAATATCGGGGGAGAAAGGGTCTATGAAGGTACTCCTGATTTTGATCCAGAAAATCATGGAATTTTTTACGATAAAGACGCTTCAAAGAGATACCATTTTAAAGGTGGTTTAGATCTTCATATTACAAAGCGAGTTGCGATGATGTGGTTGGTTGCCTTGGCTCTTTTTGCAGTATTTATTCCGGCAGGAAGAATCATAAGTAGAAATCCTTTCCGAGTTCAGTCTAAATTTGCCTCTTTTGTAGAAGTTTTTGTAGGGTTTGTAAAAAAAGACGTAGCCGATCAGAACATGCACGGTCACGGACACGCATATTACCATTATCTTTTGAGTTTATTTTTCTTTGTTTTATTTTCTAACCTTTTTGGGATTATTCCTCCTATTGGAGAAGTTGTATCTTTGTTTATGCCTCACCCAGAGTCTCTTCCCGGAATTCATGAAGCAGCTTTCCCTGCTAAAATATGGAACGGGATCACTGTTACGGGTGATGTTAGTGTGACTATGACCTTATCTATTGTGACACTTATTTTGATCTATGCCACTGGATTCTCTTACCAAGGTATTAAATTCATAGTTCACTCAGTTCCAAATGGAGTTCCGTTGGCTTTGTTTCCATTGATGTGGCCATTGGAGTTTATCGTTTCTCCTTTGGCTAAAGCTTTTGCTCTTACGGTTCGTCTTTTGGCAAATATGACAGCGGGACACGTTATTATATTGGCTTTACTTGGTTTTATATTTGAATTTAAATCTTATTATATAGTTCCGATTTCAGTAATCGGTGCAGGGGCTATCTATGTTTTGGAAATTTTTGTAGCCTTTCTTCAGGCTTTTATTTTTACACTTTTGACGGCACTTTTTGTTGGAGCGTCGATGCACAGGCACTAATTTAAAATAGTTAATATTTGGAATAGGAGAAATTTATGGATTTTGGTTTAGGTTACATAGGAGTTGGTTTAGGAGCAGGTCTTGCTATTATTGGAGCAAGTATCGGTATTGGAAGAATTGGTGGATCGGCTGTAGAAGGTATGAGCAGACAACCGGAAGCTGCGGGTCCGATTCAGACTGCAATGATTATTGCTGCAGCCCTTATTGAAGGTGCTACACTTTTTGCATTGGTGATTGCGTTTCAGGCAGGGGGAGTGCTGAATAAAGAGCTTCCAAAGTCGGTAGAGAATCAAAAGCCTCAAGCTGTTGCTCCTCAAGTAAAATAAGGACAAACTAAATTGATTAATTTAGCCGCAGGCGGATTGAACTTATTAGAAGTAAACCCCGGTCTGGTTATCTGGACTGTGGTGACCTTTCTTCTTGTTGTTCTAATCCTGAAAAAATTTGCTTGGAAACCGATTCTTGGGGCGTTAGATGCAAGAGCTGAGAAGATTCACGGTGATCTGGATAAGGCGAGTGAACTAAAGACCCAGGCTGAAGAGTTGTATAAATCCTACGAAGAAAAGATTCATAAGTCCAGAGATGAGGCTTTGTCTATTGTAGAAGAGGCGAAAAAAGATGCGATTTCCACAAAGAATAAAATTCTTGAAGAAGCGCATGCAGAAGCAAAGAGCATCAAAGAGCAAACTACTAAGGATATTGAGTTATCTAAGGTAAAGGCAATTCGTGAATTAGAAGAGCAGGTTGTGGAGTTGTCGGTTCTTGTTGCAGGACAGATTTTGGAAAAGAAGTTGAAAAGTGAAGACTATTCATCCTTTATTTCCGCAGAAATCGGGAAATTGAAAAACGCAAAAGCATAATGGATTCGATACAGGTTCAGATTTCAAAGATATACGCAAATGCAATGCTCGAAGTAGCTGTGGAGTCTAAAGCAGTTGAATCAGTCGAAAAAGAGCTATTGGGTGTGTCCGAAGCAATATACAGTGATTCAATGATCTGGGATTTTTTGGCTTCTCCAAAAATATCTAAGAGCGAAAAGGAAAAAGTGATTGAGAAATCTTTTTCAGGTATGATCAGTGGGGATACTCTTTCTTTTTTAAAGTTACTTTTAAAACGTGATAGAATTATATATATTAAAGAAATATCAAATCAATTTCTATTGGGACACGATGATTTGAAGGGAAGGATTCGTGCGTTTATAACATCGGCCCAAGCCCTCGAAGAAAAAGATTTGAAAAATATAGAAGCTGCCCTTGTTGACAGATACAAGGGTGAGTGCATATTGGAGCACTCTGTTTCTCCAGAGCTAATTGGAGGAATGGTCATCCGATTTAAAGACAATATTATTGATTCGTCTTTTAAAACCCGTCTTGGGAATATAAAGCGAAGACTACTCGAAAACAAGACACAATCATGGAGTGCGTTATATGAAAATTAAAACCGAAGAAATTTCTTCGATTCTAAAAAAAGAAATTTTAGCTTACAAAGCCGAAATGGCTGTGGAAGAAGTAGGTACTGTTTTGGAAGTAGGAGACGGTATCGCAAGGGTGTTTGGTCTCAAAAATGTGATGGCTGGGGAGCTAATCGAGTTTGAGAATGGGGTAAGAGGACAGGCTTTTAACTTAGAAGAAAATTCTGTAGGTGTGGTAATACTTGGTGAGTATAAACACATCGAAGAAGGATTTACCGTAAAAAGGACAGGAAAGATTTTTGAAGTACCTGTCGGTCCAGAGATGCTTGGAAGAGTTGTAAACTCACTCGGTGAGGCAATTGATGGAAAAGGGCCTATCGCTTCTAAAAAATCAAGACCTGTTGAGATACTTGCACCCGGTATTTCTAAAAGATACCCTGTAAACGAGCCACTTCAAACCGGTATCAAAGGAATCGACTCCATGATTCCAATTGGAAGGGGTCAGAGAGAATTGATCATCGGGGATCGTGGAACTGGAAAAACATCAATTGCATTAGACACAATTATAAACCAGAAAAATACAGGTGTAATCTGTGTTTATGTTGCTATAGGGCAGAAGGCATCTACTGTCTCTTCTACAGTTCAAAAATTAAAAGAATCAGGTGCTATGGATTATACTATTGTAGTATGCGCGACTGCATCAGACCCGGCACCAATGCAATACATTGCGCCATATTCTGGTTGTACTATGGCAGAATATTTTATGTATGAAGAAGGCAAGGCATGTTTAATCGTGTATGACGATTTAACCAAGCAAGCTGTAGCGTATAGACAAATGAGTTTGCTCCTTCGTCGTCCTCCCGGAAGAGAAGCGTATCCTGGAGACGTATTTTACCTTCACTCTCGTTTATTGGAAAGAGCAGCCAAATTGGATCAAAAATACGGTGGTGGCTCTCTGACAGCTCTACCCATTGTTGAAACACAAGAAGGTGAGGTATCAGCCTATATTCCTACAAATGTGATTTCTATTACTGACGGACAAATTTATCTCCAAGCCAATCTTTTTGCATCGGGTGTTCGCCCTGCAGTGGATGTCGGGATTTCCGTATCCCGTGTAGGTAGCTCTGCACAGATCAAAGCTATGAAAAAAGTAGCTGGAACTTTAAAATTGGATTTGGCTCAATTTCGTGAATTAGAGGCTTTTGCTCAACTCGGAACAGAATTGGATGCAGCCACACAGGCACAATTAGACAGAGGTTACAGAATTGTAGAAATTTTAAAACAACCTCAGGCTCACCCAATGCCTGTAGAAGAGCAAGTAGTCGTAATTTTTGCGGTTACAAAAGGTCTTATGGATACAATACCTGTTTCTAAGGTCAGAAGTTTTGAAGTATTTTTGTTAAATTCTATTCGCGATCACCACTCCGAATTTTTAAAAGGAATTCGTGAAGAAAAATTCATTAAAGATGAGTCAGCTCTTACCGGTACAATTAAAAATATTGCAACTGATTTTTTAAGAACAAACAAGTAGGGTTCGTTTTGGCATCTCAAAGAGAAATAAAGAAAAGAATCAACTCAGTAAAAAATACTAAGAAGATTACCCGTACCATGGAGATGGTGGCTACAGCCAAGTCAAAAAAAACGAGTGACAGGGTGAATGCCTCTAAACCCTATTCTGAAAAATTGAAAGAGTTAATGGGATCTTTATCTGATCTTTCCTCTAATTTGAATAGTCCTTATTTACGAAAACCTGATCAAATTAAAAAAGTCGGAATACTCGTAATCACTGCAAACAGAGGTCTTTGCGGGGGTTACAATTCTAATGTTCTTAAAATGGCAAAATCAAGACTTGCAGAATTAAAAAAGTCTGAAACCCAATACGATTTGTATGTAGTAGGAAAAAAAGGAATATCTTTCTTTAAATACCAAAAGGAAACAATGAAAGAAACCTATACAAATATAGACGATACATCGGGATATAGGGAAGCAGAGCATTTTGCGAATCTATTCTTGCAAAGTTTTGCGTTAGGAGAAGTAGATAGCGTAGAAATTATATCTACAGTTTATCAATCTTCTTCAATTCAAAATTCAGAAATACAAAAAATTCTTCCAATAGAGCCAAAGAAAACAGAGAATCTGAAAAAATCTGCAAAAGGCTCGACGATTTATGAGCCGAATCCAGAAAGAATTTTAGAATCTCTTTTGCCTCAGGTAGTTAGAACGGCTTTTTTGAAAGCTATACTCGAAGCTGTTTGCTCGGAGCAAATTGCTCGTAGAATAGCGATGAAATCAGCAACTGATGCAGCCAACGATATGATAAAGGTATTAACCAGAACTTACAACAGGGTAAGACAGGCAAAAATTACTCAGGAAATTTCAGAGATTGTTGCAGGTGCAGACTCTTTGAATTAGAAAGAAATTGTATATATTTAGAGGATGAAAAATGAAAAACGGAAAAATTAAACAAATTATCGGATCGGTTTTAGATGTAACTTTTGAAAGTGGTCATCTTCCGGAAATTTTTAATGCACTTGAAATAGAAATTACCAGAGAAGGAAAAAAGGAAAAAATCGTAGCAGAAGTACAACAGCATCTTGGGGATAGAACTGTTAGAGCGATTGCACTTTCTTCTACAGACGGAATGATCAGAGGTCAAAATGTTTCTGACACAGGAAATCCAATCAGTGTTCCTGTAGGTGAGGCGACTTTGGGTCGAATTTTTAATGTATTGGGTGAGCCTGTAGATGAGGGTCCTACAGTTCAGGTAAAAGAAAGAAAATCTATTCATTCCAATCCTCCTTTGTACGAAAACCTTCAACCTAAAACTGAGATTTTTGAAACAGGGATTAAGGTGATAGACCTTCTTGCACCTTATATTAAGGGTGGCAAGACCGGGCTATTTGGAGGTGCGGGTGTAGGTAAAACAGTACTCATTCAAGAGTTAATCAACAACATTGCAAAACAACACGGTGGATTTTCTGTATTTGCAGGGGTTGGAGAAAGAACCCGTGAAGGAAACGATCTTTGGAGAGAAATGAAAGAATCTGGAGTGATTGATAAGACTGTACTTGTATATGGGCAGATGAACGAGCCACCAGGAGCAAGACTTCGGGTAGCTCTTTCTGCATTAACTATGGCAGAGCATTTCAGAGATAGTGCTGGAACAGATATTTTGTTGTTCATTGATAATATTTTTCGATTTTCCCAAGCAGGATCTGAAGTTTCGGCTTTACTTGGGCGTATGCCCTCTGCTGTGGGGTACCAACCTACACTTTCAACTGAAATGGGCGCTTTGCAAGAAAGGATTACTTCTACTCAAAGAGGATCTATTACTTCAGTTCAGGCAATTTATGTACCTGCAGATGATTTGACAGACCCTGCGCCGGCTACAGCTTTCACTCACTTGGACGCTACTACTGTATTGTCTCGTGCAATTTCTGAAAAAGGGATTTATCCCGCAGTTGATCCTTTAGATTCTACTTCCAGAGTTCTAAACCCGGAAGTTTTAGGGGAAGAGCATTATTCTGTAGCTCGTGAAGTTCAAAGAATTCTACAAAGATATAAAGACTTACAAGATATTATCGCAATTTTGGGTATGGATGAATTGTCTGAAGACGATAAAATTTTAGTAGCCAGAGCAAGAAAAATCGAAAAATTTCTATCGCAACCATTCTTTGTGGCAGAGGCATTTACAGGAACTCCAGGAAAATACGTAAAACTTACGGATACAGTTCGCTCTTTCAAAGAGTTGATCAGTGGAAAATACGACCAATTGCCGGAGCAGGCATTTTACATGGTTGGTACAATAGAAGAAGCAGTCGAAAAATCCAAGAAATTGAAAGCATAGATTATGGGCGTAGATAAAATTTCTCTAACAGTTATTTCACCGGAAAAGATTCTATATACCGGGGAAGCAAATTCATTGAAAATTCCCGGAATTGACGGGTATTTTGGGGTACTCCCAAATCATGCGTCCATGATTTCTGAATTGGATATTGGAATTATGGAAGTAAATTCTTCCGATCAAAAGATTCAAATGGTGATTGAAGGTGGATTTGTAGAGGTAAAAACAAATCTAGTGAGTGTTTTGACAGGTGGTGGTGACTTGAGAGAAAGAATAGACTTACATAAAGCAAAATCCGATCTGGAAAAATGGGAAAAAGCCCCAATGAGCCCAGAAAGGTCTCTTGCTTTGAAAAAAGCCAAGACAAGAATCGCAATTCACGAAAATTAACCTCAAGTTTTCTGCATTCCTTATTAAATAATCCTTTTTTTTCTGCTTTCCTTTTCCGAAAATGATAGAGAGGGTTAGCTATATTTTATCCGGAAAAATAAGTTACTATCGAATTGCAATTGTTATAGCAATTGTGGGTATCGGTTTTTACTTGAAGGATAAAAGAGATTGGATAAAGAAAATTTATCCACCCAAAAAGATTCATGTCAGGATATCCGGGCAGGTTCAAAACCCGGGTGTATATGAGTTGGAGGAAGGAGCTAAGTATTCGGATTTGATTCAAAAATCCGGAGGGCTAAAAAATTATAATGAAGAAATTCAAGATATAGAATTAATTGATGGGCAGATTGTAAACATCGGAAAACAGGAAAAGTAAATGGCGGATAAAAAACAAGAAAAACTGAAAAATAGTTTTACCGATGCTGAAAATTTACAAACAGAGGAATCTGAAGATTTGGATTTAGACTTGTCTTTGGATGATTTTCCTGATATAGAAAATAATGGAGAAAATAAAGAAATTTCCTACGATGATATAGATCAAATGTTAAGCGATGATTCAGGAAATAAAAACGACGATAGTGGATTGGAGCCGCCTTCATTAGATGATTTAACCACTATTCCCGAGAATTCGGATTTTGGTGATGAATTATCTAATTTAGTTGCAAGTTCGGTTGATGATTCTATTGATAGTGAAGATTTTGAAGATTCGTATAATACTATAGACGAAGACAGAGATAGTTTTGAATTTGGGTCTAATTTAGAAGATGAAAATCTGGATTTGGATTTATCGGATAGCAATGACGATTTTTCAAATACATCTGCATTTGACGAAGACTTTGATCTCGACCTCGATGAAGCGATCCCTCTTGTAGATGATGAATTGAACCAAATTCTTGAATCCGATGATATTTCTTTAGATAAAGAAAAAGAAATTCCTTCTAAAAAAACTACAGATTCTTTCAAAACAAATTCTTCTATATTAAATAGCGAAGACGATGACGAGCCGATTGCACTTTCTCCGGATGAGCTTGCACATATAACTGAAGACGAGTCTTTAACAAAAGAAGAGAGCGAAGATATTTTTGGAGAGTCTGACGAAGATGGAGAAGTTGATCTATCTGATGATGAGTTAGGGCGTGTGTTGGAATCGGATGAGCCGATACTCTCATCTTCTTTTGAGGATGAGGGCGATGACGAGCCGATTGCACTCTCTCCGGATGAGCTTGCACACATTACAGAAGATGAATCTGTAACAAAAGAAGAAAGCGAAGATATCTTTGATACAGATAGTTTTGGAGAGCCTGACGAAGATGGAGAAATTGCACTATCTGATGATGAATTAGATCATATTTTAGAATCGGATGAGCCAATCCTTCAGTCACCACCAGATTCTGGAAGTGATTTAGGCAAAGACGAATACGCAGAAATTGAAGACGATTCTATTACGATGCCTCTTGATGAATTAGGACATATCTTAGAGACAGATTCAACAGAAAGTGATTTAGACAATTCAGTTAATTTGAGTGAAGACATTGCACTTTCTGATAATGAGTTAAGCAATATCTTAGAATCAGATTCTTCTATTGACAGAGAAAATAAAATAGAACCTTTGGGCGAACCGGAGTTAAACGAAATCATTGGAGATATTTCAGCAGAGGATACGTTAGAAGCCAAAAGTAAAATTGTAGATGAAGCCGAACATAGTGAGGCAGATTCCTTAGTGATTGATTTAGATGAATATGCGGAAGAAGGTAATTTATCCCCACTTGAAGAACTTCATGGGTATTCGGCAGATAAAGAAATTGAAAATATTCAAAGAGAAAAAGAAAGTGTCGGACTTCAAGATAAGTCAGAAAATCTTTCCAGAGAAGAAATGCAGAAGATGCTGTCTTACTTGGATAATCTTCTTGGTAACCTTCCTGAAAATGTAATAGCAGAATTTTCAAAGTCTGATTATTTCTCTTTATATAAGAAGATAATGAATGATCTGGGCTTGTAAAATTTATGGGTTTATTAGAGAAAGCCAAAACTGGTAGTCAAGTTAAGTCTCAACTTTCAGAAGATAAAAAAAAAAATTCACTATTACAAAAAGCAGAAAATATCTCAAAGGCAAGTCAAAAAGAAACAAGTGTAAATAAGGGGTTATTTAAAAGGGCACAAGAGTTAGAAGAAAAAAATCAATCTACTCAAAAAGGTTTTGAAATTAACGAAATTCATGAACCACTAAATTTAGAAGATGAACTGCCTCAGCCCGAATTAGAAACTTCTGAAGACGATTTTGGAATAGATGAGGTTTCTGCAAACTTTAAAGGTTTTTCTCCATCCCTTGACGAAAAACAATCAGATGAAAACGAGAATTTGGGTTTTTCTCTAAATGAGGATGATTCAACGGAGTCTGATTTGATACAATCAGAAGAAAAGGAAGAGCAAGTTACTCAAGAGGAAAAATTAGAAGAAAAAGAGAAAGAAAATCTGGGTAGTATTCCACCGGATGATTTGTTCAAGGATTGGGAAAAGGATGCAGAGTATGAGGCAAAAAAAACTCCATTTCGTCCAATCTCAGAAGACCCTATTGATGAAAAAAAAGATTTTTTGTTTGATGATGATTCTGACTTTACCACAGTACCTTCAGAAACACATATCGCATCAAAAAAGAAGATCGAAAATTATCTCGCTTTATTTGAATTAATCAAAGAAATATCGTTGGTTGAAAGCTATGATGATTTTTTTGAAGGGCTATCGTATTCTCTCACTGGGCAAATTGGTTGTGACTCTATAGCTATATTTTCATCAAAGCATGCTGAGTTTGAAACTCTGTATCTTGTTGATTCTCACGGGATTGAAGTAAATCCAGATTGGAAAATACATAGAGATGATGAATTGTATTCAATATTTTGTAATGAAATAAGTGTTCGATATTTTTTTGATATTGTTGCAAAAATTCCAACCAGAGAAAAAGATTTTTTAAATGAATTGAGTTCTGAAATAATTATGCCAATCCATTGCCACGAAAAACTCTATGGTTTGATTTTTGTAGGAAAAAATATTGCAGGCGAAGACTATACGGTTGATGATTTAGAGTATATAAAAATTGCAGGAGAACTGGCAGGTTCTTTTTTTGAAAAAATTCAAGAAACAGAAAAGAAGAATGCTCAGATTTCGAATCTGAATGAAGTGATTAAAGCAAATGAAATCATAATATCTGTTTCAAGAAAATTATCAGAGGTTCGTAACATTGACGGTGCGATGGATGAGTTGTTTGATACTTTCTCGAAAGAGTTGGGCGTTATGCGATATACTATTTTTATTTTTGATCGAGAAGGGGAGCGAGGATATATTCCATTTAGTTCCAATGTAATCTCTCCGGAAAGTATTCAAAAATTGCATATAGAGAGAGATTCAGAAATTGTAGGGATTGTCTCGAATATTCCGGGTGTTTACAATATTGAGAACTTTAGAGAAATTCGAGATTTAAAAAGACAAATTTCAAACGATGACCTTGGGTTTATAAAAGAGTTTATCGTTGTACCTCTGATAAATTTGAATTGGCTTGTAGGATTTATAGTTGTACACGAGACTTCATTTCCTTGGACAAATACGAATAGGGAAATTGCAGTAGGAATCTCGGAAGTTAGTGCCCCTGTAATTGCGAATGTAATGATGTTAAAAGAGAAAGAATCTGTATTTCGAGACCCATTCAATCCTATCGAAAAAAGATTAGAAGAAGAAATTCGAAAAAGTGAAAAACTTTCTGTATCGTTCTGTTTGGTAGTTCTGAAAATTCAAGATTCTTCCAGAATAATTAATCTTCTTGGTCAAGAATTCTTTGTGAATTTCGCAGATTTTTTAAGAAATAAAATTTATGAAAATATTTCGGAAAGCGATTTTCTTGTTAAAATCGGCAGAGGAAAGTTTGCGGTAATTTTGCAAGGAAAAGATACCGAAGAAGCAAACATAGTAATCAAAAAAATAAAATTAAAAATCTCCGAATACGAAAAATCTCCAAAAAACTTTACTCTCTCTGTGAATACTCATTCAATTGCATACCCTAAAGATTCAAAAGAAAAAACTGATTTTCTAAATATTTTAGAAGAGTCTTGAAAAAGGGATGCTTTTCAATTCAGTTCATTTTCTTATATTTTTTATAATTTTATATGTAGCTTATATTTCCGCAAAGTGTAGAATTCAAAATATCTTGCTTCTTGTTGGCGGATGGATTTTTTATTCCTTCTGGGATGTTAAGATGAGTTTTCTTCTTTTATTTTCTATTATATTCAATTTCTATCTTGGAAAGAAAATTTCTATCTCGAATGTCAAAAAACATTTTTTAGTATTTGGGATTGTAGTGAATTTACTTATTTTAATAATCTTTAAATACACTCTATTTTTGAGCCATGTATTTAACGATGTATTCTTAGCAATCGGGCAAGCTAAGCCAATTCCAATTCTAAGTATAGTTTTGCCAGTTGGAATTTCATTCTACACATTTCATAATATAAGTTATATTGTTGATGTATATAAAAATAGAATACTCCCTACCAACAGCATTATTACTTTTAGCATCTACGATTTATTTTTTCCTCTTCTGTTAGCTGGGCCAATTGAACGAGCAGAAAATTTAATTCCACAAATTGAAGAAGAAAGAAAATTAAATTTTTATAATTTTTATTCAGGGGGAATACTTTTCGTTTGGGGAATTTTTAAAAAAGTGTTTGTTGCAGACAACCTTTCAGGATTTGTAAATGCAAGCCTTGATCCTAACAACCAAATTCCAGAGGGAATGATTTATTATTCTGCATTTTGTTTTGCCTTTCAAGTGTATGCAGATTTTAGTGGATATACTGATGCAGCAAGGGGACTCGCAAAGATGATGGGATTTCGCCTATCGCATAATTTTTTAATTCCATTTATATCTTCTAACCCATCTGAATTTTGGAAGAGATGGCATATTTCTTTATCGACGTGGTTGAGGGATTATTTGTATATTCCATTGGGTGGAAATCGAATCGGTTTATTTAGACAAAATATCAATTTGATTATAGTTTGGGTAATTGGTGGACTTTGGCATGGGGCAACCTATGGGTATCTAATATGGGGTTTTTATTGTGGTATTCAAATTGTATTGTACAATCTGCTTTTTCGGTACGCTTCAACTTATTTTAAAAGTATTCCTAATTTTGTTCAGAAATTTACTAAATACGTGGGAGTCTTTCTGACCTTTTGGCTTTTTGCTCTTGGGCTGTTATTATTTAGAGTAGAAAATTTATTTCACTTGGAGAGAATTTTAACAAATCTTAGTGGAATTTATTTTAGCCTTTCTTTATTTTTGAAGATTATTTTTTTTATTTCTCCGATTATCGTAGTGCAATCTTTCCAATTGTATAAAAAAGAAATGGAGATTTTAAATTTTAAATCCCTTCATCCATTGGTTCTAATTAGCCTAATTATTTTGTTTTCAGTGCAATTTAGTTTGTTTGGTGTTTTTGAACATAGAGAATTTTTCTATTTTCAATTTTGATTTTTTTTCAATTAGATTTCCTTTTTAGATAGTGGTTTTGATCTTTAGTAGAGTTTTTAGTATTTCGCGTTTAGTGCAGTTTTTGCACTTTTCGTGCAAAAATGTGGGATCTCCACTCTTTTCAGTAAAGTGTATGTTTTATACCAATTGTTCACCTTTTCTGCACAAATGTGGGAACTCCACTTTTTTGGGGGATTTCAAGAGATTACGCATTTAGTGCAGATTTAGGACTTTTTCTGTAAAATTATAGCTCTATGTCGCAATAGGCAAAGGGCAGGTGATAGGAGGAATAAAGTTTTAATTCAAGTAAAAAAAACTATAAATTGAAAAACCTCACTAAAAAAGAGGTGTTCCCACTTGAGTGTAGCAAATCTTCAGGCAAGTACACTGATTACGAAGTGGTTATGAATTTAAGAAACCTTAATATTATTGAAGGCAGTCCTCCTAAAAGTTGCCATTCACCAGCTTCTTCACTTACAATATACTTATATTATCACAAATATTTTTCTCTATTCCGACCTTAAAATACAGAAAAGCCGAAATAATCATTTGTAGATGTTCCGATTATTGTGCTGTTTGCTGATGTGGCGGCCGTAGTGGTTACCCCTGAACTTCCAGTTGAGTGAAAAATATAGGCTACTCCTTGACCTACTATGCCAGCATTACGGGCATAAGCTCCCACTGTCACATCAGCGTAGCCATCACCATTTACATCTCCCATGGAAACAGAGTAGCTAAAAGTATCACTTGAGGATGTGCCGGCTATAATAGTGCTTGCCGATGCGGCCGCGGTGATGGTTACACCAGAACTTCCAGCCGAATGAAAAACATAAACAACTCCTTGGGCAGCTCCTGCTCCTGCATTTCGCCCATACGCACCAATGACCACATCAGCATAGCCATCACCGTTTACATCCCCCGTGGTAACGGAAAAACAGAAGTTATCAGATGCGGTCGTGCCAGAAATGATAGTGGTTGCCGAAGCGGCGGTTGTAATGGATACCCCAGAGCTTCCAGTTTAATGAAAAATATAGCCACGTCCTTGATTTGACCCAGCACTAAAGCCTCTTGCACCCACGATCACATCGGCGTAGCCGTCCCCGTTCACATCACCCGTGGCAACAGAACCACCAAAAGCATCACTTGCAGATGTCCCCGCGATGATAGTGGTTGCCGATGCGGCAGCAGTGATGGTTACCCCAGAACTTCCAGCTGAGTGAAATATATAGGCAACTCCCTGGCTTACCCCGGCACCAGCATTACGTGTGTAAGCACCCACGATCATATCGGCATAGCCATCGCCGTTTATATCTCCCGCTGCAACCGAATAGCCAAATTGATCGCTTGCAGCCGTGCCAGAAATAATTGTGCTTGCCGAACCGGCAGCTGTGATTGTCACACCGGAACTTCCAGCCGAATGAAATATATAGGCAACTCCGGCAGTACCATTACGATTTCTTGCACCAACAATAACATCGGCGTAGCCATCCCCGTTCATATCACCCGTGGCAACGGAATTGCCAAATTGATCACTTGCAGCCGAACCAACAATAGTTGTGGTTGCCGATGCGGCAGCAGTGATGGTTACCCCAGAACTTCCAGCTGAGTGAAATATATAAACTGCCCCTGCTGCAGAATTACGATTATAAGCCCCCGTTACCAGATCCGCGTACCCATCACCATTGATGTCCTTGTTTGTGCCCTTTCTCACAGTAATTGCCGTGGTTTCACAGGTTCCGCTGGAAAGAGTCGCTTTGATTTTCAAAGTATGTGAGCTATTTTGCTTCCAGGTAGAACTGCCGCTCGGCAGTTTGTAACTCTAGCTTGAGGTTCCGGTTGCTGATGCGTAGGTTCCGCTATCGATACTCACTTCGATCTTGGTAGTGCCTGATTCGGCAGTACCGATCATGAACCCAGTTTCCACAATGCGTTTGTCTTTGATATTCGTAATGTTTGCCTGGGCTGAAGTGCAGGTGGTTGTTCCACCGCCCCCACTGCCGGACAACAGTAAAATCCAAAAGGGAGGTATATCTTTTTTTTTCTTAGAAATGAGATTACAGGAGGAGAAGTTAAAAAGAAGTGCGGAAATCGTAAAAAAAATAATTAGTGTTGTAAAATTAACACGTTGAATTAAGCCCTTTTGTCTGTCTGTCTGTTTGTTTGTTTGAAAAAGATCATATCATCTCCTTTTTGCTTGTTGAATAATAAAGTTTTTCCCAACTGGATCAAAATTTGATACCGGCAGTATGCGTACTTTTTTTCAAAAGCAATTTTGTTATAAGACTTCGTTTACCAATTTTTGAAAGTTCATTATTAATTGTCAAGATTTTATAAAAAAGTAGGAAATAATTTCATTAAAATTTTTAATAAGTTAATTTTTAACCGCTATTTCAAAAAATCTTCCAATCGAAAATAAATTTCAGAAATTTCTTTAGAAGTAAAAATCCCATCTTTTGAATTTTTTGTAAATGAGTATTTCTCATTGGCTGGATCGGAATGGTATTTGAAAGTTGTATTTTGTAAGTTTACGATTATGTATTCGGGTGCAACAATTTTTAAATAGATTGAAGACTTGGCTCTGTTGATTTGTAGTGACAAGTTTGCAAGTGAACTTTTCTTCATAGATTCAGCCTTACTCTTAAGTATTTTCAGCCGATTTTACCAGACCTAATCTCGTTTTAAATTTTTAGCTTAACTTCGGTTTCAATTTGAAATAAAATAAAATAAAATACTGATCATCTATATGGAAAGTTAAAGTAATAATTATCGAAATAGATTCTTATAAAATCCAAACCTTGAACTTAAATTGGAACAAAATAAGTCAGAAAATCTGGGGTGGACTATTGGTTGAACAACCGGACTTATCATCGCTCAGACTGGAATCTTAGCAACAGCCATTAAATTTTTCAAATAGCAATATCGAGCCTTGAGTTTTTTTTAACGAATTAGGCAAAAAAATTCGTTGCTTACCGAGGTGTTAAGCGGATATAAAATTTGTGTTATCAGTAAGCACAATCGAATCTTATAGAGCAAATATAAAATAAAACTTCAATTCCTACAAATTCAGTAGTAGTGAAAAATGCAGTTATCCGGAGGACTGCATTTTAAACGGGAACTCCAATTCGGAGGACTGATGACTGAGGTCTGAAGACTGGAATAGTGGAGTTGGAAATCTTTCTCTAATAGGTTTATCTTTTACGATAGAGGTTTTGATTTTTAGTATAGTTTATAGTATTTCGCGTTTAGTGCAGATTTTACACTTTTCGTGCGAAAATGTGGGATCTCCAATTCAGAGGACTGATGCCTCAAGTCTGAGGTCGGAAATCGTAGAGGTAGAATCTTTGCAAATAGGTTCATCTTATAGGATGAGGTTTTGAGCTTTAGTAGAGTTTTTGAAATTTCGCATTTAGTACAGATTTTTCACTTTGTATGCAAAAATGTGGGAACTCCACTTTTTGGGGGGATTAAAAAAAGATTTCGCGTTTAGTGCAGATTTGGGACTTTTCTATAAGCTAAAAATTTTCCAAAATTGCAAAATTTTTTCTAAAGCTAGCTTTTTATATAAAGGAGAGTAGAAAAATTTACTTAAGGAGAAATTATGAATCCTAAAAATATGTAGAAACACAATCGAGCTTGCTTGTTCCAGCAAAATATATGGACGAGTTCAATAGAAGAACAACGGGTTTTTCGAGACGAAAATATTTGCACGCATTGCTGAACAGATACAGAAACGTGATTCTTTGGGGGACTTTTGAGAAGATGGATAGAGTGAAAAAGGCTTACCAAGAAGTCGGACAGAATTTGCAGAAGAAGAATTTTACCCCGAATAACGAGGACTGGATTGAGCTTGGCATTCTTGCAGATTGGCTTGGTACCACAAAGACCGCTCTTTTTACACTTTTATTGGTGCTTGACCTTGCCGAATGGGACATAATTCTCCCCACCAGATTCTTCGAGAATGGAGTTCCCACCCCGGTAACCACGATTGCGGGGGGAGCTTACCTCTCCAAGAGAAAAACTACCCGATATAATAGACTAAAACGACATAAACCCGACGAATAGAAGAAAACAACCCCGACGAAAAAAAACAAAAAAAATCGGAAAAATCAAAAAAAAGTTTGTACTATTTAGCCGTAAATAATATTATGTCACATAATTTCGATCTGAGGAAAATATGCCTGAACAGCTACAACGAATTTTAGAACAAATTAAAACTCTACTGAATAAAATTGATAGTACGAAAAAGATCATACTTGGAACAGTATTTGGCGTGATAATTGTTGCGGTGATTATATTGTCCAGTATATCTCTTCAAAAGAATTCCGTGATATTATTTAAAGACCTCCCAGCCAAAGATTTCTCTGAGATAACGAAGAAATTGGATGCTATGGGGTTTAAGTATTCAGCGAGCGATACTTCAATCATTAGTGTTGAATCCGACAAGAGGCAAGAAATTATAACAAGACTCGCTCAGGAAAATTTAATTCCTGCAGGTGTTCAAGGATGGGAATTGTTTGATATAGAAAAATTCACTGAAACCCAGTTTGACAAAGACATAAAAAAATACCGAGCCTTAAAAGGTGCAATAGAGAAATCTTTAATGACTTTGCGGTCAATAGAGAAGGCAGATGTAAATATTGCCTTTCCAGATGCGGAGCTATTTGAAAATAATCAGTCTCCAGTCAAAGCCTCAGTGATACTCCATTTTATTCCGGGGGTAGACTCTCTGTCCAAAAAGGAAGTTAAGGGAATTGTAAATCTTGTAGCGAGAGCTGTTCCGAAATTAAAGTTAGAGAATGTAAGTGTTGCTGATGCCGATGGAAAGATCATCAGTGATTTTGAAGAAGACTTAGAAAAAGAAAAACTTGAATTGAGGATTGTTCAAGAAAAACTCAGGATAGAAGAAGAGCAGAGAGTAAAAAGATTAATAGATATTAGAAATACTTTAAGGTGGAGTCTTGGCGGTGAGGATCGAGTGGATATTACAAGGTTTGAGTATGTATTGAATTGGGACAAAGAAACATTTAAAGACAATTCAGTCTCCCCTGTAGTAGCCATACCGGATGATCCAAATACACCATACTCTGAGTTAAAATTAGTGGATGGCTATTCATTAAAAGTATCGTCTAAAGAAACTTCTGAAAAATTTGCAGGCAAGGGATTTACACCAGATGGGCCCGCAGGAACTGAGCCCAACCTGCCTCCAGGGTATAAAGATACAGATTACCAGAAAGCAGAATATACAAAAAATGAAAACATTAACAATTATGAATTCAACAGAAGAGTTCGTGATGTTCAAAAGCAACCTTGGAAGATCGAGAAAGTTTCTTTGTCTGTTGTAATAGACGGGGTTTGGACTAAAAAAGAAAAAGCAGACGGGACTGGATTTGATCGAACCTACCATCCTGTTACTGATGATGAACTGAGATTAATAAAGAAAAATTTAGAAGCAGCAGTCACTTTAGATAAAGCTCGTGGAGATCAGATTAGCGTAATTACAATCCCAAGAGATAGAACTTTACAGTTTGCTCAAGAAGATGCAGAATTTGCAAAGCAAAGAGCCATGAGAAATATGATTGTGGCATCACTTATCATTTTGATTGTCCTTGTATTGGTTGTGCTACTATACAGAACTATTAAAAAAGAAATGGCTCGAAGAAGAAGATTACGTGAAGAAGAACTTGCAGCTCAACAACAGATGATGAGAGAGGCAGCTCTTCGAGTAATGGAGGAAGGGGGGGCTGAGGTAGAGCTATCTTTAGATGAAAAACTCCGTAGAGAACTTCTCGAAAATGCGATTAACTTGTCTAAGGAAAAGCCTGAAGATGTTGCACAGTTAATTAGAACATGGCTAAGTGAAGAGGAAGGCAGTTGAAAACAATTTCTTCCAGAGTAAAAAATAAATCAGCGATACTACTTGGGATGCTTGGGGATTCACTTCCCCAAGAAGTGTATTCTTATTTAAAACCTGAGGAAATAGAAAAACTTCTCGGAGAGTTGGATTCTGCGGGTGCAGTTTCCAAAGAAGACGAGAACAAGGTTCTAAAGTTATTTGGAAAGCATTTTCAAAATCCAATTTCTACACCAAAGAAAGAGAATACAGATTTTGCGAGAGAGATATTAGCAGAGATTGAGAAGATTGTAAAAGATGCTAAAAAGGAAGAATCTGTAGTTGAATATTTAAAAAGGACGAAGAAGAAAGAACTTTCTAAGTTAGTGCTTGGTGAGTCTGCGAAAATTGTTGCCCTGATTATGTCATATACAGATCCCGAAGAGTCTTCTCTGCTTTTTGAAGAGTTTTCGGATAGTTTTAGAGAAGAGGTGTTAGAAGAGATACAAGCATTAGATTTTTATTCAGATAAAAATGCAGATGAGTTAGAGAGGTTTGTTAAATTTAAAAAAGCATTGATTGAGAGAGAGCTATCTCCTACCGTAAAAAATCGAAATGGCCGAAAGGTAGCTGACATTTTAACAAAGGTTAGTCCAAATATTTCGGGTGATCTAATCTCTAAAATTAGGGAAAAAAATCCCGAGTTTGCCGAAAATATAACAGAGCACTATTTTGATATGAATGATCTTTTGAAAATCGGGAGAAATTCTTTGACTAAATTTCTAGAAAAATTTCATCCTATTGTAATTGCCTCTGCCTTGAAAGGTGTTGAGACTTCTTTAAAAGAAGAAATTTTTTCTTTAATTGATAACTGGTTGAGAAAAAGCGTAAAATGTGAGATGGATTCAATGGGACCTATTTCTCTCGCTGAAATTGAAGAAGCTCAAAAAGGTATTCTGGGTGCACTACGATTGTCGGTGGATTCCGGTTATATCAAAATATGGAAGATAAAATAGATGAGTAAACTTGTATTCAAACCTGTTCAGATTGCTGATATCCAAGATCAAGTAGAGCTTATAATCCCCGATAAATACAAAAAATTTCACAGAGATGAAGAAGCAGAAGAGTTCGAGGTCGATCAAGAAGGAAATGTAATCGAACAGTACCAGGGACCTTCCATCGAAGAAATTGAAGCCGAGCTTGATAGGTATAGACAGGAAACGGAAGAACAGGTTCGACAGTTATTAGAAGATGCAAGAAAAAAAGCCGAAGCAATAGAAGAAGAAGGAAAGACTCGTGCTTTCCAGATGATACAGGATTCAAAAGAAAAGGTAAAATTAGAAGAAGACTCCGGAAAAGCAAAAGCCGATCAAATCATGGATCGCGCTAAATTAGAAGTAGAGAGAATGATCAAAGAAGCCGAGATGAAAGTTGCCGAGGTAGAGCACGAAGCCTATCAGAAAGGGTATGATGGCAGTAGGAGCATTTCAAAAAAAGGGCAAGGAAGTTAGGCTTATCGACAGATTAGTACGATAGTCTGAAAAGCAATAGATATTCGTGAAGATATAATTAAAGCATCCGAAAAGCAAATGGTGGAAATGATACTTATCATCGCAAGAAAGGTTATTAAAGATGAAATCATAGAAAGGAAAGAAATTGTACTTAACAATATTCGAGAAGCGCTTAAGAGAATCAAAGACAGAGATAGAGTTGATATTCGTGTGAATTTTGCTGACCTTGAACTTACTGCGGCTCATAAGGACGAGCTTATAAAAATGATGGAATCATTGAGAAAGGTAAATATTTCCGAAGACTCAAGAGTGGATCGAGGTGGAGTCATTATCGAAACCGACGTTGGTGCAATTGATGCACGTATCAGTACACAATTAAAAGAAATCGAAGAAGCAATCAGAAACGCTGAGCCAATTTAAAATTAGACGTTATGCGACATACTTCTTTTATAAAACTTAATGAGACATAAACCCGAATGATTGAGAAAAAATTTACAGAAAAAGTAGATGTGCTCTCCAAATACCAATTGGTTTTAGACAAAACTGAAACTATTCGGAAAAGCGGGCAGGTAGTTGAAGTGGTCGGAAACGTAATTTACTCTCAAGGTCCACCAGATTCAAGAATTGGTGAAATTATGGATGTCGAAAAATTTGACAAAAAGGGTTATCTACAGTGTGAGATTATAGGATTTGACGGTCATAAATATACACTTATGCCTTTTGGTGAAGTAGAGGGAGTTTTTCCTAAGGCTTTTGTTTTTTCCTCAGGAAAAAAACTACTTGTAAATGTTGGAGATGAGCTTTTGGGAAGGGTTTTGAACGGGGCAGGCAAACCGATTGACGGGAAGGGGTTAATTTTTACTAACGAAGAAAGGCTTCCTGATAACGATGTAGCCAATCCTCTTGAAAGACCAATTATTAAAAATATTTTATCAACTGGGATTCGTGCGATAGACGGAATCCTAACTGTAGGCAGGGGGCAAAGAATTGGAATTTTTTCGGGTTCGGGTGTAGGGAAATCCAGCTTACTCGGAATGATTGCAAGATACACAGATGCAGATGTGAACGTGATTTCGCTTATTGGAGAGCGTGGAAAAGAAGTAAATGAATTCTTGGAAGTAGATTTGGGAAGAGAGTCTTTAAAAAAATCGGTAGTAGTAATTGCAACCTCGGATAATCCAAAAATTCAACAAATGAACAGTGCACTGATAGCAACTTCCATAGCAGAATATTTCAGAGACAAAGGGCTTCATGTCAATCTACTCATGGACTCATTGACAAGATTTGCACAAGCCAACAGAGAAATCGGTGCGTCTTATGGAGAGCCTGTAATTACAAGAGGATTTGGTCCGAGTGTATTTGCAAAATTGGCAAAATTAGTAGAGAGAACAGGAACTTCAAAGACAGGTGGAACAATTACTTCATTCTATACAATCTTGACAGAACCGGATGAAATGAATGATCCAATTGCAGATGCAGTGAGGGGGCTTTTGGACGGGCATATAGTTTTGACAAGAAAACTCGCAGAGAAAAATCACTATCCTGCTATTGATATTCCGGCTTCAATTTCAAGAGTAATGCCGCGAATTGTATCGGAAGAACAACTGATGTTTGCAGGTTTAACAAGAGAGTTGATTTCCATTTATGAGAATAGTGAAGAGTTGATTAAGTTAAATGCTTATGTGAAAGGCTCTGATCCAAAGACAGACATTTCAATTGAGAAAAAAAACATCATAGACGAGTTTTTAAAACAAAAAATCGAAGAAAGAAGTTCTTATACAGCAACACTTTCCTCTCTCAAAAATATATTTAAAGAGAACAAGGAAGAAGTATTTTGAAGAAGTTTAAATTCCATTTAGAAACTGTTTTGAGACTTAGGAAAATGAAGTTGGATGAAAAGTTCCGGGCACTTGCAGAAATTGTAAGTGTAGTGAATTCATATAAATTGCAGATTCAGGAAAATGAAAAAGAAATTGAAATATCCAGAATGCAATTAAATGAATCTGTACAAGCAGGAGCCGACCTAACTAATTTTCGAGCGTTCGATGCCTATATGAAAAGGCTGTACGTAGAAATTGAAAACTATTTTGTGGAAATAGAAAAACAGAATTCTGCTTTGAATCAAGCAAGAATAGAAGTAAATGAAGCGATCAAGCAAGTCAGAATCATAGAAATACTAAAAGAGAAAAAAATTAAAGAATTCAATGATATGGTTTCTAAAGTTGAAAGAAATGAAACTGAAGAATTCAACACGATAAGTGCATTAAGGAGAAAGCCAAATGGAGATAACAAGGATAAATTTTTCGGTTTTGTCGGATCTGCGACAGAAGAGTCAGATGACCATGAGCGAGAATTTACAAAAAAAGAATCAAGTGAGTTACAAAAACTCTACAATAGATTTGCATAATTCGTCAGAAAATCGTGGGGCTTTTTGGAAACTTTTTGAAAAAAATCTTACTGAAACAGAAGTTTTAAAAAAATCTCTTGTTTCTTTGGATTCCAATGTAGCAGAGCTTCATAGAAAAATATCAAAAATGGATTCAAAATTTAAAACTGAATAGTTATAAGGAGATAGCGTATGAGTGGAATTACTGAAAAAGCAAGAGCATTCTATTTAATTGTATTAATTTTATTTTTAATATCAATTGGATTTTTTGTATTTGATTACTTTCAAGTGATCAATGCAGATGAGATATTTCCATTTTTGTCCAAGAAACCTGCCATAGTAAATCAAGATGAAGAGTCTCCCACTGAAATTGAAAAAATAGAAATACGGAAGAGTAAAGAAAGATTATCTGAAGAAATTGAAGAAGTTGAAAATATCAGAAAATCACTTGCGATGGAAAAAGAGAAATTAGAAGCAGAAAGTGAAAAATTAGAGCAAATGAAACTCGGAATTCGTCAAAAAGAAAAAGAAGTCAAAGAAAAAGAAGAGGCTGAAAATTCTAGAAAGAATAAAATTAAAGTGTTAGCGAATAAGGTTGCTAACATGCCTCCAGATTCTGCGGTAGGGATGTTAAAAAATTGGCCGGACAGCGACATTATCGATGTGTTTAAACAGATGGATAAAGACGCAGAAGAAGAGGGAAAACAAACGATCACTACATATCTATTAACATTATTTACACCTGAGAGAAGGTCGGTGATTACAAATAAATGGTTGGATAGTGAGTCTGATAAAGTAGTGGATGAAAAGATCAGTTTTAGTAGCGAGGAAAATAAATCAAATTGAAAACGGTTGTAAAACTTATATTTGGAATTCTTATATTTCAAACTTTACTATATTCAGAGAAGAAAACGCCCTTGCAAAAAGTTACTATGAGCGATAGTGTTTATAATAACTTTAAATTAGCTAAAGGAAAAATTATTGAGGTTGAAGGAGAGGTTATTCATGTATTGTATTCGGGTCAATCTGTTCGATTTGTAATGGCAAAGAATTTGAAGAACCCGGTAGTGATTGAGTCTTATGACCCGGAATTAATAAACGGTGCAAAGGTGGGGTACGGTTTTCGGTTGTGTGGGGTGTTTTTAAAACATAGGAAATTTACAATTCAAGAAAAAAAAATGAGACTTCCAGTAATTTTGGTAGAAAGCAAAAAATGTTCGGAAGGGCAATAAGATAAGTTTGTATTTTTTTTTAAGATGAGACATAGTATTTATAAACAGGAAGATAAATATTTAAAGATTTTTTGAGAAATAACGATGTTCTTTAAGGGAGATCGTTATGAGCCTTGTAAGGGAAGTTGGTCATTCAGATTTTTTGAAAAAGGAAGAAGCTCTTCCATCATCACAATTAAAAAAAGAGAATTCTGGAAATAGTTCTTTTTTAAATATACTAAAAAATATTCAGTCCTCTGCACAAATACTTATTAGCGATACTAATATAAAAGCAAATGAAAGACTTTCTAATGAAAAACACGAGTTTGAAAACTTAGAGAATCCTATAGTCAAAAAAGAAGAAATAGAAAATAAAAAAACAGAAACTTCCTCTGATGATAAACCTGACACATTAGAAGAAGAGAAAGAAGAAAAAACAAATTCTAAACAAAATAGATATTCTATTTTTAAAGGACAGATTGAAAAGGCTGCATCTAAATTGACTGAGGTACTGGTGGCAAAAGAGCCTTCTGAAAACTTAGAGAAGTCAGAGTCAAAACAGGAAAAGCAATTTGATTTTCGAGAATTTGTAGAGAATCTGTTGTTTGAAAAAAAAGTCTCTAAGACAGATGAAATAAAAATAGATAATAACATTTCCGACGAAACAATTTCAGAATTTGAAGATTCAGAAAATGAAGACGATTTTTTAATAGATGATCCTCGGTTTTTCAATTTAGAACTTTTTCAATATTCGCAGGAAATTCTCGAAAAGGATTTTTCAAATGATTCAATTGCAGGTGAAGAATCTATAGATGAATTTGAACATAGAGAAAATCCGAATAATTCAGAAACCATAAAAATATCATTTAAGCAAGATATTTCTTCTCCAAAGAACAACGAAGGGTTAAACGATTTTTTAGACAGTGAAGATGAATCAAAAACAATTGAGATGAAATCGGAAAAACTCCAAGAAGAAAAATCACTCATAGAGAATGGTGCATCTGAAAAAAAGAATAATACACCTGAAAAAGAAGTAAATGTTTCATTTTTAGATAAATCGAAATGGCAAATTAAAAGAGAAAAAGAAGAAATACACAATTCTGAGAGAGTGAAGTCAGAAAACTTGGAAGCCAAAGGCATAAACTCCTTAAAAGATTTTAATTCATCTAATGAAAAAGAAAGAGGTAGTTTTGACGATAAAAGATCGGGTCAGTTCTTTTTTCATAGTACCGTGTCTTTGAAGGACAAATCGACACAAAAAATACAACCCAATGAAGAGATGTTGAAATCTGAAAAGTTTCAGAAGTCACTGAATAATTTAGTGCGTCAGGCGAAAGTGCATATTGTTGAAAATGGAAAAAGCTCTGCACAAGTATCTTTACATCCAAAGGAACTGGGAAAAGTTTTATTGAATGTAACAATTGAAAAAAACAGAGTAGAAGGAAAAATCGTGGTGGAATCAGAAACCGTAAAAGCTGCGGTAGCTACTGAAATGGCAAATCTAAAAATTGAGTTGAAATCTGTTGGTTTGAGTTTAGACAATCTTCAGATAGAAGTAGGTGGCAATGGGAATTTTATGAATTTTGCAAAAGACGATAACTTTGCAGAAGAAAAAGAGGGTAGTTTTAGAGGTAACAATAAACTACAAGAAAAATCTATAGAAGAAAATGGCATTCTGGTTGAATCACTTTCTTCAAATATTTTGGATATAAAAATTTAATTCCTTGGAGAAATAATTCATGCCTGATATACAAACAACTCAAAATTCTGAAGCAGCAAGAGCTAGGTATTTAGATTCGGATAAAAGATTCGATCTAAAAAAACATCTTGAGAATTTAGATAAGGAAGAAAAGGGAGGGTTGAAAGGAATCGAAATTCGATCCGGTCAAAAGCAACTTGGAAAGGATGATTTTCTGAAACTTCTAATCACACAATTGTCCCATCAAGACCCTACAAGCCCTGTGAAAGATCAAGATTTTATTGCACAGATGGCGCAATTCTCCAGTCTAGAGCAAATGAAAAATATTTCTTCTGGAATTTCTAAGATGGAGTCAAGGCAGAGCTATTCTTTAGTAGGGAAAATAGTGTCCGGTCCTGATTTTGTGAATGGCGAAAGTATTGTTGGTATAGCGGGAGCTTTATTTTTTGATTCGGATGGAAAAACTTTTGTCCGTGTAAACGGGAAAACAATCGATGTAAATCAGATTACTCTCATTTCTGATCCTGCAATATTAAACAAAGAAGAAAAACCTGTTTCGGTATCGTTTCCTAAATCTGATAAACACGACCCAAAGTCGCCTAACGTCCAAACTCAAGGGAGAGAGAAAACTGAAGTTATGAAAGAAGACGCTAAAGTGAATGAAGCAAATGAAAGTTCCAATAATTTAAAAGAGAAAACTTTGGAAGATTGGAACTTCCCGGGCAAAAACAATTCTAGTGGAAAAATATATGAATAAAAATAAAAAATTTTGGAGAGGTAAAAATTTATGATGAGATCTCTTTATTCCGGAGTGTCTGGATTAAAAAACCATCAGGTAAGAATGGATGTGATTGGAAATAATATTTCGAATGTAAACACCCATGGGTTTAAAACGGAAAGAGTCACGTTTCAAGACATGATTTCACAAGAGCTTATGGGCGCATCTGAGCCAAAGGAAAACATTGGTGGTGTGAACCCTCATCAGGTAGGGCTTGGTGCTCTAATTGCAACGATTGATAAAATTATGACTCAAGGAGCTTTGCAAACAACAGGAAAGAACACTGACGTTGCAGTTTCTGGTGAGGGATTTTTTATCGTGAAAGATGGAGATAAATCTTTTTATACTCGCGCAGGCTCATTCAACGTGGATAAAAATGGGAACTATGTGAACCCTGCCAATGGTTTAAAGGTACAAGGATGGAACAGTCGTTTGGATGAGAATGGAAATAAATTTATCAATTCATCTGCATCAGTAGAAGACATTGTAATTCCACTATACTCCAAAGAAGCCGCTAAGGCAACTAAGCAGGTAGATTTTCAATCTAACTTAAATTCATCTGTTCTATCTGTTCCATCAGATGCCACAGAAGAAGATCGTTTGAAATTTATAAATGACCCCGATCCAAAAAAAAGAAGAGGGCATGTTACTTCCATTAATGTGTTTGATGATCAAGGAAATGAAAGGCAACTCAGAATGGAGATGTGGAAGGTTAGGGATAATGTTTGGAAAGCAAGAGTATCTTTAAATGAAGCCTCTCAGGTTTCGATTGATGTCGCTGCGACAGGTGGACAAAATACACAAGTGCCCGGAAATACAGAAATCGAACTTGGATTTTCTCCCGATGGCAAACTTGTATCGGTTGGTGATGGAACAGACACGCAAAATACCGGAAAGCTGTCGGCTAACGTATCATTTCGGATTGATGGAAATCCTGCTGTTCAAACTTTTTCTTTAAATTTAGGTGAAGCCAACAAGATTACAGGTGTTACTCAGTTTTCTTCTGACTTTACTACAAAGGCGGTAAAGCAAGACGGCTACCCTATGGGTTATATGGAATCATTCTCTATAGATAATTCTGGAACAATTACTGGAGTTTTTTCAAATGGAGTGAAGCAGCCCTTAGCAAGAATTGCAATGGCTACATTTACAAATCCTGCCGGATTGAATAAAGCCGGAGATACCATGTTTAGCTATTCCATAAACTCAGGTGAGCCTAATATCGGTGAAAGTGGAATTGCAGGTAGAGGAAAAATTAATGCGGGTCTGTTAGAAATGTCAAATGTAGATCTTTCTGATCAGTTTACAGACATGATTGTAACTCAAAGAGGGTTTCAAGCAAACTCTAGAACGATTACAACATCAGATCAGATGATTCAGGAAGTGCTTGGTCTAAAACGATAATAGAAGAAATAAAATAATTTGAAAAATGCTTTAATAGATGACGCGTCTGCAAAAAGTCTTTCTTGGAAATAGATACGATGAAATACTTAGAAAAATCGACATTTACTAGCGTTGCCCGGCTCTTTGCTATCAAAGGACTGGGCAGTAGCGTCATAGAAAATTCTATTAAAGCACTTTTTTTTAAGAAATAAAAGGGAATAGGAGAAAAATTTAAAATTCTATCGAAATTTCAAAATTTTATGAATAAATATTTAATAAAATTTAGAAAATTAGACATGTCTAATTATTGAATTAAATCTTATAAAAAAAATAATGGTTTTTAGGAGATTATTGGAGAAAGAATATGAAATATAAAATCGAAATCAATAAACTAAAAAACGGTTATATTGAAGCGAAACTTATTGATACAAATACCAATAACCCGATTGAATTTAGAATTTGTGATACTGACGAGTATGTTCAGTCTCAAATTGCAGATTGGCACAAAAGGTTTAGAATGAATGAACCTACGGATGATGGCAAATAGACTAATTCTTTTTTTTGTTGTTTTTTCTTTATCCTTAGGGTGTTCATCCTTCAATCGTATTTTTCAAAAAGACAATTATAATTACTACTCAACTGAATTTCAGTGCTCGGATAAATCAGGCTGGCACGATGCAGCTAAATTTGAAGCCTTTCACACAATTTGGAATTTAGTAAGAGCCACATACAGAGAAGAAAATAAAAAAATAAAAAATTCGGATGTAGTCATTGTGGGCAATAGTTTAGTTCACCTATTTTTACCGGAGTTAGTAAAACAAGAATTTCCCGGAGTCAGTATTGTTCAAAGAGGAATCGGTGGAGATATGAGTGATTTACTCATCGAAAGGATTTCGGATAACGTACTCAATCTAAACCCTAAAACCATAATTATTGAAATTGGTGGAAACGATCTGATAAACGGAAAATGTCTATCCTATCTTGAAAAAAATATTTTAACTCTAATCGAAAAAATTCGTAAGGAAGGCCCTGCTGTAAAAATCATTTTTATTTCAGTCCCTCCTACAAAAAATATTTCCTTAAATTCTATTGTGCCCGTTTACAATCTATTTTTATCCGGTCTCCCTAAGAAGTTTTCATCTTTATATTTTGTTGATGCTTGGAGTGAAATGAGAGAAAAGGATTTACCTATTATCAAGGAAGAGTTTACCAGACCCGGAGATAAAATTCATTTCAACGAAAAAGGATATGGAGTCTGGGGTCGTCTCATTCGGCCACTTTTGTAAACCCTTATTCCTTCGATAGTCTGACAAGTTTTTCTAAGATTTTCATAGAGTCCAAAGGGGTTGTCTCATTTAGATTCAATTGCTCTAATGTTTTTAGTATTTCTTTTGTAGAAGGATTTTGGTCATCGTTTTTTGTTGGGAATAACAATTGCTCGGTGGTAGAGTGAAATTTGATTTCGCGTTTTTTAGATTCTAGTCCAATTAAAATATCTCTTGCTCTTTCTATAATTTCTAAAGGGATTCCTGCAATCTTGGCTACATAGATACCAAAAGATTTTTTTGCTTTTCCTTTTTTTACTTTTTTTAAGAATATAACCTCATTATCTTTATCCGTTGTGTCTAAATACAAATTAAAGATTCCTTCTTCTCTGTCTAATTCAGTCAACTCATGGTAGTGGGTTGCAAAAATAGTTTTTGTTCTAACT
Organism: Leptospiraceae bacterium; assembly: GCA_015075105.1. NCBI lineage: Bacteria > Pseudomonadati > Spirochaetota > Leptospiria > Leptospirales > Leptospiraceae > Leptospiraceae bacterium. Next base: position 1,754,661 of record JABTUZ010000001.1, on the reverse strand, counting down.
TCGTTTATCTTATTTTTACTCAAAAATTCCAAAATTGACCATGCTATACTCAAGCCATCGTAAGTTGAAGTTCCCCTTCCTACTTCATCAAATAAAATTAAACTCTCCGAAGTTTTGTTGTTTAGGATATACGCAGTTTCTTTCATCTCCAAAAAAAATGTGGACTCTCCCTCTGTTAGATTATCCCCTGAACCGATTCTTGTAAATAATTTATCAACAATAGAAAGATTTGCGTTACTCGCTGCAACGTACGATCCAATTTGAAATAAAATTTGGTTGATTGCAATTTGACGCATAAAGGTAGATTTTCCTGCCATGTTGGGTCCGGTAAGAATGGCGATAGCATTTTTCTCTCTGTCTAAGTCTAAGTCATTTGAAATAAATTTTTCCCCAATTGGAAGATAGTTTTCTACAACAGGGTGTCTTGAGTTTGTAATACTGAGTTTTCCTTGGTCGTTTACTTCCGGGCGAATCCATCTATATTCATCTTTGCACAAAGAGAGAGAAAGTGTGTAGTCTAATTCACCAAGCTCTTCAGAAAGTGAAAGAATAGAGTGAGATTCAGAAAGCACTTTTGTGACCATTCGGTCAAATTCTTCTTTTTCAATTTCTTGTATATCGGTGTCTGCACTTAAAATTGTTCTTTCGATTTCTTCTAACTCAGGGAATGTAAATCTTTCAGAGGTAACTAAGGTTTGCTTTTTTAAATATTTTTTTGGAGCTGACATTCCTTGTGCTCTGGACAACTCGACAAAATACCCAACGATTTTGTTGTAACGAATTTTTAAAGTGCTAAGACCAGTAGAAATTTTTTCTTTTTCTTCTAACTCAATGATCCAATCTTTTCCTTTCGTTTTCGCCTCTCTAGATTTATCCAATTTTTCATTAAAGCCCGATTTAAGAAAAATTCCATTTCCTAGTACAACTGGAATCTCTCCTTCGTGTAATCTTTCTTGGATATAATTTTTTAATTTATCTAAATTGGAAACAGGAAACTGAAATGGATAGTCTATTTCATTCAAATTTTTTGAAATCAAAAATCCGGTCTCTATGTTTTGAATGATTGTACGAAAATCTCTCGGAAGGGCTTTTTGTCCTCTAAACCTAGAGAGTATTCTTTCTAAGTCGGAAATTTCTGAGAGTAGATTTTTGATTTCGTTTTTTACTCTTTTGTTTTGTTCAAACTTTTGGATTTTTTTCCATTGATCATGGATTAGATTTAGAGATCGGGTAGGAAAAAGAATTTTTTTCTTTAAGACTCGTTTTCCTTTTTGAGTTTTGCATTTATTCAGTATAGAAAATAGGGAGTGGTCTTTTTCGTTTTGTCCTTCAACTAAGTTTAGATTTCTCACCGTATCTTCGTCTATTTCTAAAGTTTCTGTTTCGTCCATGAACTTTGGATTGTTAAAAGTAAAATCAATATTTTGATAATTAAAATTCAAATAGGCTTTGAGAATTTTCTCTATTAAGGTAAAATCATTCATATTCTCTAAAGAATCTTTTTCTAAAATGGGATCGTTTAAAATAGAGACCATTGCCATCTCATTCGGAAAATTTATATCCCAGATATTCTTTTGAGAATTCAGAATTACTATTTCCTTAGGAGAAAATTTAAAAATATAAGATTTGAGTTTGATTATATTATCTGAGTGTATTTTTATATACTCTAATTCAGACGTAGAAATATCAGCCAAAGCTAAGAAATTATATTTGGTGGAAAAAAAAATAGCACATAAGAAGTTGTTCTGATAACCCGAAAGAAGGTTGTCTTCTATAACTGTTCCAGGAGAAACCACTCTTACAACTTCTCTTGAAAGTAATTTTGTATTTCCGTCAGTTTTCTTTTGCTCACAGATAACTATTTTTTTGCCTGCACTTAGGAGTCTTGAAATATAGTTATCGGCTGCATGATAGGGGAGTCCACACATGGGTATTTGATTTTGTCTTTTAGTGAGTGCGATATCTAAAATAGAGGAAGCGATAATTGCGTCATCTAAAAACATTTCATAAAAATCTCCCATACGAAAAAATAAAATTCCATCAGGGTATCTTGATTTAATTTCAAGAAATTGCTTCATTGCCGGAGTGTTTAGTGCTTCAGAATCTTTTTGCATTTTTGATAAATGTGCTAATTTTCTCCTTGTCTTTTATTCCTCTTGTCCTTTCTACTCCACTTGCAACATCTACTCCAAATGGCTTTAACAACTTCACGGCTTCAGCTACATTTTCAGGAGTTAGCCCACCTGCAAGAAAGTAATTTCTCCTAACGTCCTTGATATGACTCCAGTCAAAAGTCTTTCCTGCTCCTCCACCTTCTCCTTTTGTGTAAGTATCTAAAATAAGTAGCTCAGTTCGAAATTGAGTTAAATCGCTGTCTGAAATTGAGTTTTGTACTCCAATAGAATAAATTATAGGAGTGTCTAACTTCAAGGTTTCTGTTTTTATAAATTTGTCTTCGGCAATCAACTGAACATAGTCACACTGTATTTGATTGCAGGTTGAATAAATTTCTTCGGAGGTATTTTCGAAAAACAGATTTACTATTTTCATATTTTTCTTTTCGGAGTGCTTAAAATATTCTTGGATCGAATTTAAAATTTCTAAAGCAGTTGACAACGAGATTTTTCGCGGGCTTTTTGGAGAAAAATTTAAGCCAATAAAATCAGCTCCTTCTTGCGCACAAAACACGGCTGTGTCTATATCCATGATCCCGCAAATTTTTACTTTAGTTTCTTTTGGCATAGATTTCTTATCTGAAAAATTAGATTTAAGATGGGTAGAAAAATTTCTACATAAAAAAATCGTTTATGATAAATTTTCTTTAATTGGTTTTTTTTTCTTAGAGTGAAATTCTAATGGCATTATGGTATTGAAAAAATTTCAAACTGAATATGGTAAAATTCATATACAAATTTTAGGTCAATCGGATTGGAAAATTGATAACAATTCCAAAATGGAAAATACGCAATTTATAGGCATTAGAGATTTTATTCATAACGCTGTAAATCATCCACACGACAAAATGTATTCTGCAAGGCAAGTTCATGGTGGTAGAATTCTGAATAGCTCTGAATTGCAATCCAATACAGAAGAGGAGGGAGATGGCTTGTGTAGCTACCACACGAGTCATCTTTTGTATATAAAAACTGCAGATTGTCTCCCATTGTTTTTTTGGTCAGATACAAATCCTGTTTTTGGAGTTTTGCATATCGGTTGGAAGGGTGCGAGTTTGCATTTTGTAGAAGACTTTTTTTTAAAAATGAAGATTGAAATGCCTGAGATTTCTTTTTGGAATATTTTATTCGGTCCAAGTATATCTATGAAAAATTATACAGTACAGGAAGACGTTGCAGTATATTTTCAAGACGGTGTAAACTCTCTTCAAAAATTTACTGATGGGTTCAAGTTAGGTGTGAAAGAATACGTGAATGAAAAATTAGAGAACTTGCCTTGTTCGTTTCATTTTTATGATTTAGGAATTTGTACTTACGAGGATAATAATTTTTTTAGTCACAGAAGAAAATGTTTAGGAAGAAATTTGAATTTAATTTGGACTACTTAAAAAATAGAATCTTCAAAAAAACAAAGAAATCAAATTGAATGAGGGGCAATGAATTTTACTATAATTGATGTATTTGTGATAATAGGATATTTTGGATTTGTTTTGTATATTGGATTTATATATAGAACAAAAAATACCAGTACCTCAAAAGATTTCTTTTTAGCTGGAAAGAATATGTCGTGGCCTTGGATAATGCTTTCTATAGTTGCGACGGAAACATCTTCTCTCACTTTTTTAAGCGTTCCGGGAATGTCTTTTAAGTCTAACTTTGCCTTTTTACAGATTGTATTCGGATATATTGCGGGCAGAGCATTTGTAGGCTATGTAATTCTTCCAATGTATTTTAAGGGGGAATATTCAACTGTTTATGAATGGGTCGGGATTCGTTTTGGTAAGTCGGTTCAAAAAGCGATGTCTTCTATATTTTTGATTACAAGAGTATTGGGAGATGGGGTGAGACTGTACGTTACCTCTATTCCTATCGCACTTCTTTTAAAAGCATTCTTACCGGATTTTAGTGAACACTCTATTGGAATTATGACCTTATTATTAATTACAATTGCTACCTCTCTTTACACGGTATTTGGTGGTTTCAAATCTATTGTGCTGACTGACTCTTTTCAATTTTTTGTGTATATCGCAGGAGGAGTTTTTGCTTTTTATTTAATTTCAAACTCTCTTTTAAACTCCGAAACTTTTACCGGTTTGTTTTCCAAAGGTATTTCGGATAGTAAGCTGAAAATTTTTCATTTTGATTACGAGAATTTATTCAAAGAGCCTTACTTTTTTTTAAACGCATTTTTCGGAGGAGCTTTGATTTCTATTGGATCGCATGGAGTAGATCAGATGATTGCTCAGAGAATTCTTGCTTGCAAAACAAAAGAAGAGGGAAGACTTGCTTTAATCGGATCAGGTATCTTGGTGCTCTTACAATTTGTATTATTTCTTTCAATTGGTTTCATGCTATTTTATTTTTATAAAAATACTGACCTTATACCGGATAAGGTTTTCTCAAAGTATATTTTAGAGAATATTCCTACAGGTATCTTAGGGTTGATTATCTCTGCAATTTTAGCAAGTGCTATGTCCACTCTATCCAGTACAATCAATTCACTTTCTCTTTCTTTTCTTGTGGATATAAAAAGTACTTCAGTTGAGTCCGGAGATATTAATGTAAAAGATTCCAGACTTGCCAGTCTCTTTTGGAGTGTATTGTTATTTTTTAGTTCCCTATTTCCTTTTTATTTATCTGGAAACTACCAAGAAGGACTACTCGAATTAGGTTTAAAAATTGCATCCTTTACTTTTGGTCCGATGATAGGATTATTTTTTCTTGGAGTGTATTTTAGTAAGCGCACCAAAGTTTTCCTTCACCCAAAAGGCATACTTTTTGCTCTATTTTTTGGGCTTATCTCCACAATGGTATTTGTGCATATTTGGAAACCTGCATTCACATTGGTGATTCCATTTGGAATTATTTTTTTCTATATTTACTTGATTGTATTTTTTGTAATTTTAAGAAGTCGAAATCGGAAGCTCTTATCCTGAGATTAAGGATTCAAGATCAGAAGTTTCAAAAAAACTCACCCCTGTTCTCGAATCTTCTAAATAGGCAAGAGTTCCTTCTACATAATCATCTAAATAGTGCTTAGTATTTTTATAATTTTTTAATATTGATTCTAACTTTAATTTTTCTTCTTCGGTAAGTCTATTTTCCACTAATAGTTTGGATAAGGCAATTACCCCAAATGAAGATTTGTATTCATCGTTGGAATTTGCGAGTTCAAGAAGTTCACCCACGTCTATATCGCTAAATGAAGGTAGAAGTCCCGAAACCAATTCAATTGCACCGATTGGAATTCCCCTATCCATCGACTTGATATAATTTATAACAATCCGGTACGCCTGACTGTCTCCGATATGACTTAGAGCATAAAATATTCCTGATAGTAGCTTATTGTGTAAAGCCCAAATGAGTTTTCCTGAATCAGCATCTCTCATAATTTGATAAATCGCCGACCAGACATCTTTATCGTTTGCTTTGGCTCTTTTTTCGAATTCTTCGAAGACTTCTTTCGTGAAAATACCTTCAGATTCTTTTTTTAATAGGTCGATTATTTCAAGGCTATTTGAGGGGAGCTTGATTTTACCAGATTTCATTTCGGTCAATTATAGATCAGGCACTAAGTTTTTGCAAGAAAAAATATAATAAATCACCGATACTTTTACTAATGAAACAAATTTTTGCTACAATAATCAAGTTTCTTCTGAGTGTATTTTTCTTTTTAAGTGCGATACTCGTGACATCATTTTTAGATGCCCAGAAGTCAGTTTACTTTGAAAATTCTATATCGTCTGAATTATTGGCAAAAAGAGATATAGGCATAGAGCTTCCTTTTCCTGAAATTGAAAAAAATATTTTTAATAAACCGGAAAAAGACGAAAGTGGAGCTATAGTAAATTTATTACCCAATGATATACAAAATAAAAATATTATTGAAAAAGAAAATTCTGATATTCAACCCAAAAAACACCATAAAAAAAATGAACAAATAAAAAAGGAACTCAATCCTTTAAAATCTAGGACTCAATCCAAGGAAGAGATTTCAAAAAAAGAAAAAACAAAAGAGCCCAAAATTCAATCGAAAGAAAAAGAAGTCGTAGTAAAAATAGAGAAAGCGACAAAACCTACCGAAATAAAAAAAAGTATTGAAAAAAAAGAAGATTTGAAAATTGAAAAATCGGCAGAAGAGAAACAAAACGAAAGTCTTTCAAAAAAAGAAGAAGAACCTATTATAAAAATCAAGAAGGAAGAAAAAGAAAAAAAGTTCCCGGAAAATTTGCCAAAGTACATTCAAGGAATTTATATTACAAACCAGACTTTGTTTGATAAAGAGAAATTTTCCGAGATTCGGAAAAAAGTTAAGCTATTTGGAATCAATACTTTAGTAATAGATGTTCAACCTAAGGCTATCCCAAAAAAAATTTTAGACGATATTCATAAGGATAAAATTTATACAATTGCAAGAGTTGTTAATTTTGATGGTGGTTTGAAAACAGAACAGCCATCACAGAAAAAAAAAGATGCTCTAAAAAGTGCGGTTGTGTTTGCATGTGAATCCGGGTTTCAAGAAATCCAATTTGATTATATAAGATATTCAGATACAAACCACAAGGGTTTGAATATCGGAAAAAAATATCTGAATATAGAAAAATTTATAGAGGAATTAAAAACTGCTGGGAGGGGTTGTAATAAAGATTTGTTGTTCGGTGCGGATATTTTTGGGAGAATTCCATTTGTAAAGCACGATAGGATAGGGCAAAACTTAGAAAGGTTTTCAATATCGGTTGACGTACTCTATCCGATGCTTTATCCATCTCATTTTTATGGAGATAGAAAAAAAATTAACAATCCATACAAAACAGTTTTCGACGGAGTTGTGAATTCTTTTAAGAGATCTAAAAAAGATACAAGAGTCGTGCCTTACATTCAAGGTTTTTCTATGTCGATCAAAGGCTCTAAATTAGATTTAAAGGATTATATCTTGGCACAAATGAAAGCCGCCAAAGAAAGCAATAGCAACGGATTTATAGTTTGGAATGCAAAGAACGATTACAGAGAAACTTTTAAAGCAATACAAAAATTGAATTAAAAAAGTTGAATTTTATTTTCCTACACAAAACTTGCTGAAAATTCTACCTAAGATTTCCTCAGTTTCAATTTTTCCGTTGATTTTTCCTGTCTCTAAAATTGCATAATCAATTTCTTTAACGGTGATTTCCGGAGGGGCATTTTTTTGGATAAGTTCAAAAGTATTTTCTAGGTGAAATATAATTCTACTTATGTGGTGTTTAATTCTTTCTTCGATTAGAACATAGTCTTCCGTCGGCTCGTTCTTTTTTAGTTTTTCGGTAATTTTTTGAATCAGTGTATCAATTCCTATTCTTTTTTTACAGGAGATTTCAATACAGTCAAAATGAGTTTGGTCTAAAAATATTTTTTGGTCGTACGAAGGACTTCGAATGTCTATTTTATTTGCGACAAGTATTGAGTTGGTGAGTTTTTCTTTGTTGTCAGAAAGAAATTTTCTCCAGTCTATTTCGCATGACGTATCTATTAGAAACAATCGGATGTTGGCATTGGAAAACTCTTTTTCACTTTTTTCGATGCCTGCTTTTTCTATTGTATCTGAAGTTTCTCTGATTCCTGCTGTATCGACCAATTCAATTGGGATTCCCTCTAAATAGATTTGTTCAGAAATAAAGTCTCTGGTAGTGCCGGGGATTTCGGATATGATTGCACGGTCTTTACCTATAATACAGTTTAGTAAACTCGACTTCCCGGTATTGGGAGCGCCATAGATAACTACTTTTGTTGTAGAAATAATCTTGTTGGCTATTTCTGACTTTCTTAAAGTTTCCTTGCAAATGTTTAGAATCGCATGAATTCTTTCTTTTCTCTCTTCCATAGATTCGTAAGTCAAGTCTTCTGTAGAAAAATCAATTTCTGCTTCGTATTCGCTTTTTAGAGAAATCATTCCGCTTCTAATTCGGGACGTTAGTCTGCTCATTTCTCCGGTTAGATTTTTTTGTGAGAGTTCTAACTCGAACTTGGATCTGGCTGAGATGAGTCTCCCGATTGCTTCTGCCTCACTGATAGAAATTTTTCCGTTAAGATACGCCCTCTTGGAAAATTCTCCTTTTTCCGCAGGTCGAACATGGAGCTGAAAAATTAAATCCAACACTGAATTGAGTAGAATCGGATTTCCATGAAGGCTAATCTCTAAAAGGTCTTCTCCTGTAAATGAATTTGGAGCCTTATACCAAATTGCTATTACTTGGTCTAAGATTTTATCTTTTTCATAGACCTCACAATAAATAGCATTTCTTTTATTTTTTTCAAAAAACTCAGAAGTGAGAGTTTGACCATTTTTTTTTAATATTTTTGTAGCAACATTTATAGTCTCACTTCCACTAACTCGAATAATTCCGATTGCACTCGGAATCTGGGATGTTGATATTGCTGCTATTGTTTCAATCAAATTCTAAATCAGATTCTGCATCTTCCGGGAAATGATTTTTTGTTTTTTCTAAATCTTTGTACTTGTGTTTGTCTTTAGAAGGTATAACTCGAACTTTTTTAAATGTACCGTTTCCTTCGCTTCTTGTAAAGACTCTTGAGTCGTCTTGAAGAGTCATGTGTATAATTCTTCTTTCATAAGGATTCATAGGCTCTAAGAGTTTGGATTTCCCTGTTTTTGCGACACTACTTGCGATAGATTTTCCGAGTCTTTTCAGTGCCATTTCTCTTTTGTCTCTGTAGGATTCAATGTCTAAAACTATCTTTCTGCCGTGTCTGATTTTAGAGTCAACCATTAGATTAAGTACAAATTGGAGCGCGTCTAACGTACTTCCTCTTTTTCCAATTACGATTCCGGATTCGTCACTGGACAATTCGATATAAATTTTTCCGTCAACATCTCCCATTCCTACAACTTCTGCTTCGATCCCCATTTTCTTTAGAATGGTGATAGTGATTCCATGAATAATTTTTTCTGCGGGAATATCTGTTGAATTGATAAAGGTTCGAACAATAGCGGGTTTTTTATTTGTGATTCCGAGAAACCCACCTTTTCCTGAATCTACTATCTCAAATTTTACGTCTTCATCATTCAGTCGTAAAGTTTTTAAAGTAATTTCCTCGGCTTCTGATTTTGATTTTGCTTCAGTTTCAAATATGTAATTTAGCATATTTTCTCCTATTTATTTAGATTTCTTTTTAGATTCAGGTCCGAATTTATTCGTCAAGACCTGCTGAATGATGGACAGAAAATTTTGTAGTGTCCAGTATAAAGTCACACCGGACGGCATAGACCAGAAAAAGTAAAGCATGATGACAGGCATAAGATACATCATCGTTTTCTGATTAGGGTCGGCAGAGACAGAAGTCATTTTTGTTTGAATTGCTTGAGAACTAACCATGATAAGCGGAAGGATATTTAAACTGATGACTCCAATTCCAAAATCTGCAATAGTATATACAGTGTCCGGCTCGCTAAGATCTGAAATCCATAAGAATGGAGTTCTCCACAATTCGATAGTATCACTGAATGCAGTATAGAGAGCAATAAAAATCGGAATTTGAATAACCATTGGTAAGCATCCACTCATGGGGTTTGTGCCATTCTTTTTGTAAAGCTCCATAATTTTCTGTTGTTTGACAGTTGGGTCTTTCGCATAACGCTCATTAATTTCTTTAATCTGCGGGCTTAGCTCTTGCATTTTTTTCATGCTCTCTGCTTGCTTCTGATTTAAAGGATAGAAAGCCAATTTGAATAGAATCGCAAAAAGAATTATACTCCAACCATAATTGGAGATAGTGTATTTATAAAGTTTTTTTAGAACCCAGACTATACCGTTTCTAAAAGGTGTAGTTAGACCTTGGTTGAAAGATTTGTCTAATTTATCGCTTAGACCGGAGAAGGGAGTATTTTCGGTTTCCAAAGGATTTAGAGTTTTGTCTCTAAAAGCCATTCCATCTGCTTCCCTGATACCAACATAAGCACCAAAATCCATTGAATAAGATTTACCTGATTCAATCGTAATATTATCATAAGAGGCGACAACACCGGTATCGTTATTTTTCCTGTTGTCTAATAACACTCCAGAAGGCTTATGCTTTAATGGGTCTAAGACTGCAATAAAATACCGACTACCTGTTCCAAGAAAATCTAAACCATCAGAAGGGTTAGAAATGAGTTCAAAGTGTTTTTCTTCTTCAGTTTTTTTGCTGCCGAAAAAGTTAGAAAAAAATCCTTCCCCTGATACACCATCAATCATATCCTTAAACGATCCGTTCAAATAGTAAAATCGGAAATAGTGGACTTGGTCTTTTTCTAAGATATGATTTCCAGGTCTAGTGGGTCCAAGGCTTCCGAATGATCTAAAAAAAACGTTATCCTTAGAGTCAGCTAAAACTATCGTATTTTTATCTTTGTTGTTTATAGTCAGTTTAAATTTGAAATAGTTTTCTTCTGGAAAAAATTTATATTCTTTTGTAATTGAATATTTTTTATCAGGTGAAAGAACCTGAAAAGTAAGTGTTTTGTTTTGTTCATCAAAATTTGAAATAAAATTCAGTGTATTAAAAGGAGAGGAAGCGATTTCATCTTTTGTAAAAGAAGGGTTAAAATCAAAACCCTTTCCTCTGGAAATTTCGATTGCTTTATACTGATTTCCCTGAAACTCAATCATTTCTTTGTCTGATTTTATGATTCGAACTTCTTCATTATTTAAGTCTTTGTAGTTACGAATGTAAAATTTTTCGATTCTTCCTCCAAGAGAAGAAAACTGCACTAAAAAAGAAGATGTAGCTAAATAGAATTGTTTGATTTCGGATTTGTTAATTGAAATTGGGGAAAGATCAACTTTTTTTAGAGTTTCTTTTTCTTTTGGTTTTTCTATATCTTTTGGTTTAACAGTCTCGCTAAGTGTTTCTTTTTTTTCTGCAGTCTTGGGTGGTGGCGGCAAAGTCGGAAATAGGAAATAGTTTAGAGCCATCCAGACTCCGAGGCTCAGTAGTACTGCTAAAAATAATCTGCTTTGTCTGTCTTCCATTATTTGTGTTCCTTATGTTTGCAATTTTGGGATACGTACGGCAAGGGATCAAAATATCCCTTGGATAGTGGGTTGCATCTGAGGATGCGCTTTATAGTAAAATAGGTCGCCATAAAAAAATTGTAATTTTGATACGCTTGCAAAGAATACTCTGAACAAGATGGATAAAATCTGCACACCCCCGGCAGAATAGGAGAAATAAAAGTTTTATAAATTTTAATAAGAAGGATGGCTAATTTATTCATAAGTTAAAAGTAGTAAGGCTTGTTTTATTTTTTTTACTCTAACAGAATATTCCAATTTAGTAAAATTTGCATTGCAGATAATTGCAATATCATATCCTTGGGGAATATCGTCTTGTATTTCTTGAATAACAGATCTTTGCATACGTTTTATTCTGTTTCGTTCAACTGCATTTTTAGCACTGCGGTCTGCACAGAACAGAAATCTGTTTGAAGTTGTTTTGTTAGTTATAAACAAAATCTTAATAGGAAATTTTTGAATTTTTTTTCCTTTTGTAAAAATAAAACTAATTTCTGTTTTGTTTTTCAGAGCCGAAGGCTTTTTATTCAATAAATCCTAGAATTTTTTCCCTGTTTTTTCGTCAGAAACAGTTAGCTTATGACGACCCTTTCTTCTCCTTCTGGAAAGTACGGCTCTTCCCGCTGCACTTGCCATTCTGGAACGAAATCCATGGGTTCTAGCTCTTTTGATTTTACTCGGTTGATATGTTCTTTTCATAATTCATCCTGATTTCCGGCTAATAAAGCCGGCTATAATTGCAATATAAGCCAGTCTCCAAAAACTTGGAATACTGTCAATGTATTATTTTAGAGCATTTTTCAATAATTCTCGTTGCTCTTGGGTAGTCATTTCTTTGCCAGATTGCTCCATTCTGGTTCTGTGGTAGGTTTGCTTCTTACTTAAATTTTGGATTCTATCCAATTCTTTCTTTAATTGTTCTTTTTCGTTTTTTTGTAATTTTTGAGCGTATTCGTGCTCCTTATGCTCTGTTTCTGTCTCTGAGCTATCGAGGCTCAATTCTTCATTGTGTGAGTTTCGGTTTTGGTTATTGTCTTTGGGATTTCTTTTATTTTCTGAAACTTCGTTAGTGTTTTTTTTCTCATCGGGATAGTTGGATTTTTTCTGATTGGGGTTTTGAGAGTTTTCTGATTCTAAGTTTCGGGACGATGGGTTGTTTGAAAATTTTTTATTTTGCTCAGATTTTGTTTGAGTATTTTCACTATTATCGTTTTCTCTTTTTTTATTTTGTTTAGAAATGTCATCTCTGTTATCAGAAAGTGAATTATTTAGTTTTTCTAAAAAATTTTGAACATTTTTTATTTTTTCTGCAATCGTCTTGCTTAGTGAGTCTTTATCTTTCGAGTTTTCCTGACCCTGATTTTTATTTTGTTTTGTGTTTTGGGAATTATCATTTTTAGATTCCTGATTTTCTTTTTCCTTGACTGGTTTCAATGAGCTATTTTTATTTATAGAAGAATCTTCATTTTCTTTGGAATTTGTGTTTTCATTTTTTTCGTTATTCTTTGTATTTTGGGAGTTTGAGTCTTCTGGGTTTTTAGGCTCTTTTTCTTTGTTGCTATTTTCTTTTTTGCTTTCAGATAGATCTTGATTTTTGTCTTGTGAATCTTTGGATTTTTCTTTGTCAGACGATTTTGATTTTGAATCATCATTTTTATCTTCGCCCTTAGATTTCTCTTGTAAGCATTTGTCTTTCAGTGTTGCAATACTGTTCTGAACAATTTTTAGGCTCTCGTTGGAATTTTCAATCAGAGGGTCATCAAGGAATTTAAAAAAGCCTTTCATTTTTGAAATTTCTTCAAATACTCTAAGCGATTCTTTCCAAAAAATCATTACTCTTTCTGTATTGCATTTTTCAGGATTGAATTCGCTTTTTCCCCATTCAAAAAGAGTGATCCCGTCATTGAATTTTGCAGGAAGATAATCTCTTTCGATTTCTGACACTTTTTCAAAATAATCGTGTGCTAAGGAATATTCCTTTTTTTGCATTGAATTAATTCCAAGATTGGTAAAAGGGATATGCTCTTTATATCTATAAGAAATAGATTTTTGAAAATTCAAATCGGATTCAGTGAAATTTTTTTTAGACGACTCGATAATTCCTTTATCGTTTAATTTATTTGCCTTGATACAGCTTAGTGAATTTATACCAAAAATAATTATAAATAAGAGAATGATTCCGCTTGAAGCTACTATTATTTTAGTTTTCATAGATATATTTCTTTTTTCTAAAAAGTATAAAAGAATAAATTATAAATAAAATAGATGAAGCTCCAATAAGGAACCGAGAAATGCTTTTATTTTCTGTGGATGATTTTTTTCTTATCACTTTCCCATCTTTGAATTTTAGATAGTTTTTAAATTCATCAACGTATTCGTGATTTTCTAAAATTATATATTTGCCTTTAGTAAAACTTGTGATATTTTTTAGATCCCTGTCTTCTCTTTTTGTAGTGATACTTTTTATAGTTTCTTCCTTTCTATAAACTTTTTTTTCTCCTGTGGAGTCATCATTTTTACTATGTTCATTTTCCTCGTTTTGAATATCGTAGTAATGCAAGAAGTATCTTATAGAGCCTCCTTTTTTCGTGCCTATCCCAATAGCGTGAATTCTGACTCCGAAATTTTTTAAAGTTTCTAACTCCTCTAAATAGTTTTCTTTTTCTCTTGTTACGATTTCTCCATCGCTTATAAGCAATATTTGGATATCCTTTGAATCTGATTTGGATAGTAAGTCTATTAATTTCTGAAATATTTTTTTATAGCTGCTTCCGCTCCACTCAAAACGATGAATTTTTATGGATTGTATAATAGTTTTTGCCAAAGTTATATCTTTTTGAGGAGGGGTAAGAATCACTGCTTCATTGCTAAAGCTCATCACTCCATAAAAATAATTTGGGTATAGGTCTATAAAATCTTGCGCAACTTCTATGCTTTGAGAAAATCTGTCGTAAGGCTTTTTTTTTGTAATTGGATGATCTATTGTGTCCCCTGCCCACATACTTTGAGATGCGTCTATGATTATCATAAATTCACCTGAAGACTTTATCTCTTCTTCTTTGCCGGAAATTACTGGATCTGCAAAAGCCAAGATTAATAAAACTCCAGAAGTGTAAACAAGAAGAAAATAGAAATACAGTTTGTAGGATTTTTGTAGAGAAGTAAATACATTTGTAAATCTTTCGGATACGTTAGCATTAATCCACAGAACAGAAGTTCTTGTCTGAATCAATATCCATACTATTAGGAAACTAAAGGGTATGATTAAATAGAGAAGATAGGGAGATTGAAATTCTATCATTTGATTGGTCTCCTGATAGAAAAATTTAAAATAAGAAGGAATAGGAAAATTAGGAAGCTAAGTCCGGCTATATAAATATTTTTTGAAACTTTTTGTTTGTAACCTTCTACTTCAATAACTGTACTTTCTAATTTGGTAAGCTCATTAAAAATATCAGTCAAGATACTTTGGTTTTTTGCATGAAAATATTTTCCTGATGCTTCTTTTGCAATATTTTTTAACTCATCGTCTTGAAGAGAGGTTGTAAGAACTTTTCCTGATGGCGTAAGATAAGGTTTGTTATTTACATAGACCGGGATATTTTCTATGCCTCCAAGCCCAATCACATACAATCGAATTTTATTATCATAAATATATTTTGCTGAGAGTAGTGGAGATACTCCTGTCGTATTTTCTCCATCAGTAATTAAGATAATTACTTGATCTCTTGAGTGAGTCTTATTTTTTATCAGTTGATCAGCAGAGGTGAGTAGTGCATCTCCAATTGCAGTTCCACCACTCTCATTATGCTCTATGCTATGAAATGAAAGGCTTTGGATTAGCTCGTTTAAAATTTCATGGTTGTTTGTAAGTGAAGATTGAGTAAATACAACACCTGCAAATGCAATTACACTAACCCTATTCTTGCTACTTCGCTTAATAAAGTCTAAGGTGATTTCTTTCATAAAGTCAAGTCGAGTTGGTTTGAAATCGCTTGCCTGCATACTTGCGGAAATATCAAGTACTAAGCTAACGTCTATGCCTTTCTCCTCAAATCCCTTCTTCTCCAATGTAGAGTAAGGAGAGGCAACTCCTATGATAAATAGTGCTAATAGAATAGATTCTAAAATTGGTTTTATATAAATAACAGGGAATTTCCATTTGTTATTTTCGTAGGCTTGAATTACAGGAAATCTGAGGAATTCATTTTTTAGTGTTATAACCCGATAAATAAAAAATAATGGAATTATTAATAAACCTAGAAGAATAAGAGGTGTTTCAAAATAGAGATTCATTTTGGCAAAAATCTCTTTCTGTCATTGATTAGGGAAAGTGCTTGAGAGCACATTTGTTCAAAGTTTTCTTTTGATGTGTTTGTTTTTTGAAATTGATACTTAGACAGTAACCTTAAAATTTCTCTTGCACTATTGTCGCTAAGATTTTTTTCAATTTCGGTTACCGTCATTTCTTCAACATCTTTTTTATAAATTGTTTCAAGAAAAGTTTTTAGAGTTGCAGAAATTTCAAAACAACCTTCTCTGTAGAGCTGGTTTTTAATATGGTAGGTGCGAATAAAATTTAGTTTATTTTCATAGTCAAATTTTACTGGAAGTGGTTTTGGGGTCATTTTTTTTAAAAATGGCCTGAATATTTTCTTATCTGAAAAATAATAGATTGCACCAAATACAATGACAAGAAGAATCAATAGAAATAAAACGATCTTAAAATATAAAATTTCTCGAGATGAAAAAATTTCCTGATAAGGGGTGATCGTTTGTATAAGAGTATTTGCTAAAGTAGATTGAATCAAAAGTGCACCCTTTTTTTTATCAGAAAATATTCTCTTAACTTTTTATCCAAATCCTCAATAGTGGAAATAGACTCATAGATAATTCTGTATTTTAGAAATTCTTGTTTCAAAAATTTTGTAGAGGCTTCAAGATCAGAAATTTTATCAATCCTGAAAATTCCTTTGCTGTTATCTTTTTCAGGAGAATATACAGGGAACCTTAGAAATTTTTGGTTAGTGTATTCTAAAGGATCGTAAATATGGAGCATATTAATATCGTGGCGATTTTTAATATATTTTAAATCTTCTGGAATATCCCTGTCTAAAAAATCTGAAATCATAAATACAATAAATCTTTTGCCTCGAAATTTTTGTATTGCATGGATAGCTGCGCGTATATCTGTTCCACTTTTCTTTGCAGGCTCTTTTAGAGATATTTCGTAAAATCTTTTTAGTACATTGAATAGATGTTTTTTGCCTGTGCCCGGTTCGATCACCTCTATGGCAGTATCATTGAAAAGGATACAACCAAGTTTGTCTTTGGAAAGAATTGCAGAATACCCGATTGTTGATGCAAGCTCAGTTGCAAATTCTATTTTCGTTTTCTTTTGCCAGCCTGCATACATGGAGGAGCTTACATCCAATGCGATAAAAACTTCTCGCATTCTTTCTTCAGTAAAAATTTTTATATACGGCTCGCCTAGTCTTGCGGTCATGTTCCAGTCAATATGCCGAATAGATTCACCTATCACATATTTTCTGGCTTCGTGGAAATCCATTCCCCTGCCGGGAATAGCTGTATTGTAGTCTCCAGTTAGAATGGAATAAGCATTTTTAGATGCAACAATCTCTAATTTTTTTATATTTGCAAGAAAGTTACTTAAATCAAATGTTTTTTCTTTCATGGTACTTTGATTTTTTTTAGAATCTCTGTGATGATTTGGTCTGTTGTAATTCCATCTGCGTCTGCGTGGTAAGTTAATATAATTCTGTGTCTTAATACGTTATGCGCAATTGCTTTGATATCTTCTGGAGTTACGTTTTCTCTTCCTTCGATTAATGCTTTTGCTCGAGCCGATATAGTCAGATTAATGGAAGCTCTTGGAGAAGCTCCGTACTGAATGATGTTCTTGTCGATTCCAGAATTTTCAGGAAATCTTGTAGCAAATACGATATCAGTAATGTAACGAATTAGCTTTTCGTCGATGTAAACCTTACGAGCAAAGTTTTGGATTTCAGAAATATTGGTTGCGTTGACAATTGGGTCAATTTCAGGAAGTTTGACTTCGTTCATAATCATCTTTACTACGTTGATTTCTTCTTCTTTTGAAGGGTAGTCAATGATTAACTTCATCAAAAATCTGTCCAACTGTGCTTCGGGAAGAGGGTACGTGCCTTCTTGTTCCACAGGATTTTGAGTGGCAAATACAAAAAATGGCCTCGGCACCGGAAAGGTTTCTTCGCCGATGGTTACTTGCCTTTCCTGCATAGTCTCGAGTAGTGCAGATTGAACCTTTGCAGGTGCTCTATTGATTTCATCAGCTAAAACAAAATTTGCGAAAATTGGTCCCTTGCTAGTTTCAAATTTTGCAGTGGACTGATTGTAAATTTTAGTTCCTACAATATCCGCAGGCAATAGATCTGGAGTGAATTGGAGTCTCTTAAAACTTACTTTGCAAATCTTGGATAGTAGATTCACAGCCCTTGTTTTTGCAAGACCGGGAACTCCTTCAATGAGCAAGTGTCCATCAGCGATTAATGCAATTAGTAGCCCATCGATCAGATTATCTTGACCAATAATGCCTTTGTGAATTTCTTTTTTTATATTAGAGAGCACATCTTGAATTTCTGATAAATTTTTATATTCCATAATTCCTCTTGATGCAATTTTAATTTTTATATATGAAAAAATGCAATGTAAATTTCTATTATTTTTTTAATAAAATTCTATAATAAAAAATCTAAAATATTTTTTTCAGGCACTAAATAGTGATATTAATGACCTGCCTGCAAAAATTCAATAAATAGTTGAATGAAAAACTTGTTTTTCATTCATATACTCTATGTTTCTGCAAAATACCCATCACCTTCAAGGCAGTCTATTGGATCCTGAACAAAATTTGAACAGTACGTTACGAGGCGTATTAAAAAACAATTGGTCCCAAACTTTTTACGAGAAGATATTTAAGAATATCAACGAGAAGGATTTTAGATGCTTGTATCATCCTGTTTTTGGTCGAAGTAATTTTCCTGTAAATATTTTGGTAGCCATTGAGATCATAAAAGAGATGTATTCTCTGACAGATGAGCAGTTGTATGAAAATTATCAATTCAATTATTTGTATCAGAAGGTGTTAGGAGTCGATGATATTAATCGATATAGTTTTGCGATTCGAACAATGTATCATTTCAGGGAAAATTATTGCGAATATGAAGAACGAACGGGTATAAATCTTTTCGATCGAGTTTTTCAAGATGGCCGTGATGCAATTATTGAGGAACTTGGCTTGAAGAATTCAACGCAGAGAATTAATTCTGTGATGCGGCGAATATCGAGCGGATGAATCGCCTAACGTTATTCTATAAAGTTCTGAGTAATCTGATGAAAGTTTTGCAAGAATTAGAAATTAAGCCTTCAGATGAATTGGATTCAATTTTGTCTCAGGAAGAGGACGGTTTCTACTATCGTTTGCCCAAGTCTCAAGTGTAAGATCGGACAGAACAACTTGGAAATTTTCTGTTTATCTATGTGAAACGTTTCGAGAATGACGAAAAAGTCAATAAACATAAGCTTTTGTTGATGCAACGAGACATTTGAAAGAGCAATGTAAAATTCGAAAGACAATAAGATCGAACTACTCGAACCGAAAGAAATCAAACCCTGTTCAGGTAATTACTCATGTCGAGACAGTGAAAAATAATGTAGATGATGCAAAGGTTTTATCCGACACAATGTCCGATAAACTATTATCTGTAGTAGTTTCGAATCTTTTATTTTAAACAACACTCTTGCAGTCTGTCTTGCCACAGACTTCAGTCATCCATCTGAATGGGTGAGCGACGGGGATCGAACCCGCGACAACCAGGACCACAACCTGGGGCTCTACCAACTGAGCTACGCTCACCGTGTTCTGGAATTGACCCGGGCGAGATTCGAACTCACGACCCCCTGCTTAGAAGGCAGGTGCTCTATCCAGCTGAGCTACCGGGTCAAAAATTCGTCGGGATGACTGGATTTGAACCAGCGACCCTCTGCTCCCAAGGCAGATGCGCTACCCCTGCGCTACATCCCGATTGATACAGACATTTTTTTTTAATGTGTTCACAGGTCAAGAGTTTGTTTTGTATTTTAAGAAAAAGAAAAGCATAAATGCAGGTTTATTTAAAACTGATTATTGACTAAAAAAAAGATTTCTTATTATTCGTAAATAATAGCATGAATTCAACCAAAAAAATCGGAAACAGTATATTTAGGTATTCAGAATTGAAGGAAGAGTATTTTCCTCTAAAAATTTTGGATAAGTACCTGTTTGGAGAATTTGTTAAAACATTTCTTGGGACTTTGATCATGCTGACCGGGATTCTTGTCATATCTCAGGTTATGGACAATTTAAAAGTATTCCTTGCATCCAAAGAAGCATCATACCATGCGTATTTCTTCATATTGTACAGTATTCCGAAGATGGCAATTGCTGTAATTCCACCTGCCTTGATGTTTTCTGTTTGTTATATAGTCGGACAGTTTAGCGTAAATAAAGAGTTAGTTGCAATGATGGCGGTAGGGGTTTCGTTTTACAGAATTGTTAGCCCTCTTATTTTTTTTGGAGGAGTTTCGTGGATTCTTGTTTTACTCGTTAGTGAGTTTGTAGTTCGACCGTTGAATTCTTTTGCACAGTCAGAATTTTCTATAATTCAAAAAGGAGTTGGAACCAAATCTGACTTAGTTTATCAATTGCACATCAAAGGAAAAGAGGGATTTTATTATGTGTATTGGTATGATGAGCCGACCAAAAGCGTGAAAGGTGGATTCAACTATATTAAAGTCAAATCAGATGGCTCTGCCGAATATGTTATTTCTGCACAAAATGCGAAATACAACGCTAATGAAAAAAATTGGAAGTTAGAAAAAATTGAAGAAATTATTTTTGATGAAAACATGAATTTGAAAACCTATTCAAAATTTGCAGAGAAAGTTTACAACTTTCCCGAAAGTGCAGATTATTTTGCAAAGCCTACCCGAAAAATAGAAGAGATGGATTTTTTAGACTTAACCGAAGAAATCAAGATTAGAAAAAATAAAGGTATTCCGTATTTTGATTTAGAGGTAGAGAGACATTCTATTTTTGCCATGCCTCTAATGTGTCTAATTGTAGTTTTGATCGGCTCTATTGCAGGAGCGTTTACAAAAAAATCAGCAGGGGTTGCCTCTCTTGGAATTACAATAGGGGTGGTGTTGCTGTATTATATTTTTTACTCAACAGGTCGTTCTCTAGGAGAAAATGGAGGACTTCCACCGTCAATTGCGGTTTGGTCAACCTCGGTACTATTCTTAGGAATCTCGATTACGCTTTATAAAAAATTCAATCTTTGATTAATTTTTCAACTTTACTTCCGGAAATGGGTTTCAATGAATGGATTCCGATTTCTCCGAGTTTTCTGATTGAATTTGTAAAAGAGTTTGAGTCTCCAAGCATTCCTATAGAAAAAATATTTTCACTTTCTACTTCTAAAGATTTGATCTTAGTCATAATTTCATCTTTAGACTCTAAGGTTTCTTGGGTTATTTTTTCTCTGTCAAACGCCTTCAAGTCGGCTTCAGAAAAAAGAGGAGTATTCCCAAAAAGTATGTTGATCAAATCGTCGTTGTTAATTCCTTCTTCGGATAAAACGCCTAATTTTGTTTGCTCTTTGGAAAGATCGTTTTGAAGTTCTCTAAGTTTATTTTGGACTACAGTGTATTTTGCTGCAAGTCCTGAAGAAAACTCCAAAGAGTCCGTTGACAATTTGTCGGATGAAATACTGCCTGAAGTTTCGGTGTTGGGAGATTTCTTGTCTTTGAGCAACTCTTTTGCTGAGTTGATGAAATTTACTATTTGAACATCCATGTTATTCTCCTTTAGGGTGCCCCTATTTTTCCTCTGCCATTGTTACATAAAATACTCTGGTATCAGGGTTTGAATTTATGTCACTACTTTATTTTTTCTCTATTAATCCTTATTTATTCTATTCGACAAGAATCGTTCTAAATATGAAATTTTTTTTCTATTATTAAAATTTTTTTTTTAGTATGGCAGTTTTTATTTCTATTTCAAATTCTTCTAAAGTGTCAATCTGGGTTTGAATCGGGACATAATATATGTTTTCAAAAAGAGGCAAGTCTTTATAGCCTTCTATTTTGACATAATCCTTTTCGGTGCATAATATAAAATCATAATCAGAGTTTTTGGATAGAATATTTTTAATTTCTGATTTTGTAAATGGGTGGTGATCTGAAAAAATATTCGTATGAATTTGACTTGGTTGGTGAATTTGAATTGTTTTTTGAAAATGTTTTGGGTTTGCGATCCCTGTAAAGATTAGAATTTTTTTCCCGGCAATTTTTTGAATACTGAACACTGTATTTTGATTTTTGATAAATTTTGCAATATATAGAAATTTGTAGAAGCTGAGTTTTGGATTTATTTTTTTAAAGTTTTTTTCTAAATCCAACAAATTCTCTTTTTGGACTTCTTCAATTTTTGTAAATACTACAGAGTTTGCTCTATTTAGAGATTTAGGTTTTTCTCTTAAAGAACCAATCGGTAGAGTAAAATTGTTTCCGATATTTTTTTTTAAGTCAATGAGTACAAAATCAAAATCTCTGTTTAGCTGATGATGCTGGAATCCGTCATCTAAGATTATGATTGTTTCTTCGACTATAGATTTGCAAAATTTGTGGAATGCCAAGTATCTGTCTTTACCTACAATTACATCCGCAAAAGGGCAGGCTCTTTTTATAAGTAAAGGCTCGTCTCCTGATTCTTTCGGATTAGAATTTTCTTGGACTACCATTCCCTCCTTAGTTTTTTTCCCACCATAGCCCCTCGTTAATATTACGATTTTTCTATTTGGGAAAATTGAGTTTATAGTGTTCGCAAGATAAATCGTGAAAGGAGTTTTTCCTGTTCCGCCAATGCTTAGATTTCCGACACTTATTACAAACGAAACAGGTAGAGATTTTTTTTTTGTGAATGTTTTATTTAAGAAAAATAAAAATTGGTATAAAAGACTAAGAGGGTAAAGTAAAACTTGGAGTAGGTATAAAAAAAATTTCATATTTCTTAAAAAGAATGGCTCGTTGCAAAATCGGAAAAATTCTTTTTTGCTTTTTCAATTCAGATTTTTATAAGTGAAATTTTAATTCAATTGATTTTTTTTTAGGGATTTGTAAAAATAGATTCATGTTCTTTCTTCAAAGTGCACATTCTTATCTCCAGCTTGCTTTGGCTTCGGTTAAGTCAAGGATGGAGTACCGAGCCAGTTTCTTTATTTTTCTATTTACCCTTGTTAGTTTTTACACTGCACAAGCTTTGACTATCGGAATTATTATTCACCGATTTAAAGTAATCGGAGGCTGGTCAGTTGGAGAGATAGCATTTTTATACAGTCTTCTGATTTTGTCTCAAGGAATAGTGTCATGTCTATTTTCCGGTGTAGTAGAATTTGGAAATTTTATTCGAGAGGGTACTTTTGACAGACTTCTTGTAAGACCTCTATCGCCTTTGGGGCAGGTCATTGCAAGTGGGTTTGAGTTAGTCGGGTTAGCGCACTTGATTTTGGGACTTATTACTTTTTTTATAGCCAATTCACTGATTCGGATTTCGTGGAGTTTTTTTGATGTTGTGATTTTTATTACAGTCATTTTGGGTGGCTCGATGATACTTGCAGGAATTCGAATCATTATTGCTGCAATTGCATTTTATGCAGTGAATAACAATTCATTAGTTCATTTGTTCGTATTTTCTTCCAGAGAATTTTTACTCTATCCGTTGAATATATATTCTAAAGGTGTGAAATTTTTACTTACATTTATAATTCCTTTGGGTTTTGTGAATTTCTATCCGGCTCAATATTTTTTAAAAAAATCCGGGGAAGGAATCTTTCATGAGTATATAGTCTATTTTACCCTACCTATCGGGGTTTTGCTATTTTTGATTTCCATTTTGTTTTGGAGAAAGGGTCAGAAAGATTACGAATCTGCAGGAGGGTAAGCCGACTGGAAATTCATAATTTACAGACGGCTTTCTCGAAGTTATATTTTTAGTAACCATAAACGTCGTCCCCTATATCGTTTGGTTTAACAAGAGGTTTCGATAAACTCAATATACAGTTGTCCATGAGTCTTTGAATGTCTATCCTAAGCCTTTGCGAAACTTCTTCTACAGTTTTCTTTTTATCTTTTTTGTAGGAGTCATAGTATTCTGATAATCGAAATGGTTTTGCAAAATACACGTACGCTTTTCTGGATAAATGAGGCCTTTCTCCTCCTAGCATTCTTGGGGTCTTGTCCAAAATATACGCTTCAAGTCGAATCAACCATTCATAGAATCTTTCTGGAGAAGGGTAACCCATCAAGTATTCTGGTTTTATGACTATTAAGTCAAATGCTTTTAGGCATTCTTTTCTCGCCCACTCCAAATCTTCCTTGGTCATCTTTGGAAGTTTTGGGTCAGGGTAGCCTACAAGAATCATTTCCAAGATTGCAAGAAGTTGTCGCAGCTTCATAATAGCGTCTTGTTTTCTGTCGTAAGATTGAATGTTAAATTTATCGGCTACCCCATCCAATATCGCATGACGCACTCTACCGATCCTGAAATCCCAAACACTGTCTTTCGGTGACTCTACCTTATATTCTCTCTCAGCTTTTTCTAAGGTATTTCTACCGATTGTCAAAAATCTTCTCAGGATATTTTTATTTCCCGGAGCGATTCCTAATTTTTTTTCCAAATTTTTCGCAGACTTATCTAAGTGATTTCGGATTTCTTTTTCTTCTTCGTTGATTACGTATTTCATAAAAGCAGGTAATACTGTAATGTCTGCATTCGGATCCAATTTCTTAGCATCCTCGTATCCCCAAAAACCAAGCTGGGCTACTCCGGGTTGCAATGGCATGAGGCTGTCGTTTTCACCACTTGTAGGCTCTCCTTCGGGGAACAGAACTAACTTCCCTTTAGGCTCGGATAAAATTTTCCTAGATTGCTTCAAAGATTCTCTATCAGAGGTACCGGCTAATACAGAGAAGGCACCAATGCTGGAAATGAGCTTTCCGACCATTCCGTAATCCCAATCAAAGACTTGCCTCGCAGCCATGTAATGAAATCTTGCTCCCATGATATTTGAGAGGTAGAATGAAATCGGTGGCTCGGCAGTAGTGGGGTGGTTACTTGCAAAAATCATTCTATCGTTTCGGAGTGATCTGAGCATTTCTTTGTCTTTTTCTGAAACGATTACTTCATCAATATTTTGAACAATTTTTAATAGTGATGGAATAGCGAAGTCAATCGCCCAAGCTAAAGGATAAATTATAGAAGGTGGGATAAACGCTTGCATATATTTCCTCTATTAACCAAAATAAGATTTTAAAATCTGCATTCCTTTTTCTTTGTAAGGAAGGTCTTCGTTTTTGTGTTCCTGTTTCGGCTCTGCCTTGGACAACCATTCTAAGTGCTCTTTTGCCTTGTCTTTTTTTCCTATATCAATATACAGCTCAGCCAGAAACACTCTGTTGTTAAAAAACTCAGGCGCAATTTGAACTGCTTTTTCTAGATGCTCTAAGGCTTTGGACTTACTACCGATAGAAATAGGCCAACCGGGTGCTTGGTGGTATAGCCTTCCGAGTGCCCTGTGGGGCCCTGCAAAATAGAAGTTTTCATTTTCTTTTAGAACTACCTCCATACTTTTTCGGAGAGGCTCAATAGAAGCAAGAGAAGCCATGATCCCCCTACAAAGACCGAGCATCCCTACATTGGAAGCATACCAAAAATTCCCGTAAACATCTTTCGGATTCATTGTAATGGATTCTTTGCCATAGTTTGTTCCGTGTTCGTAGTAAAGCTCTTGTTTTTTGGGGTCTTTTTCAAATAGCCCCTTATAAAAAAAAGCACTGGATAACTTTCCGCAGATTATTTCGTTGTCCGGGTGCTTAGACTTCAAATCCAAAAGTGCTGCAACTGCTTTATCTAAATATCCTTCCGTTTCTCTTTTGTCGATATACTCGTTTATTTCTTTGAACATTTCGCTCATAACAAATCCTCTCTTAACGGATAGCCATTGTACCTGATCGAAAAAAAACGTCAAAGTATTTTATGGAGGTTTTAGAAAAATATTTTCAAAGTAAACATGCAATATCTTTATTGGTTTTGTTCAAATATATTTGTTTTAATGAAAAAAATATTTTACTTGATTTAGATTATGGTTTCTAGATTTTGAAAGAATTTTATAAGAACACATTGATGTAATGATCAAGATAAGAATACTTGCGAAATATTCCTATAAAAACAATTTTACAGAATTCCCAGATGCAGAGATTTTTATCGAGGACCAGGAAAATCTAAAAGGGGGAGTCGAAGAAATTCGGGTTGTTAGCGGCGCATTAATCAAGAATTATATTAAGGAATGGAATGTATATGTAAAAAGAATTTTAATCTTGAAACAAAATTCTCCCGATGATTTATTAGTAGATAAAGAAATACAAAGTAAACTAATAAAAAAATCCAATTCTTTAAAGTCACTACTCTTTCAAAACCTTGAGCCTTTTGGATCAATTCACAAATTGAATTCATCAAGACCAATCTTATTTGTCACCGACCCTGAATTTGCGGCAGTCCCCTATGAGATTCTTCCATCAAACAAAAATTTATTATATAAAAACAACCCTGTTATACGGCAAATTCGTTCAGAAAGAGTGGAAAAGAGTCGCCATAAAAAAAAAGGGATTTTGTTAGTTTCGAACTTTCATGAAAACAAAATCATTACAGAGTCTGTTAAGGAAGAATGTTACAAAATCAAAGAAATTCTTTCTTCGAAATTCAAGGAAGATGACCTTATTTCCCTATCTGACCGAAATTTAACCCGGAGCCGGTTCTTGGAAGAGTTGCCAAATATTTCTTATCTGCATTACGCAGGTCATTCAGAAAGATCAGGGATTCAATTTTCAGATGGGGAAATGCTTACAGACACAGAAATCGGAAAACTAGGACTCGGAAACCTTAAGATTGTATTTTTCAACAGTTGCTTTTCAGGTTTTCACTCTAAGGAAATTGTTGGACTGGCGGCGGCTTTTTTGAAGAGTGGCGCGACTCATTTTATCGGATATTCACAGCAGGTATCAAGCGATGTCGCCAAATTTATAGGCGTTAGGTTTTGGAATAAATTTCTCACCGGCGTAGCCATCGAAAAGATTATTTTTGAAATGCGAAAAGAAATTTCAGAAAAATTCGGAGAAGGAGAAACAGCTACTTTTACATTGTGTCATTTCGGTCCGGAATTCCGGAAGGATAAGTGGTTTGTATCGCGAAAACTTTTTATCTCTGCTTTAGCTTTGTTCATGGCATTGATTGCTGGAAGTTATCTCTTATGGAAGAATTTTAATACTGGGGATGTAACTAACGTAGCATACAGAGATATAATCAAAAATAGTAAATCCGATGCAGCAGGGAAAATTCCATTGAATGAAAATTTTGAGAATAATCCAAAATCGTCAAAGAATTTATCAGGGAACAAGTTTCATAAAGCATTCAAAAGAAATAGAAAATATCCAAACTATGAAAATGATATTTTTGAGGAAGTGAAAATAGAACAGCCGGCAGAAGTTTCAAAATCAAAAGACTCGGTAACCAGGACAGTTAAAAAAGAAAATCCTCCCTCAATTTCTAAACCCTATATTCCAAAAAATCTGAAAGAGATGATCTCTGAAATAAAATCTCCTCAATTGAAAAATGCAGTGGAAAAATTTTTGAACGAGGAGCATACGTTAATAGGATTTGAAGTCCGAAAAAGAATTGTTCAGGATATTCTTCAGCTGGATGAAAATGAAGATTTTAAATACTATCAATTTAAGAATAAAACAGGATTTTCCAATTGAAAGTACAAATTTCAATTTGTATTATTTTATTTTTCTCCTCCTGCATTGCTTTTCCATTAAGCGCAGAAGAAGATAAAGAATATCAAAACTTTCTATTCCAGCAGGAATTTGATCGAAATATTAATGAAATTTACAGAATGTATAAATTTCCATTGATCGCACCTGTATCACAAGGAGGTAATAACCTGCCGTCTGAAAAAGATCCAAAAAAAATTGAAGAACGATTAAGAGAGATCCAATGGCATCGAGAACAATGTAAGAGCGCAATAATAAATTTGTACACAGATTTTCTGATGTTTTTATACAATGACCCGGAAATTCATCTCTATGATTATTGCAAGGAGATAAAAGATAAAACAGAAGAAAGCATTCTAATTGGAATAAAAGCAGAAATTTTTTCCAAAATAAAAATAAGATCCTTTATTTTTTTAGAAAGTCAGTTTCCTGTGAATGAACTGAAAAACATAGCACGCAAATGTTATGACTTGGCTTTGGAAAAAGTAACCCATTATCAAAATTTCGGCATACGTTATCTGATAGAACCGCAGACAAATAACGAAATAGAGAAATGGGCAGACAGGATAGAATGGATGTACAAACCGATTGACAAGTATCCGGCAAACTGGTTAAATGCACTGCATAATGAATGTTCTACTAAGTGGACAAACGACGATTGGCTTAGTACTCAATTTCAGGCTGCAAATCAAGATAGATACATACTACCCGGAAAACAGAATGAAATTTTCGTTAAAATGTTTAAAGAAAAAGTAGCTCTCATAGAAACCAGCCCAAGAGTTTCCTCCATCGACAAACAGAATTTAAAAAAAACAATCAGTTGTTTCGAATCCTGGCCGAAAGAACATTTTGATTACTTGAGCCTTGATTATTACTCGGGATTTTTTTTGGATTACGGACGTAAATTTGAGTACAAAGACCCTGAGAAGATTGATCCGGAGTTTTCTAAAGTGCTCGATTTTTACTACAAATCCCTATATCAAAACGAAATTTTTTCTATGCGATTGGGAGATGTATTGAAAAATTGCCTGAGATTGGCAAAAATTCCATCAAATGAATTTTCTTATAAAAAGCTTTTAGAAAAGTACTACCGTGAAAAAAAATCTTCCTCAACTCCTGAATGAATGCGTGCAAGGCAATGAAGGGGCATGGAGAATTTTTATTGAGAAATACCACCGTCTAATAAACGGGACTGTAAGTAAATATTCCAACGGCACAGAGGTTGACGATATCGTGCAACATGTGTATGAAAAACTGATTGAGAAAGATTACAATTTGCTGAACAATTTTCAGGGTGAAAGCGAAGCAGGATTTATCGTTTATCTGAAACGCATTTCGCAAAATATTGCGCTTTCAGAGTCCAGAAATCATAATAGAAAAGATAAATATATTAATGGCGCTGAACATGACCTTGTTTTTTACGCTGACAAAAGAACGGGACACGAGATTCTTTTAGAAGAATTCATGGAAAATAAAAATATACAGGAGGCAATCATGAAACTAGACCTGCCGTATAGAGAAGTCATTGTTCTTAGAATGGAAGGGTATAAATTCAAAGAAATTGCGGAAATCGTAAATGCGCCACTGAATACAGTATTGACCCAGTTTGACAGGGCAAAAAAAAAGTTAAAAAATTTTCTCCCGGATGAAATAATTTCGTGACGGCTGGTAATTAATAGAATGGAACCGAAAGAACTAAATGAGAAAGAAATTTCACTCTACATCAAGGGTGAATTGAGCAAAGACCGGGCAAGATTTGTAGAGGAAAGAATCAGAAATTCCAAAGCAGATTTTTTAACATACATTACTTTAAAAGAGGCAATGTTTCTTATGGGGCAAGGAAAAATGGCAACGCCGAAAGAAACGGATTTGATTCTCAGTAAAGTAATAAAGGCGCAAGTTCCTCATATTCAGATTATCATAAGGTTCCTGAAAGAAAAAATATTAATCAGTTCTTCAGATCAGGAAGAGTTGGAATACCAGGGGATTATGGCAAATTTTGCATTAAGGGGAAGCGAGCCAGGACCGGTGTCTATCACAAGGAAATTGGATGGAAGAGATATCACTTTTACTCTCACACCAGGTGCGAAACAAAAAGAGTATTTTCTATCCGTAAATTTAAAGAAATCCGAAAAGTTGAAAGTGGTTTTACATCTCGACGGGGAAGAAACAGAAACGACAGGCGACATCTCAACAAAAAAAATGTTTGATACACCTCTCCCAAAAAAAGGCACTATCGAATTGAAATTTTACAAAAAAGATAAAGAGTTGTTCACAGTCGGACTGACACTGCACTCTGAAGGTTGATTTTTTTTAATTCAAGGAAATTATTGATCCTTCGTGAAGGGTTTTTCTTTTAGATTAACTTGGGGAAGAAATATTACAGATTTTGATATTACACATTTAGCCAGGATTTGAGAGTTTTCGTGCACAAATGTGGGAACTCCAATCCAGAGGACGGAAGACTGAGGGCTGAAATGTTGCGTTTTAAGTGCAAAACCTACACTTTTTATGCAAAAAAGTGGGAACTCCATCGTTTTCGGGGATTACACATTTAGTATAGATTTGGAGCTATTTATGTAATTGTAGGGAAAAAATTTAGAAAATTGAAAAAAATTTATTCCTATTCGTGTATTTTTTCCCTTTACAAAATGCTCATTACCGGTTTTACGGCAGTAGCTTTTTTTACAATTTCACTAATTTCTTCATGCAGTTTTGAATCTATTTTAACTGTTGTTGTCACCATATTTCTGAAACCTCCTTTTGAGAAATTTCGAGTAGTTCTATCGTCAACCGCAATCATCATTGATCATGTCCGGCTTACTTCTCGTCCGCGGATATTTCGCCTTGAAGAATGCTGATTTTCTAAAACTGTATTCCATAGCATTAATCAATTTATTATCATTCATTTTTGTTTTTGAAGCATTGTATAAGTTTCTATTTTTCAAATGGGTGATAGACAGCATGGAATTTAGGGAATTACTGCTCCAGATAGCTTCCGGAGGAACTTTGTCGATCTGTTTTGCATTTGGGATTTTTAGTTTCAACTGCAAGCCACGATATTTTCTTTACGGATTTTTCATCCTGATGCTTTTTTGGGTCCTATGCGGATATCCGCAGTTGTTTCCCATGGAGATAAAAAATCCTGTAATGATCGGCAGTTGGAGGTTTACGGAGTATCCTTGCATTCTTCCTGTTTCACTGTCTTTAGATGAAGTTTATCTGGTCAACAGGTTAGCGAAGGTATTTCTGTTTTTGTTTTATTTCAGCCTGTATGATACGATACCGGAAGATTTGAACCGGAAAGAAAAAACTTCTACAAAAACAATTTTTCAGAATTTTCAGATGCAGAGATTTTTATCGAGAACAAGGAAAATTTAAAAGTGGGAGTCGAAGAAATTCGGGTTGTTAGCGGTGAATTAATAAAGAATTGCATTGAGGAATGGAATGCATTTGTAAAAAGAATCCAAATCCTGAAAATAAATTTTCCCGATGACCTATTAGTAGATAAAGAAATACAAAGTAAACTAAAAAAAACCAATTCCTTAAAATCGCCTCTGTTTCAAAATCTTGAGCCTTTCGAATCAATCTGTCTCTTTGAACAGAGATTTCCCGAAACTCCCTAAAAAAATGACTTGAATCGGAATCGAAACCAATAGAAAATAGCCGCATGAGAAGCGTTACAATTTCAATATCCGATAAGGAATTCGAACAATATAAATTTAATTCTGAAAATATTGCATTTCAGGAATTGTTGGATATAATTAGTTTAGAACTAGCGCAGCAAGCCTTAATCAAGTGTCATGAAATCGCGAAAAAGACAGGATTATCAGAAATGACACTGAACGAAATAAATTATGAAATTGCAAACGTAAGAGCAATTGCTAAAAATCGTCATTGATGCAAATATAATTGTTTCTGCATTGATTACCGAAGGCTTCTCCTCGAAAATAATCACAGATCTTGTGTTGAATAAAAAAGTTCTATTATGTATTTCGGAAGCGGTCTTTGACGAGTATGTCGATGTCTTAAATCGCCCAAAATTTTCAGTGTATAGTGAGTTTCAAAGCAGGGCAAATTTTGTTTTGAATGCAATCAACAATGTTGCTTTAAAATTCTTCCCAGATATCAAGATAGATTTGATTTCAGACGAGTCTGACAATAAATTTCTTGAGTTAGCAATTTTCGCAAAAATCGATTACTTGATTACAGGAAACACCAACGATTTTATTGAGACTTGTTACGAAAATATAAAAATTGTTACTCCTCGAGAATTTTGCGAAAATATTATTATATAACCGGTTTTACTCACTAACCCACTACTTTTTTCCAAAAACCCTAAAAAAAAATCCCTCTGACTGAAATAAAATTGTCCCGGGCGGACATTAATAATCATAACCCAAAAAATTCCGGCCTTATTTTAGGCGGCTTCGGTGCAGATTCTCTCCAACCATTGATATGCGCCGGGAAACAGAAGAATTTTTCGGCTACAAGAATGTATGAGGATCACTTTATGAGTAAGATGAGCACAATAGTTATTATAACCATTATTGTGGTTGTTGCTGTTTCCACTAAGAACAAAGAAAAGAGTAAATGTTCAACTTCATCTGCATTATTGTGCGGGCAAATTTTTTGTGATGAAGAGATACCGAAACTTTCAAATTGGGAAAAGAATATTTCATTTGATATCTGTAATTGTTCGGCAGTGAAAGAACAAATTGCTCCAGCAAGATTTTTTATTGGTGCAGTGTATAACGATATTTTAAAATGTAAAGTTCGTATTCACAATAAAAACAAACAAAAATTCAAGAATGATTTCTTAATTACATGGCGGGGACTTTCTGCAACTGGGGTTGAAGTAATGTCCAAAAGCGGTTATGTAAAAGAATTTCTTTTACCAGAAGCAAAATTGGACTGGAAGGAAAGAGATGAATACTTTTTAATTTCAAACAAAGAAGAATTCCAAAGAGTAAAAAAAGTAGAATGCACTGTAAGTAGATTGGAAGCGGTCAATTGACTTGTATTCAGAGATGCAAAAATAATTCGGTATGGTTTTTGCTAAAATTTAATCAAACGATTTGATTTATAAAATTTTAAAAAAAAAGGAAAATTCAAATGAAAATCAAACTCACACTTACGATAGTCGCCATCGGTTTCTGGTTCTGCTCTTCACCTCCTCCTGTAAAGGAAGAGGCGGTTATTGAAAAAAAGGCTCTTACAGAGGAGGAAAAGCAAGAAAGATACAATGAAATAGTCAATGAGTTAAATACATATGGAGATCAAAGGGATAATTTATTCAAAGAGATAAAGGATCTATTTCCCGATTCTGATTATGGAATTTACAGTGCGATAAGGAGTGATTGTTTCGCATCAGATGCAGAATATGATTCGAATTGCATTTCGTTGAAATTAACGGATCTTGAAAAAAAGCATCCAAAATCTTTTTTGATATCATACACAAAGGGGAAAGCCCTTCACGCAGAAAAAAAATATAAAAAAGCCATTTCACAATTTAATAAAGCCGCTTTATTGAATCCGGAATTTTCAAGAATCTACCAGTGGAGATCAGAGTGTAAAAACTTCCTTTCTGATTTAGATGGTGCGATTGCGGATATGCAGGAATATTTGAAAAGAAGCCCTGAGGATGGAATGAATTGGTTTAACATTGGGGCTTTTAAACAGCAAAAAGAACAGAAAGCAAAACGTGATGAGCGGGAATACTGCCTGGATTTTAAAAAAGCAAGCGACCTGGGGTTTACTCATCAGAATCAAGATACCGTTATCCGCAATCACTGCGGAGATTTTTCGATGCCGATGTATTCGCTGAAATGGTTCATGGCCATCCCTTCTATTTGCTCAAAGCCGCAACCTGCAGCAGTTGTAACACACATGATAGACAATGGATGCAAACTGACCGCTAATGCTGAAAATGCTCCCGGCTTAATACATCTTGACTGCAAGGAAAATCCAATCATCGCACAGACGGGAGAATCTACTGTTGTCTTCGTAACTTCACAGGAGAAATGCAGAACTATTTTGAAAGTTATGAAAGATATAGATAAAAAAAGTAAATAAAAAAAGCAAAAATTTAGAAAAAAATTACAAAACAAAATTTAGGAGATTAATATGAAAGTAGATTTAAGAGAAAAAGTAAGCAAGTTGCAGGAGAAGTTCAAGAGCGAATTCGGAATTGGAATTCGTGTATATAAAGGTGCCAAATTTGCTCCCGATGTTGCAATAAAAGAACTGATTGAGCCTGGTCATTCGGGTGAAGAAATTGAAATCGCCGGGCAAATGAAAGTAGGAAATGTCGAAAAACTTTTCATGGATAAATTTGGAATCAAGACTCAAATTGAAGATCAGAGTGGAAATTTGGCGGATAATTCTGCGACTATCGCATCGTTGAGGAAATGATATGTTTGATTCTCTTATAGATAATTTCAAAAAAGATGAATTTTCGTGCCATTCCAAAATGTTGGTAAAGAATTTTAAAACCGCATTAAAAAATGCTCTCGGAATTGACGTTCGGGTATATATTAAGAACAGTAATTTTCCGGCAAAAGAAGATGTAACATTGGCATCCACCCGGTCTGATGATTTTAAAGGTTCTGCCGAAGAAGTCTCATTTAAATTATCAAATACAGTTCAGGAAGTCGAAGGTTTATTCAAATCCAAAATGGGAATTAAAATTCAGATTTTAGATAAGAATAATCAACTAGCAAACAACGATATGACTATCGGAGCATTAAAAAGGAGTTAAATCATGGAAACTGACACCAAATTTTCATTCTGTCGGGAAGTGAGAACTCCAAGTTCGGAAATTTACTCCATCTTTTCCAATGATAACGATGAAATTCAGGCGAGATTGGATATCCACATAGAGTCCAGAAATATAGTATCCGGTCTTCTATCAATTTTTTCAGAAAGAAACGATGAAGAAGTCACTGCTCTTATTAAGGAGATTGATGATTCCATAGTAAACATGGCTGATATTGATAAAGGAAATTTTTATATTGAAGTGTATACGGTCATAGATCGCCGAGGTTTTGGTAAGGACAGGAAGATGGAGAATTAATTTATGGGATGGACATATAAAGCAAAAGAAAAGAAAAACTCAGGATTTAATTCAAGCTATTCAAAACGCGGCTTAAATGTGAGCTATACGATGGATTTTGGATTCTGTAAAGTAAATACTCCTCTTATAGGAAAGCGCCGAAAGAAGAGGGTCACTGCAAAGGGTTCTGGTCTATTTAGCCGCTTTTTTTAAAAATCAAAAAAGGGATCTGAAGTGAAAAAGACTACATTCTTAGTCCGGGAAATCTTAAATCCTTTTAAAGAAGTCAACTGGGAAGAGGAAAAATGTTTTGGCCGCATGCTACTTGAAAATGACAAAAAGGAAATTTAAAGATGAACTCGGGCTGATTGCATTGTTAAAAATATTCACAAAAAAATAATTAGCAAATTAAAAGGAGACAAACAATGATAATAAAAACAATAAAACTTTATGGAGCCATCATCGGGTCGGCAATTGTCCTTCCGGCGGCGGCAATGGCATTGGCAGTGTTTGCGATCGGGTCCATATTTCAAAGAAATGCGCACTCCGGATTTGAAATGGCTCAAATTCTAAGTATCATGACAGTCATCGGTGCATTCGGAGTTCCCGCTCTCACTGTCGCCAATTTCGTAAAACCGGATAATGAACTGAGAATCGTCTCGGCAAGTATTGTAACGTTGGTTGGCTTGATTTCAACATCAAGTGTTGTTTACACTCTTATGAAAGATAATAGTCCTCTCCAGTATGCCGTGCTTGTTGCCGCCGTTCTTATTTTAGTCAGCGGAATACTTCAATTTAGGAAGGAATAAAATAGACAACAGGGAATTCCATTCTTAACGATGGGATTCCCCTGGGTATTTCAATTACGTTTATAATAATTAATAAGGATTATTCAAATGAAAATCAAACTCACACTTACGTTAGTTGTCATTGGTTTCTGGGCTTGTACTTCGCCTCAGGAGCGCGCATCAAAAACTCCGGTAAAAAATGTTTGTCCGGATTTAGGGAAGTTAGACGAAAAGCAAATCAATCCCGAAGCGATGTTCCAGGATGAACATTCAAGGGAAAAGTTGATTGCAGTTCAAACCAAGGGAAATGGCATCAAATTTTATGACTCTTACTATTTTTTTAATGCTTTAAAAATCACCGAAAAATTCGGCTTTGATAAATTTACCCAAATATACTTAGAAGTATGCGGAGGAGAATCACCGAATATAAATTCAATCCCGTTTGTCATTAGTGAAAAAGAAAAACGGGAGAGGTTTGCCAAAGAAGAGACCGAATGGAAAAAAATTCTAAAATCAAAAAATCTGAAAACTATTTATGACTGGAATCCATCCGAAGAAAACACTGATTTAAAAAAGATTGTAGATAAAGATTGGTCCGAATTGGTCAATGCCAAAGTCTTAAAATATTGTAAAAAAACTTTTCCAGCATTTGCATCTAAATGCGAAATGTCAATTGTTGATTCAGGGGGCGATACGGGTTATCAGCTATATCATTTGTTTCGAATATCTGCATTGGCAAGAAATCCCAACACGGGTGAGAAAATAGGGAAAGAGGAACAAAAATTAATCTCAACAAATCTCGGGCTTGAAGTTTATTTTAACAATGACGGTAGAGAAGTTTCAATTGTCTTCAAGGAATTCAGTCGGAAATTAGCCATCAAAGGGATAAAAGCCAATGGCGACTATAATCCAAATGGATGGGAATTTTTAAAAAACCCATTGTTCGAATCATTGTCACAATATCCAAAGTCTGATTCTTGGGATTTTGAATTTATCGACAAGATTTAAAAATCTTACAGAAAATATTTTTAGAAAAATTTAAGATAAAAATAGATAGGATAAAAAAAGGAGCCATAGATGACTAAGATGAAAAATAGCCAAAAATCAAAAAGTAAAAAGTCAACAAAGGCCAATGATAAGAAACTCAATGCAAAATGGTCAAAAACAATTCAGAATTTGACTCAAGAAGTATTCACAGATTTGAGAATAGAATCATTTTTTAGGGGTTTTTGCGTATTAAAATCAGATAGTGGGTTTGGAAGAATAACCATAGAGGACGCAATGAATGATAAGTATATAATTAGGGAAATGAAGAGCGATATGATTGTTTCAGAGTTCAAAAAGATAGATTTATTAATAAAAGCTGGATGGGTAGTTGATTAGATATAGGAATAAATTTAAAAAAATTAAACAAAAATAAAAAACTTATAGCCACGGAGGTTTCAAAAAACTATAAGTATCAAAACTTATTTTCTATCGCTATTTCACATTTTGTGTCTTTGAACTATAAAATAAGAAAAAAGATTTTTTACTTAGGATGGCATTGATCTTTTTTCCAGTTTTCAATTAATTCGTCGCTTTTATGTTTATTTTTTAATTGAAAATAGATACCCAAAAGAGCAAAGCTAAGTCCGCTTGGACCTGCGACCCAGGCTGCTGCCCAAGATCCTGCATATATAGCAGATTGAATTAATCTATTTGTAATTTGTATTTCCCGAATGTTACGATTTAAACTAAAAATAGAAGAAATACATGTTGAGGTTTCAGAGGCAGGTTTTTCTTGAAGTGAAATACAGTTTGAGTAGAGTAGTATCAGAATCAAAAAGAAGAGTTTAGAATTTTCGCACATTCTTCCATAGCCTCTAAATTTACTGTTTCAATCATTTTTTCTATCCCCCAAGTTCTAAAAAATCCATATAAGTCGACAGTATGTTCTGAATTCCTGATTATTTTTCCTGTCAGTTCTTCTTCCCCATCCTGGTTGAAAATTTTATATTCTATTTCTAAGCTATACTTTCCAGTTCTTTTTTGAAACGGCCAATAGGCTGTAAATGGATATATTGCTGGCCATGTCCACCACCAATTGTATTCACTTTCTAATTTTGGACGTATGTCTATATCAATGATAAAATAATCAGTTGGAAGATTTGCAAAATCCTCTGGAAGAGACTCTACATTTTTAAATATCCTATGGCTTTTAACTATTGACTCAAAAGAGTATTTCCATGCTTTAATAAATAATTCTCGGTCTGCCGTATAGATATCAAATTTACCAAAAAATAAAACTTTATCAATTTTAGATATAGGGCTGTTGGAAGCTCTAATTGCAGGGACTTGCTTTATATCAATTGTGCATTGATTTAAACAAATTAATAAAAAAATATAAACTAATTTCACTTTATTTTCTTTATAGAATATTTCTTTACTTTTATTGTAATTTATGGGTGTAGGGTGAATTTTGCAACTAAAAATTTTAAATAAAAAATTGGGTATATTGAGATTCGTATAACGTATATTTTGACTAAAATAGGATAAGCAATATTACTAGAATGAACTTCTTTTTTTGAATTAAAATAAAGAACTATTATTTTAATTTACAGAAAAACTTGGTTTTTTGAAATAAGGATAATTATAGAAATGGAGATAAATATGAACTTGAAACAAAAACTTAAAATTTTCGTGATATGTTTTATACTTGGTTTTGTTGCCTTTTGTGGACATGAAACAAAATCAGCAATAGAAAAATTACAAAAAGATACATCCATAGATGATGCTACTGCAATTAAGAAAATGGCAGAGGCTTCTTGGATTTACAAAGTAACTGATAAGTCCAGAGACTATAAAGCCACTAAAAATAGCAGCGGTAAATTTTTACTTACAGCAGCTACTTTTGATGAATTTACCGGAACCTATAGTAAGACTGTAGCTAAGTTTGTGTCAAATAATATGTTTGATGATGCAAAGTATATTCTTCGCTTAATTCAGGGTGCAGAAAAGCGAGGCTTAGAGGAAATAAGATACTCTCATTTTATAATGGTTGCCGGAAGTAAACTCGAGCTATATAGAGTATATATTTCTATACCAATGCTTGATTCTAAAATTCCGGGGTGGAGAGAGGCTCTTGTTTATGATGTAGGGGACCACGATATTTTAGATAATGAAGTTGCAAAAAAAGTAGTAGAAGAAGTGATGAACAACTGGAAAATAGAGGTAAACAATAGTTCACAAATAAAGCTATAGTCATAGCTTGTTTAAAAAAATATTTCCGAGTAGTTGTAAAAAACACTCGGAAGTATTTTAGGATTTTTTCTTTACTACAATTATAGATAAAATTTCTAAAATGCTTCTAATCCCAAGTGATTTCCCAATAGTGTCTAAATTTCTTGCGATAGACAATATAATGTCTCTGGAAGATTTCAATTGCAAACTTTCAGATTTAATTTTCTTTTGAATTTCATTTAATATAGTAGCACTATTTGTATTTAGAGGAGTCAGGATTCGATCAGAAACAAAAATCATGGAGTCCCCCTTTGAGATTTTAGAAGTTTTGACTTGAGAAACCTGTCTTTCAAAATTAAAAAATTCTCCATTGGCTTGAACTGTTTTTACCGAGTCGCTCTGCAATAGAAAGATCGGATTTTTTTGGTATTGAATCGTTTTTAATTCTCCACTCATTGAATCTAAAGTAAAAATTGTTATATTCAGATTAGAGATTTTTATTTTACGAATGGCTGAGTCTATATAGGAAAGTATTTCGTCAGAAGGGATGGAAGTGGCTTTCTCTGCTAAAGATAAAATCCCATGGAGCCTGAATTTCATGCTGGCTTCTTGAATATCGTTTGTCTGAAACCCGGCCATTATTCCGAGGCAACCGTTTGCAGTTTCAATAACGCTTACAAAATCACAATTTGCATTTTTACTTGTGATGGGTAGAACAGATATGTCCAATCGCTTTATTGGTTTTAAAGGAAATGTAAAAAGTTCGCTTTGAAGATTGTTGGAAACTTTTTCTGTGTTGAGTGAAAGCAAATCTTTGACCATTGAGTCTTCTCTTTCTTTATTCTGAAAGACTGCAATCTTAAAAGACCTAGCAATCTCAGAAATTTCTTCGTCTTCGATTTCTTCTGATTCTTCTTCGAGTTCTTGAAAATCTCCATCGGAAAGATTTTGTCCCCACTCTGTGATTAGAAGATTCAGAGTTTTTAGAGATTTTTGAATAGAATAGATTAGAACAAAAGACATCAAACTCGAAATGGAAGAAAGTGAAATCGCCAGAAAAATTTTTCCGGCGTAAATTTTTCCGATACTGTTAATCGGAGATTTTGACATCAATATATCTTCG
The DNA here is from genome assembly GCA_015075105.1 of Leptospiraceae bacterium. Classification (NCBI taxonomy): domain Bacteria; kingdom Pseudomonadati; phylum Spirochaetota; class Leptospiria; order Leptospirales; family Leptospiraceae; species Leptospiraceae bacterium. The sequence continues at coordinate 1,715,329 of JABTUZ010000001.1, read as the reverse complement.
GTTATTATAAAAATAATATAGGTCAGAAGGGAAATCGCAAATATAAAAGTAGGGATACGATATTTATGGAATAGATTTTTTTGCATAATGTTGTAAATTATATCAGGTATCTCTTTTTTCAAGAATTTTCATAATTACCAAAGAAAAACCAAACAAAAAAGTAAGGGGGACAAAAAGCATCATCATAGAAAAAACGTCGGGGCCTGGGGAAAGTACAGCCGAAAAAATAGAGATTATGACTACAGCCTCTCTCCATCTTTTTATTAGAAAATTTGAGCTTAGTATTCCTATTCTACCGAGCAGAATCAATACAACAGGCAATTGGAATGCAAGCCCAAAGATTAAATGGACATTAAAGAACAAGTCGTAGTATTCATCAATCGGGAGCTTGGTTTCTATATCGGGTGGACGAAGGGCTACCAAAAAAACTTTTAGCATACTTTCAAATACTGTGAAATAGCAAAGAGCCAACCCAGCCCAGAATAAAACTGTCGAAAAGAGTATTAGTAATTTTCCTGATTTTTCAGTCTTTTCATCGACTGCAGGCGCAATAAATCCCCAAAGTAAATACAAAAGCACCGGGAATGTGACTAAAATAGCAATCATAAAGGAGGTTTGAAGATACATCAAAAGGGGTGCCATTACCTTGATTTGATAGAAATTTGCATTTTCTCCTAATACATTCTTATACGGTTGAGCAAAAAATTTGTGAATATCTGATGCAAAAAATAGTGCAAGTGTGGTAGTACCACCGAGCGTGATTAGAATTCTTATGATTCTTTGTCGAAGCTCTTCTAAGTGCTCGCCAAGAGTCATAAATTTTTCTCTCTCTAAGGCGAGTTCTTCTTTTTCAACTAATATTATTTCTTGAGCTTTAGGCTTAGTTTTTTTAATATTTTTCGCAGATTTTCCTGTGCGAAAATCTGTAGGTTTACCCATTTACGCTTTTTTTTGTTTTTTGGTTTTTTCTATTGTTACAGACTCATTATCCGGTAGAGCCGATGGAGGCTCTTCTGTAGAAAATAGAGACTTGCGAAATTCTTTAATCCCTGATCCTAAATCTTTTGCAAGTGTAGGTAGTTTTTTTCCTCCGAATAGAAGGAGTGCCAAAAGAGCAATAAGTCCGATTTCCCAAGGACCTAAGTTAAAAGCTAAAGGAAAAAGCATTTTTGTTACCTCAGATTTTAGTTATTTCTATCCAAGTTTTTCTGTCAAATAACTTAACTTGTGTTTTTGGGTATAGTTCGCCAATAGCTTGTTTGGGGTGTTTGTTTTTTTCGAGTTGTTTTTTTGGCTCTTTCGTGCTTTATCGCATCTTATGTCGTATTAGCCTATTGTATCGCGTTGTTTTTCTCTTGGAGAGATAGACTCCGACCGCAATCGAACTGATCTTGGGTGGAACTGCAACGTCATAGAATCTATCGGGGATGATTATGTCCCATCCGGCAAGGTCAAGCAATAGCAAAAGAGTAAAAAGAGCTGTCCTAGAAATGCCAAGCCATTGAGCAAACTCTCCCAACTCAATCCAATCAGCATTCTCAGGGCGAAAATTCTTCTTTTGCAAAGATTGCCCTTCCTCCTGATACTTCGTCTTAACGCAATCCAATTTATCAAAAGTTTTCCAAAGTAAAACATTTCTGTATCTTTCCAAAAGAGCATGAAAATATTCTTCTCTCGAAAAAATTTTTGTTCTTCTATTAAACTCATCCATGTATTTTTCCGGAATGAGTAAACTTGACTGTGTTCGTTCAAATTTGTCAGGGTTCATGTTTTTCTCCTTATATAAAAGTTTTTCAATTCTCAGTTTCCAAATATATAGGGAAAAAGGTATGAAAAAAAAATAAAAATTTTACAAATTTTCGTAAAAAATCATAAAGGGTTGGCAGAATAGGAAAAACTTTACAAAATTCTATTTATATGTCGATTTTATTAGTAAGATGACAGATTTTTCATGGACACATTATCAAAACAATCCTGACGATATACTCAGGCTTTCAAAAATTTTTTCTACTGATGCTGCGATATATATTAAGTCACCAGAAAATTTTTCTGGATTCAATGCTACTGCAAGAGCGATTTTAGATGAGTTAAAGAAATGGCACACTCGAATTAGAAAGCACAACTCTACCGAATTTCATCCATCACTTCTATTGTCCTTAGAGCAGTTGTTTGATTCGTTAAAAAAATATCCGAGTTTAAATGAAGAGACATGCTCATATAGTGCAATCATAGAGTCTCTTGTTTTTCTGGCTGGATATTCAAAGAAAAGTTTGGATAGATACATCTATATATACCCTTGTATCGTGGAATCAGGGAATCAGGTATTTCCTAAAATATTTTTGATTGCGCCACAGGTTGAGTCTCGAACACCTACGGCTCCTTATAGAGAGGCATGCTTTCAAGCGTCTGCACCTTATTTGGAAAAGTTTCTATTAGAAAAATTGGATAGAGACAAGGTATCTCAAAATTTTTATCCCATTATAAAAAATCAGGAAACAGGAGAAGAAAAATATTCTCCATTCGTAATGTCATTGGAGTTTGAGCTTCACGAGTTTTTAAGGCGAGGTTTTTTTGATAATTTGTATATTCCTATGATAGACTTTATAAGTGATTCGATTCATTATGGAAAGTCCGAAGGTCTTATTCTTGAAATAACCTCCGATTACCATATAGTTAAGGATGAATTAAAAGTATTCAACAAAGAGTTATTTGTTCAGTCAGAAATATTATTGCATCTGAAACATCAGATAAGTGCACTTTTTCTATTTTGTGAAAAAAATTTATCTAAGTATATAACGGATACAGTTCCAATATTGCAAAAAAAATGGGAAAAACTAAACGATATATACGGAAAAGAAAAAGAATTCTACAATTCAGATGAGCTGATTAATGGATTATCGGAGGTAATTTCTGATTTTCCTTATGACGAATACCCCACGGAAACCTTAAAGAAATTTAAAGAAGATTCTGAGTTTGCAGTACTCGTCCTCGCTAATTTAAAAAAAGAGTGGGGATATTTCAAAAATCTTAGAGTAGAATTGGCGATTGTGAATACAATACAAAAACTATTTAGAGAGATAGAAACTTTTATAGGTTCAAAACTTGTTTTATACGAGTTGGATATAGAAGCAAAGCTAAAAGAATCAGATTATATTCCTTTGGAAGAGAAAGGCAGGTTACGAGAAAAAATATTAGAAGGAATTCATTCTAAGTTTCTCTTTCATGTTGAAAAAGTTTCTGATACGATTGGGAAATATTTTATTTCATCGAAAGATGTCATACAAAAGAGTGTAGAAAACTTGCAAGAACTTTCTAAAATAGACATTCACTATCAAAAGCAATTGCAAGTCGCACTCTCCTTATTTAATGAATCTGAATTTTTTGAGAACAAGAAACCTGTTCCTGAGAAGAAGGCAACAGTAAAAAAAGTCAGTGCATTTCAACCGGAGTATGTTCATGGGGCAATTGGTGCATTTACTCTAATGCTATTTTTTTTATTACTCTATCTTTTGTTTGGCAATTCAATTTATATTGCATTAGGTGGGATTATTAGTCTTATATTTGGAGTGGTATTGTCCATTGTATCACCGGTATTACTCAAGAAAACAAAAATATCTCCAAAAAATATTTCTGAAGAAGTAGAGAGCCCAATTCCTTTCACCGGTAAAAAGGCTTCTATAAACGCAGAGGATTCTATTTCAAAAGCATTTGAAAAAATTGTTTTTGGAAAATCAACTTCTATAGAAGAAAGAATTTTTGACAAGGAGAGTTTTTCAAATCAAGTCAAGGATAATTTTAAAGAACTGGTGAAGGAAGTTCCTGAATATTCAAAAGGAGCTCAAAACGAAAAAATATTTTCCAAAATGGAAGATTCGATACTTTCTCATTCGATGAGTGTAATCCGTATTCCTTCTGAATTAGTCTTAGGAAAAAAATCGGATAAAATTCTACTTTACAAGCAAGATCTTCGTTCGGTTGCAAAGAGAAAAGAATTAGCCGAGTATTTCAGAAATAAAGCAGAAAGATTTGGGTATGATAAAGAAATGGTCAGGTACTATAACTTTATTATTCATGCGATAGAGATCGGTTTTGCAAAATATTTATGACACAGAGTTCAAACTCTTAAACATATTTTTTCATTTTGTTCATTCTTTTATTTTTTCTTTAAGCTTTGTTTTAAGATCAGCCCTCCCCAAGTGCCTGCAACAAAAGGAAAAGTTAATCTGGTGAGATTGTACTGAAACATAAAAAATCCGACTATGAAGGAAATAAAGATTGAAGTAAAGGCAAGCACCCCGTCAATTTTTTTTGTGCCAGAGAAAGCGATTGCACACAGAACTGCATTGTAGCTAAAAAGTCCGAGTGCAATGTCAGAGGTGGGTAATAAAAATACCACTGCAAGTGTTCCTGTGAGTACTGCCCCTGCAAGTCCATAGAGAGCCGAGACGGGTGAGTTTATAAATACGCCAAGAAAAAATAAAATCCCGGACATTGTATTTTCTTGAAAAATTACTTGCCCATATCCTCTTAGTGGAAACGTGAAGTAATGGCTGTCATTCACAATAGTCAGGGGAGTTTCTACAAATAGTTCAGGTAAATACATTTTTGCAAAAAAAAGGATTCCCCAAGTAACTAAAACAAAAGGCAGGGTGAATACAGGGAGTTTGATTTTAATAAATAAGTTTTGGATGAGTGCTGAAACTACCGATCCGATTGCAACTAACGCCCAAGTCCAAACTGCCGGTTTTAGGAAAACCAGCATTGCAACACCTACAAGAGCAGGGCTAAAGCCATACATACCCTTATCCGTTTCATCCTTGTCGAATTTTAAGACTTGTGCTAAGGTTGTGCTTGTGATAACCCCTAAAATAGCTCCTATCCCCATGAAAATAGATCCATAAAATATTCCAGATAAAAAAAGAATTCCTGTGAGCCGATTCTCTTGCAGCATAATCTGGCTCATACCGTTTAGGACTCTGTTTATAAAAAAGGATTTATCTTGGGCAAAAGAGAAAATTTTCATTATTGGACTCTTCTTCTAAAGGATATTTTCATAGATTTTATTTTTTTTAAAATTTGTTCAACTCATTTTTATTATATATATAGATTTCTAAGTCTTCACAATTACGGATTTCTTTAGGATAGGAAAACTTAGAATGAATTTGGTCTTTGTCTAAGCGATTTGTAATAATAAAATTAAAATTTTCATTTTTATTTGTCCACTCAGGGTTATAAATCCATTTGTATTCATCTAAATTTTTTGTGAGCTGTTTTAATGCTAATTTCTTTTTAGAATATAGCATTACATACTTTGAGTTCCAGTAATCCGAGAATCCAAATTCTAAGCGGAACTCATTTGCAATATTATCCAAGCATTGTATTTTTTTTGGATAAGGGTTTTTTAAAATAGACTCACTTTTAAAATACAAATCTTGAAATTGTAAGCACAGTAAAAATAGAATCACAAATCCAAAAGGAGTGATTTGTTTTTTTGAAATATCGGAAAAAAGTAAAGCAAAAAAGGGAAGGTAAACTAAAAACCAAGAGTATCTCATCCCGCCCCAAACACCAAAGAAGAATTGTACAAAATTTGTGCAAAGTATGGAAATAAAAATTAGAAAAGTTAAGTTTTTATTTTTTTTCCAATTGGATGGTAAAAAGATTAATAAAACAAAATAGAAACAAAAAAAGATCATCCAAAATGTTTCTTTAGAATTTGTAATCCATTCAGATTTTATAAAATTCATTACAGATTGGAAGTTGGATAGGATTAATTTTTTTTGAATTATGGATTTGAAAATAGAAAAAAAAGGAACTTCAGGAATTTGAAAAATTGAAAGTTTTTTTAATAGTAAATGAAATATATTGGAAAAAATCCATCCGGATAGGATTGCAATAACCATTAAGAAAAAATCTTTTTTAGAAATTTTTTTATTCCAGAAATTCCAAGATAATACAATAAGTGCAGGGATTATACATTGTAGAATTATTTGCCCGTCAGAAAAAATAAAAAGAAAGCTAAGTATAGATACAATTGCATACTTTCTTTTAAGGAAAATAGCAATAGATAAAAAGCAACCGAAGGCAACTACAAACCCATGATAGCCCGGAAGTAAGAATAAAGAAAATTGACTCGGAGAAAAAAGAAAAACTATATTTAAACTAAAAAAAAATCCAAAAATCCTATTTAGGGTAATGTTATTATCTTGGGCTTTTGTTTTTTGGTTAGAATTTTTTAATAGATAAAAAAGTGAGAGAAAAAGAATGCACTCAAAAAATGCTACATAAATAAAAAAGCTAAAATGGATTAAGCCTCCCGTAATTTTCCAAGCTATGTAAAATAAAAATAGATCAGGGAAAAAAGAAGGGGCAGGCGGCAGTGCCCAATTTTTTATAGATGTTCCATTTTCAATATCGGTAAAAAAACTAATTGGAAAAATTAAATCTGAATTAGAATCTATTTCAAGATTCTTAACCGATGAATTGGTGCTTACAATATAGATTTGAAACACCAAAAATAGAAACAAGAAATACTTTTGTTTAAAAAAAATAGTTCTGTAAAAATTTGTAAAATTAGAGGCAGTATTTTCTTTCATGGTATGAATTTTAAGAACCAGAAAAATACCTCGAATTTAGAAAACGAGTAAATAAAATCCTTTTCTCTAATTCTATGTTTTATTTTCTGTAAACATGATTCAATCCGATTTTCAAATTCCCAAAGATTTTAAAATTACTGTGCCGGGAGACAAGTCTGTATCTCATCGCTCTGTTCTATTTTCCTCTCTTGCCTTAGGGAATTCAAGGATTACCGGATTTTTAGAAGCAGAAGATCCTTTAAATACCATGAAAAGTTTTGAAAAAATGGGGGTTCTTTTTGAAAAAAAATCTCCCACAGAATATTTTGTGAAAAGTCCGGGAAAAAGAAAACTTCACTCTCCGAAACTTGAGTTGGATTTTGGAAATGGAGGCACTGGGATTCGACTTTCTGCGGGACTAATTTCTGGTCTAGAAGGGGTAGATGCAATTCTTACAGGAGACGATTCTTTAAAGAAAAGGCCAATGAATAGGATTATAGATCCGCTTACCAAGATGGGTGCATATATTTCTTCTATTTCTGGAGACGGAAAGGCTCCTTTGAAAATCTCTGGAAGGAAGTTACAAAATTTTCAATTCAAAAGTCCAATTGCAAGCGCTCAAGTAAAATCTTCCTTGATGCTTGCAGCCATATCGTCTGACGTAGAGTTGGAGTATGAAGAGGATGAACTTTCTCGTGACCATACCGAAAATATTTTAAAATTTCTTGGTGGTAGAATTTTCCATAAAACTAAAACCCACTTCACGATTACTCCTCCTTTTCATTTTGAAGGCTCTGAATTTAAAATACCGGGAGATATTTCTTCTGCAGCATTTTTTATAGTTCTTGGACTTTTGTCAAAAAATAGTGAGCTTGTGATCCAAAATATAGGATTAAACGAATCTAGAATTGGCATCATAACTATTTTAAAAAGGATGGGCGGAAAAATTTTAATTGAAAACGAAAGAATAGAGTGTGGAGAAAAAACCGGAGACCTAAAAGTATTCTCATCAAATTTAAAAAAGTGTAAAATAGAAAGTGCAATCATTCCTTCGATTATAGACGAGATTCCTATTTTAACCATTGCCGGTTTATTTTCGGAAGGCGGATTTGAAATTACTGATGCCGAAGATTTAAGAGCCAAAGAATCAGACAGGATTATTTCTATGGTCAAGAATTTGAGAGAAGTCGGTGTGGATGTTGAAGAAAAAAAAGACGGTTATAGTTTTGGAGAAGTAAAAAATATTAAGCCTGCACTAATCGAATCTTTTATGGATCACAGAATTGCAATGAGTTTTACCATATTAAAAACTTTATTAAACAACGATATTAAAATAGACGATGACTCTTGGATCGAGACTTCTTTTCCGGAATTTAAAAAAATTATTTATTCCATAACAAATTCAAAATGATAGAAGATATTATAGCAATTGATGGGCCTGCCGGTTCCGGGAAAAGTAGCGTGGCAAGGGAAATTTCAAAAGAAGTCGGATATAAGTATTTAGATTCCGGTGCGTATTACCGTGGGGTGACCTTATTTTTTATCCAAAAATTTCAGAAAGAAAACCAATGCGATACATTTTCTGACTGGATTTTGAAACTCGATGTACGGAAATATTTGAAAAACGTGAACATCGATTGCCTACTTTCAGAGTCAGGGGAAAATTCTGTAATTCTAAACGGGGTAGATGTATCTAAGGAAATTCGATCTCCTGATCTGACAAAGGAAATCAAATATATCTCTCCTGTGAGAGAAATACGAGAATTTGTGAACAAAAAAATACGTGAACTTGCAAAAAATCACCTTCTAATTTTAGATGGAAGAGATATTGGGTCAGAGGTATTTCCTGAATCTCGGTATAAATTTTTTCTTACTGCATCGGCTGAGATTCGGGCAGAAAGAAGGTATAAAGAGCTATTGGAAAGGGGATTTCAGGCTGATTTGGAGAATTTAAAGTCTGAAATTATCCAAAGAGATAAAACGGACTCGGAACGAAAAATTGCACCTCTAATTCAGGCTAAGGACGCATTCCTTATTGACACCAGCGGTCTATCTAAAGATGTTGTCATAAGGACTATCCTATCTGAACTTCGGAACAAGGGTTTATGCCCAAAATAGCCGTCAGTTAGGGTAAATACATATTTTTTTCGGAAATAATTTGAATTCAAAGAAAGAGTCACCCTCAAACAAGAAAAATCAAGAATCCTTTGCAGTTGCTATTGAAAAATCTTTGAGCGAACAAGGGCAAAATTATGGCAAAGGTAGGATATTGGAAGGCAGAATTATTGCCGTTGAAGAATCTGGAATATTTGTAGATATCGGATTGAAGTCAGAGGGCAGAATTCCGAGGAATGAATTTACCGACCTCCCTGAAGTTGGTGCATCTGTAGCTGTTCTTGTAAAAGGGAAGGAGCACGAGTCAGAAGTTTATCTATTATCAAAAACCGAAGCCGATGCAAGAAAAGGTTGGGAAACTGTTAAAGAATCTCATAAAAAAGACCTACAAGTTCAAGGGAGAATAACCTCTGAAGTTAAGGGAAAGGGTTTTAACGTAAATGTAGAAGGCTTAGAATTTTTTCTGCCTGCATCTCAACTCGCTTATAAGTTTACGAATCTCGACGATCTTAAATCTAAGCTATGGGATTTTAAGATTATCCGGCTTAGTGAAAAAGGTAGAACCGGTGTAGTTTCCAGAAAGAAATTATTGGATGAAGTGAATCAAGAAAAATGGGGAGAGTTGATAAATATTGTCAAGAAGGGAGACAGGGTAACCGGTGAGATTTCTAAGGTTACTGATTTCGGAGTATTTGTAAATATTCACGGAGTTGACGGGCTTCTCAGACAAAACGATATTTCTTACAAAAAATACGCTCCATTTAAGCAGTATTTTCAAGTGGGTCAATCAATCGAAGTCCTTGTTTTAGAAATAGATCAAGAGAACAATCGGCTTAGCCTTGGCTTAAAACAATTGTCTGAAGATCCTTGGGAATGGGCAAAAAGAGAATTGGAGAAAGGAGTTATCGTTCGTGGAACTATCACTTCTCTTACAAACTTTGGAGCTTTCGTAGAATTGAAAGAAGGCTTAGAAGGATTGATACACTCAAGTGAATTGAGTTGGGCAAAAAAACCTCCACTTCCAAAGGATATTTTAAAAAAAGGACAAGAAGTTGACTCTATTATTCTAGATATTGACTTTGAGAAAAGAAGACTTTCTCTCGGAAGAAAGCAACTCGAGAAAAATCCTTGGGAGAGCCTTAGCTCCAATGTGAGAGTCGGAAATTCTTTGGAAGGAAAAATTACAGGTATTACTAAATACGGTGCTTTTGTAGAAGTTGAAAACGGAATTGAGGGGCTTATTCATATCGGAGACATTACATGGGATGAAAAAGTAAAAGACCCTACAACTCTTCTAAAAAAGGGACAGTTGGTAAACTATAAAATCCTTGATATTAACCAACAATCCAACCGTATTTCATGCGGGTTAAAACAATTGCAAGAAAATCCTTATGAAGTGTTGAGAAAGAAATATCCAACCGGCACTATCATTGAAGGAAAAATCAAAAGTATAGTAGCCTTTGGTATGTTTATAGAGATAGAGCCGGGGTATGAAGGGCTTGTCCACGTCTCACAAATCCCTGATGGTAAAAATCTGAAATTAGACGAGGTTTATAAAGCAGGAGATTCTATTAAGGCTGTTATCCTGAAAATTGAACCGAATAATAAAAGAATTTCTTTATCCATAAAAGATTTTGATTCTGCGCAGGAAAAAGCAGATATTGCAAAATATATGAAAAGCGATTCTCCTTCCAGTGAAAGCATGGGGAGCTTTTTTAACCGGAGTTAATAACCATGTCGAAATTCGATCGAAAAAAATTTAGAGAAGACCTGCAAAGAAAAGCAGCCGAAGGCCCGATTGAAGTTCCTTCGGGGGACTTGAGTTCTGTAGAGATTTTTTTTCATAAGTTATCGGTATTTATAAAGAGAAACCGAATACAAGTTTTTTCTGCTATTTTAGGTATCGTGGTTGTAATCGTGTTGATTATATCTATAACTGAATATATCAAATACAGAGAAAATGTAGCTACAGTCGAAATCGAGAAAATTGAAAAAAAACACCTTCAAAATCCATTGATTGATATTAAAGACAAGATTAAGGACTATGAAAAATACCAAAAAGATTTTACCTTGGAAAAACCTTTTCTTCGGTCATCAAAAGTGCTTTCAGAATTGTATGCAAAAAATGGAGAATTTTCCAAAGCTGCGATTGCTTTAGAAAGTGCAGGAAAAAAAATCGAAGATTCCAAAGAAATAAAAGCATACTATTTCTATATCGCAGGGAATTATAGAGAAAGAGCAAATGAAATGAAAGAAGCTCTACAAAATTACGGCATATCTAATTCTTTACTTACACCCAAAGACACTCCAAGTTTTTCTGCATGGAGTTTATACAGCACTGCAAGATTGAAATTACTCACAGGGGACAAGGAAGGAGCCAAGAAAGATTTAGCCAAGGTATTAGAAATTGACTCTCCTGAATTTGAAGAAAATTTAAAATCAGTAAAAGAGCTTGCCACTTACCTTATTATCAAACTGAATAAAGGTTGAAATGCTCACTCTTGCTCTGCCCAAAGGAAGGCTGGCTGAAGAGAGTATGGAAATTCTTGTAAAGAAAAATTGGTTAAAGGACTTACCTTCTCCAAATTCAAAAGAATTGGCATACGAAGAAAAATCCGGAAAGGTGAAACTACTTTTTGTTCGCTCTCAGGACGTGCCTACTTACGTGGAAGAAAAAGCCGCAGATTGTGGGTTTATAGGGTTTGATATACTTAGAGAAGGAAGTTTTGATTTAATTCAGGCTTTGGATGTAGAGATCGGGAAATGTAGATTGTCCTTGGCTTCTAAGCCGGAGTTTATTTTCACTGGTGCTTCTGGAAAGATCAGGGTAGCTACAAAGTATCCAAACTTAACAAGAGAATTTTTCTTTTCCAAGGGAATCAGTTGCGAAATAATTAAATTGTACGGAAGTATTGAGCTGGCACCTCTTTGTGGTCTATCGGATTGCATTGTAGATCTTGTTTCCACAGGAGAAACTTTACGAGCCAATGGCTTAAAAGAAATCGAAGTGATTATGCACTCTACTGCAAGGCTTGTTTTTAATAGGTCTTCCTTGTATCAGAAGAGAAAAGAAGCCTTAGAGTTGATATCAGATATTTCAAGATAATTATTTTTATTTTCTTGTTTAAAAAAACTGATTAAAAAAAATGGTAAACTAATTGTTAAAGGCTAAATTTTTAAGTGTGGAATAGAGGATAAATTGCCATGGCTGTCCCAAAAAGAAGAAGATCAAAATCCAAAGTGAGATCCAGAAGAGCTCATCAAGCAATAGGTAAGCCAAATTTATCACCTTGTTTCAATTGCGGCTCTTTTATACAGTCTCACAAAGTGTGTCCTACATGTGGGCATTATAATAGAGTGCTTGAGTTAGCTCCAAAAATCAAAAAACCTAAAAAAACGGAAGAATAGTTCGGAATGTGGGTCGCCGTTGATGCAATGAGCGGCGATTATGGTCCCGCCCAAATAGTGGATGGGGCAGTTGATGCAGTCAATCAATACGGATATAAAGTAGTTTTAGTAGGAAAAGAAGAAGAGTTAAGCGAAGAGTTACTAAAGCACGATTACGATACCTCTAAAATTAGAATTGTTCACGCCTCAGAGGTAATTGGGATGAACGACTCTCCTTCTACCGCAGTTCGCACTATCACTGATTCGTCTATCGTACAATCGGTTCAACTTGTAGCCAATCGGGAATGCGTAGGAGTTTTTTCACCCGGAAATACTGGTGCAACTATGGCAGCGTCTCTACTCTACCTTGGCAGAATCCAAGGAGTTTTGCGTCCACCGATTGCAGCTCCCATTCCCCGGGAAAAGGGAAACCCTCTTTTATTATTGGACGCAGGTGCAAACGTAGATTGTAAGCCTGAATATTTGGCTCAATTTGCTGTAATGGGAGAGATTTATGCGAGAGAAATTTTCTCTATCCAAAAGCCTAAGATCGGAATACTTTCCAATGGAGAAGAGGACAAAAAAGGAAGCGCACTATCTCTGAAAACTTTTGAAATTCTAAAAAAATTAGGTTTAAATTTTGTAGGAAACGTAGAAGGCAGGGACTTGTATGGATCCGGAAGAGAAGTGGACGTGGTTGTGTGTGACGGATTTATCGGAAATATAGTGCTCAAAGCGACAGAAGGATTAGCAAAATCTATTTTCAATGTACTAAAGCAAAATATTCAAGGCTCAAGCCTTGCACAAACCGGAGCCTTGCTCTTAAAACCTTCTTTGGCTATGATGAAAAAAAGATTGGACTATGCTGAATACGGAGGAGCACTTCTTCTTGGAGTGAACGGGATTTGTATTATCGGTCACGGTGGCTCTAATTCGCTTGCAGTAAAAAATGCAATTCGAGTAGTCATCGAGTGCGCAAAAAATGAAGTAAACACCAGAATTGCAGAAAATTTAATTAAGTATAAGATATGATTTGTATTTTTTGAATTATCCGGTTTTAGAATTATTTTAATAATAATATTCTGGATCCGGTTAATTTTAAAAATTGTAAGAGGGAAAATGATAAATTTAAAAGATAAGTCTGCTATTGTTACCGGTGGTGCGAGAGGTATTGGAAAAGGAATTGCTTTAAAGCTCGGCTCACTGGGTGCAAATCTTGTAATTGCAGATTTGAATGAAGATTCGATCAATTCGTGTGTCACTGAATTGAAAGGTTTAGGTTACAAGGCTATTGGGGTAAAGTGCGACGTTTCCAAAGAAGAAGATGCTGTAAATTTAATCGACTCCTGTCAGAAAGAATACGGAAAAGTGGATATCTTAGTAAACAATGCAGGGATCACAAAAGACACATTGCTAATGAGAATGAAAAAAGAGCAATGGGATGCGGTAATTTCTGTCAATCTTACAGGAACATTTAACTGCACTCACGCAGCTATTAAATACATGTTGAAGCAGAGAAGTGGAGCGATTGTGAATTTATCTTCTATTTCAGGAGAGAATGGAAACATTGGACAGACAAACTACTCAGCGTCTAAAGCGGGCGTGATCGGATTTACTAAGGCTTGTGCACTTGAGCTTGCGTCTCGTGGGATTCGAGTAAATGCAATTGCACCGGGATTTATAGCAACTGAAATGACTGCTGCCATTCCTGAAAATATCAGAAATGGAATGGTGAATGCGATTCCTTTGAAAAGAGCCGGAGTTCCTGAAGATATTGCAAATGCGGTAGCTTTTTTATCGAGTGATTCTTCCTCTTTTATTACAGGTCATATACTTGACGTAAATGGTGGAGGCTTTTTGCCGGGTATAGGCGGCGCATAAAAATTTGAAATCTGAAAAAAAAAGTGGTTTATGGCTTGCCAAATTTTTTTGGTTTTTAGACGTTCAAAAATCAGAGGTATTCTTTCTGAGAATACTTGCTGGCCTCTATATTTCTTAATAAGAAGTAAGTGGTTTACATTATCAACTAGTCCCGCAAAAAGCGGGTTGGAGGAAAATTATGGCAGATATGGAAAAAATTAAAGCAATCATCGTTGAGCAACTCGGCGTTGATGAATCTGAAGTAACTCCTGAAGCTCATTTCATCGATGATCTCGGAGCAGATTCACTGGATACAGTTGAATTGGTTATGGCATTGGAAGAAGAATTCGGTATCGAAATTTCTGACGAAGATGCAGAGAAAATTCAAACTGTGGGCGACGTAGCTAAGTTTATCGACAAGCTGAAGTCTTAAGATTCAGAATTTAAGCGGGTTTTTTTTAAAGCCCGTTTTTTTGCGTATTAGAAGAAACTGAAAAACAAATTTCAAAAAACATTCATCATTCCTGAAAAAAGAATTGAAGATTTGCAAAATTTAGCAAATCAGTTAGGAATCAAATTCAAAGATATATTTTTACTCAATCGAGCATTCACCCATAGTTCCTATTCAAACGAAACCGGAAAGCTCTGGCCTGACAACGAAAGGTTGGAATACCTTGGTGACTCTGTACTTGGATTAATCACAAACGAATATCTGTATAAGCGATTTGAAAATTACCCGGAAGGAAAACTTGCTAAAATCAAGGGAAGGGTCGTATCTGAGGGTGCTCTCACTAAAATTTCTGATAAACTTTCTTTGTCCGATTATTTACTACTCGGAAAAGGAGAAAAAGAGAGTGGTGGAGGCTCAAGGGCGAGTAATCAAGCTAACCTTGTAGAGGCTCTACTCGGGGCGATTTATTTGGATCAGGGGTTAAACACTTCAAAAAAATTTATATTGAACCATATTAAAGATTTAGTTGACAATTTAGAAAAAATTGAAGCGATTAAAGACTATAAGACTATTTTACAGGAATATTGCCAAAAAAAATACAGGTTTGTTCCGTCCTATGAGCTTGTTTCGGAAACCGGCCCGGATCACGACAAAGAATTTAGAATTCATGTATCCATTAAGGGGGTTGTGTCTTCTGAAGGAATAGGAAAGAATAAAAGAAAAGCTGAGCAGAATGCCGCAAAAAATGTATTGAAACAGTTAAAATTAATTCACTGAATGAATATTTTTAGAAACAGAAAAATCCGAATCAGGGTCGCAGGAATTGTGACGAATTATAGAAAAGAAATTTTATTTATTCGTCAAAGTAAAAAAAACCACAGTTATTGGCTCTTGCCCGGTGGAGGAATCGAAAAAGGGGAGAGTGCTTTGGGTGCTTTAAAAAGAGAATTGAAAGAAGAACTCGGGCTTATAATAAAAAAAGCAGAATTTTTGTTATTGAATGAAAGCATAGGACCGAAAGGAGAAAGGCATATCATTCAACTTGTGTATAAGGTAGATGTCGCAAATAATTATCCTATTTTGAATTTAAAAGAGAAGAGTATTTTAGAGTTTAAATATTTTTCCAAGAAAGACATGAAAGATATAGAAATTCGTCCTGATATAAAAAATTACCTTTTAAAAGGAAAGTTTTCAAAATCTGTTTCTATAGAAAGTAAATGGATTTAATTCGATGATTTTTTCTAAAGAGCAAGTCCGTTTTGGTTCTACAAATTACCCTGTAATTATTGCAGAAAATTTTTTGGGGCTTAGCGAAGAGTTGAGTCGGTTTGAAAAGATTTCTAAACTATTTATCTTGACCGAAAAAAAAATCGCAGACCTATATTTAAAAGATATTTTCAAAGAGTTGAAAAAATTCAACCCTGAATGTATTCTTATAGGAGGCTCTGAAAAAAATAAACATATAGACAATCTAAAAAGTGTTTATCAAAAACTAATTTTAAAAGGAGCCGACAGGAAATCTTTTTTTCTAGCTTTTGGTGGGGGAGTAGTCGGAGATTTCGTCGGGTTTGTCGCCGCTACTTTTCTAAGGGGGGTGCGTTATGCGCAAATCCCTACGACTCTACTTGCATCGGTTGACTCGTCTGTAGGTGGAAAAGTAGCAGTGAATGTAGATTACGGAAAAAATATGGTTGGAGCATTTTATCAACCTTCTTTTGTATTTCTTCCGATTTATACATTGAACACTCTCAAGAAAAAAGAATGGAACTGTGGACTGGCAGAGATCGTAAAGCATTCTTTTTTAGAAGGAGGAGATTTTTTGAATTTTATAGAAAATCATTCTCGTAAAGATATTCATGCACTATCTCCGGTTGTAAGAAAATGTATTGAAGATTCTGTTAAGTTTAAAACCAAGATAGTGTCCATTGATGAAAAGGAAACCGGACTTCGAGCTATTTTGAATTTGGGTCACAGTACAGCTCATGCGATTGAGTCAGCGACGAATTATAGAAAATATTCTCACGGAGAGGCTGTTTCTATCGGGCTTGTGACTTGCTTGATTTTGTCTAAAAATAGATTGGGGTTTTCTGAAAAATCCTTAAATAGGTCAATTACAATTTTAAAAAACTATGAATTGCCTCTCAACCACAGTCTAAAACCTTCTCTAATTGTATCGCATATAAAACACGATAAAAAAAATGAGGGAGACACTATAAAATTTGTTTTATTGAAAAATTTTGGTGAGCCTGAATTTGGTGTTTCTGTTTCCAAAGAAGAAATTTTCAATACACTGAAAATACAAAATTCAATAGTAGCGTGATACCAATGAAGTTAGAAGATTATTCCATATTCAATCCGTTTTATCTCATATCCAATAAAAACAGGGATTTTGCGGAAGAGATTTTACTTTATGTATATTCTATTATCTTGGTGTACCTTGGAGTAAAATTAGTTATATTTATTTTAGATCGAATCAAGCCTACAGTAGAAACTGCGGATATGTACAATAGAAGAAGGATCGGTCGTATTACATTTGTAATCATGTCGATAATTATTTTGTTTCCGGTTTTCTTTTCCAGAATAGAATATCTTCCCACTCTTCTTGGTTTAACAAGCGTTGGTTTTATTGTATCTATGAAAGAAGTTACCCTTAACTTAGTAGGGTGGGTTATGATCCACGGATCCAATGGATTTGAAGTTGGGGATAGGATTGAAGTAGATGGGTTTAGGGGAGATGTGATCAATATCGGGATGATGAGGTTTACACTAATTGAATTGAATAGGGAATACGACTCGGATCAATCTTCTAACAGGTTGATTCATTTTCCAAATCATTCAGCCGTACTTCAAAAAGTAATTGTAGTATCGCAAAAAATGGATTTTGTCTGGGATGAAATGAGAATCCATTTAAGTATTGATTCCAACTGGCAAAAAGCAGAAGAACTATGCAATAAAATTTTGAGAAATGAATTTGTATTGGATCACAGGCTATTAGAAGAGAAAACAAGAGAGTTGTCTAAGAATTATTTAGTACGACTCGGCAAAACTACACCCATCGTATACACCACGATTGAAGAAGGAGAAATTTTGCTCTCACTTAGGTATTTGACTCCTATTCGAGAAAAGAGATGGAAGAGATCTGCGGTATCAAAGGAAGTTTTAATTTCTTTTAAAGACCACGAAGATATCCAAATTATTTGATCTTATAAACTTGGATAAAATCAACAGTGTACGCATCTCCTCCCGGAGCACCCGCTAAAATCACTACTGTATCGGTTTCCTTTACCAAATTCTCACTTTTCAGGGTTTGACTCATGTAGCCTATCATATCGTGAAACTTATCCATGAGGGGCATGACGAAAGAATAGACTCCCCGGTATAGATTCATTTTTCTTGCAGTCATTAAAAATGGGGTAAAAGAATAGATTGGAACAATCGGGCGAAATTCAGAAGCAAGCCTTGCAGAGTAGCCACTTCGTGTAAAATTGATGATCGCTTGTGCATTAATCGACTCTGCGATTTTTACGGTTGCAGTACCAAGTGCAGTTCTTTCTATTTCTTCTTTTGTTCTAATGTCTTTTCGTCTGATTGAGTAAGTAGTATAGATTTTTTCTGCTTCATGGATAATCTTATTCATGATCTTCACGGATTCTACTGGGTACTTACCACTTGCAGATTCGGCAGATAACATGACCGCATCCGTTCCATCTAAAACCGCATTCGCTACATCACTCGCCTCAGCTCGGGTAGGTCTTGGATTGTCTATCATAGACTCCAACATCTGAGTTGCGGTGATTACAGGTTTTCCAATTGTATTCATTTTGTGGATGAGGTCTTTTTGAATTAGAGGGACTTGCTCTGTTTCTAACTCTACCCCCATATCACCTCTTGCGATCATGATTCCGTCTGACGCATTGATAATTTCCTCAATGTTGCGAATTGCCTCTGGTCTTTCAATTTTTGCAATAAGTCCGGTGAATGTTCCTTTCATGTATTCCCGGGCAAGTTCCAAGTCGGACGCACGTCGAACAAAACTAAGAGCAATATAATCAACCCCAAGAGATAGAGCAAATTTTAAGTCTTCCATATCTTTTTCGGAAAGTGCCGAGGCGGTCACAGGGGTTCCAGGCAAATTGATTCCCTTATTGTCTTTTAGTGTTCCTCCGACTAAAACTTCTAAAGCTGCGCGCTCTGAAGTTTTTGATTTTACTGTTAGGACTAATTTTCCGTCGTCTATCAAAACCTTATTGTCTATTTCTAAATCTTCTATAATTTTCTGGTAGGTGCACCCGATTTCTTCTTTCGTCCCCGGAAAATTTGGATCGTTGTTTATGAAAATTTGGTCTCCTACCTTTAGTTCAATTGGACCGGTTGAAATTTTACCGGTTCTGATTTTCGGTCCTTGTAAATCGGCAAGAATCCCTAAGGGTCTTCCCGATTTTTGTTCGCAGAGCCTTAGAAGCTCGAAGGTCTTCTTATGGCTTTCATGGGTAGAGTGGCTGAAATTCATTCTGGCGACATCCATTCCTGCATTCAACAACTCCATGATGGTTTTTTCGTCTGAAGAGGCAGGTCCGATTGTGCAGACAATTTTTGTTCTTTTGTTTGATGAGTAAAAGTTTTTCATAATTTCAAATTATCTTTTTTGCATTAAAAACTTGCAAGTATTCCAGCAAAATTTAATTTAAAAAAGTGAATATTTTTGATATTTTAAAGAGAGGAAAAAATAAGCCCTCTGAGGATTCTGAAAACTTTTGCATTGTTTATCACCCAAAATACGATTTAGACCTTGGTGCACACGTATTTCCGGCGACAAAATTCTCTAAAATTATGGAGAGAATCGAAAAAGACGGGTCTTTTTCTAAGTTTCAGGTTCACCACCCCGAAAAAGCCGAAGTAAGTGATTTGAGATTGGTTCATACAGAGGAGTATTTAAAGAACCTTTTTGAATTGAACAGAAATCATTCTACTTCTTATTCAGAGCTTCCTCTTACCTCAGAGATTGTAAATAGCTTTGTGCTCGCCTGTGGGGGGACAATTCTTGCCACTGAGCTTACCCAAACTCATAAATTTGTTTTTCACGTAGGAGGTGGGTTTCACCATTCTTTTCCTGAGCACGCAGAAGGGTTTTGCTATTTGAATGACGCTGCAATCGGAACAAGGTATTTTCAGAGAAAATTTCCACAGAAGAAAGTTTTGCTTATTGATTTGGATTTGCACCAGGGAAATGGAAACTCTTATATTTTTGAAGGAGACCATACAGTTTTTACATTCTCTATGCACCAAGGGAATCTCTACCCTAAAAAAGAAAATTCCACTCTCGATATTTCTTTAGATGAAGGTTGTGGGGATGCGATCTATTTAAAACAATTGGAAAAAGGATTAAAAAAGATTGGCTCTACTTTCAAACCGGACTTAATATACTATCTTGCCGGTGCTGATCCTTATGAGAACGATACCCTTGGTAGTTTGAATATCACTATATCAGGGTTGATTCAAAGAGATGCTCTTGTGAAGAAATTTGCAGAAAAAGTAAAATGTCCGGTTGTAGTTCTATTAGCCGGAGGGTATGCGAAAGATTTTTCGGACACGATTCAAATTCACTTGAACACTGCAGGGGTGTTTGCTGATATAATTCAGTCGGTTTAAAAAAGTGGATAATCGTCGTATTTATATTTGTTTAGAATTTGGAGAGTTATAATGAGATATAAAAAGGCAAAAAATGCCCACAGTAATTCGGAGTCTGTAACTTCGGAGTCAAAGGATTTTCATATTTCAAAATGGACTATTCGATGGAAGATGATGCTTGTTATCTCTACAATCATGGCTTGTGCTTTAATTGGGATTATTTCAGTTGCGACTTATTTCTTTAAAACAGATTCTGAGCTTAGAATCAAAGAAAATAATATTAAGATTACAGAAGTTATTACTCTGAAAGTCAGTTCCGACTTAAAAAATTTAGCCAACGATGCAAAAATTTTTATAAGCTCTATGAAGGGAAAAAGAAATAGTTACGAGAGAAATACTTTTTTTGAAACCGAGAAAGATTTTTTGCTCATAGGAGTTTACTCTAGGGAAGATACCGGATTAGAGCCTATAAATATAAATTATAATTATAAATATCTTGGAGATTCTGGATTGGACTCTTCCGGTTTAGATCGCGCAATTCAAAAAAATGCGAAATTTTTTTCTAAGTCAACCCATGGAACGATGATGGTTCAAAATCTTAGCGAGGGGTTAAGCACACCGTTAATAGGAATATCTTTTTCTCGTGATGAGAATTCTGATGAAATTATCATAGTGGTATTAAAAATGGATCACATTCAAAATGTATTTCAGACTTCAGGTTTGACTGAAATTTTTATGGTGAATTCTGAAGGTGCAGTGGTTGTCCACCATGATAAAAATGTACTTCTTTCCGGAACCAAGTTTTCTGATTTACCTATTTTCAAAGTAATGCTTTTGAGTCCACTGGACAACGGTCAGACAAGGTATAAATACGGTGACTCTTACTATTTAGGCTCATTTAAAAAATTGAGCAATGTGCAAGCAGGAATTATCTCTACTGTTTCAGAGGACAAGGCTTTTGAAGAGGTCTATAATATTCGCAGAAGAAATATTTATTTAATGGTTATCGTAGTTTGTCTGTCTGTGATAGGAGTATTTTTTTATTCTAGATCCTTAGTCCAACCAATTTTGGAGTTAGTAGGTGCTACTAAAAAAATAGAGAAAGGTCAATTCATTTTAAATATAAGACCAAAGAGTAGCGATGAGATTGGATTACTTACAAATTCTGTAATTCACATGAGTCAGGGATTACTCGAAAGAGAAAACATGAAAGATGCTTTCGGTAAATTTGTAAATAAAGAGATGGCAGAGCTTGCTTTAAAAGGTGAGTTGAAATTGGGTGGAGAGAAAAAATATTGTGCAATATTTTTTAGTGATATAAGGGGTTTCACGGCAATCTCAGAAAAATTAGAACCGGAAGAAGTAGTAGAGTTTTTAAATCAATATCTGTCTGAAATGGTTGCTTGTGTAAATGAATACCATGGGGTAGTCGATAAATTTATCGGAGACTCTATTATGGCTGTGTGGGGTGGGCTAAAAACTTATGGAAACAATACCGAGAATGCAATCAACACTGCGTTAAAAATGAGAAAGCTACTCCTCCAGTTCAATAAGGGTAGAGGGAGTGCTAAAAAACCAATCATTCATATCGGTTGTGGAATCAATACCGGCTATGTGATCTCCGGTCAAATAGGCTCTCAAGAAAAATTAGAATATACCGTAATTGGTGATGCAGTGAATCTTGCCTCAAGAGTGGAATCTGCAAGCAAGGCTTTTGGTACGGATATTTTAATTAGCGAAAATTCGTATAAGGAAACTGAAGGAATTTTCAAAGTAGAAAAAATGCCTGCGATAAAAGTGAAGGGAAAGACCGAGCCACAAACCGTGTATGCGGTACTTGGGAGAGAAGACGATCCAAAAACTCCCGAAAATGTAAAAGAGTTGAGAAAAATTCTTGGAATTGTATTTAAACAGGGAGATACCAAGGGCGAAAAGTATGCGATTGTCTAATCAAGAATGGAAACTACTTGGCAT
Source organism: Leptospiraceae bacterium (assembly GCA_015075105.1). Taxonomy (NCBI): domain Bacteria; kingdom Pseudomonadati; phylum Spirochaetota; class Leptospiria; order Leptospirales; family Leptospiraceae; species Leptospiraceae bacterium. Next base: position 1,693,339 of record JABTUZ010000001.1, on the reverse strand, counting down.
TCTAATTGCAACAATTTTTATTTTTTCGGGATTATTGTATTATGATTTGAATAAGAAAGAAAAATTTGGAAATAGAGACATTATCGGTACAATCACTTTTAAAAAAAATATAGTTCAAAGAAAGTTTGATAGGCAGGTTACATGGGCGAGGTTAGAAAAAAATAGCCCGCTTGCAAACAGGGACACTGTTTTATCGTCGGACTTTAGTGATGCGGTAATCCGACTCAACGACGGCACAGAAATTCAAATAGACGAGAATACTATGCTATTTCTTGAAGTGTATGGAAAAGAAACAAATTTAGATTTTGAGACCGGGTCTATCAAAATAAAAAGAAAAGACGCTTCGGGGGAGTTGAAGATCAAATCAAAAGACACTACGATTGAAGTAGAATCGGGAGATGTTAAGTTAGAAAAATCAAAAGACAAGAATTTGGATCTTTATGTAAATGAAGGAAAGGCAAAAATCAGCGATGGAAAATTTTCCAGAAGTCTGAATAGCGAAGAAAGAGCCGAGTTCGGAAAAGATGGAGTCTTGGTTTCAAAAATTGGTTTGAAACTAGTTTTTCCTGAAAATCAAAAAATGGAATACCAAACAAATCATCCTATTCTATTTCAGTGGTCAAAATCAAAAGATTTTTCGGCTACGAATTTTGAAATTAGTAAAAGACGAAATTTTTCTTCTATATGGAAGAAAATACACATCAAGGATAACTCTGCTTCGATTCGTATTGATGAAGAAGGCACTTATTATTGGAGAGTGGCAGGTCTAAACCAAAAGACAAACAATGTCGAAACAAGTGAATCTCGAAAAATTATTATTTTACAAAAAGAAGAATTAAAATTACTATTACCGAGAAATGGAAGTGTTATAAACTTTCAAGCCATTTTACCCAGGATAAATTTCCATTGGAAGAAGTTGCAAAATGCAAATGGATATAAACTGCAAATAGCAAAAAATCAAAATTTTACTGATTCTCTTAGAACATTTGATGTGTATTCTAATTCTTATGGAGTGGAGAATACAAAAGAAGGTAAGTATTTTTGGAGAGTGATCGTGAAGAGTGGTGTTTCCGGGGCAGAAGAGAAATCTACCGTCTCTACATTTTCCGTTATCCAAAAAACAAATTTAGACACAGAGACTCATAAATCTGCCAAAGAAAGTTCAGCCGATGAAAAGGAGAAAAAATTTACAGAACTTAAAGAGAGCACAAAAAATCTGAATAAGGTTCAAGAAAAAGAAAAATCTAAAACAAAAAATAATTCTCAAACAAAAGAAAATTTATCAAGAAATAGAAATCACTCTAATGATAAAGAAGAAGATTTAGAGAATAGAAGTAATAATGTTCAGGAATTGAAAGCTCTCTATCCAGTGAATTCTGAAGTAGATTTGGTAAAAGAGAAAGCCCTCAAATTCAAGTGGACAGACTTAATCGAAGTAGAATCATACTCTTTCAAATTGTTCAATGCAAACAAGGGACAAAATAAATTAATCTATCATAAAGAATTGAATTCCAATTTTATTTCAATTACCGACTTTTCAATTGTGGAAGAAGGGGAATTTTATTGGACAGTTACTTCTAAGATGAAGAACAAATCAAAGAGCAAGTTAGTAAAAAGTAATTTTAGAATAGTAGCCAAAAGCCGGTTGAAAAATATAAAACCGTCTGATATAAAATTAATTTCTCCTACAACAATTTATAAGGAAGACAAAAAATGAAAAAATTATACGTTATGATTTTTTGTGTTTCCATCGGTAGTTTTGCCCAAGACAGAGGAGATGAATATATAGCTTGGACAAAAATTCCTGATGCAAACGGGTATGTAGTTGAAATCAGAAATGAATCCAAAGAAATTGTTCTACAAAAAAAAGTGACGACAAGTTTTCTTGAAGTCAATTTACAAAAGGGAAAATACGAAGTTAGAACTGCACCTCTCGATATTTTCGGAAAACCAGCAGTTTGGTCGAATTGGGAAATAATCAAAGTTATAGTATCTATTCCACCAGTGGTCTCGGGGAAACAACCTCCCGTAAAACTACAAACAGGCAAAAAGAATCCAGATATAAAAATAGAAGGAAAGAATTTTCTTGATAATATACAGGTGTATGCAAAAAATAATTTAGAAAAAATTCCAAGTAAATCTGTGAAAGTTTCAGAGGGCGGCAATTCTGTTTCATTCTCTTTGGATACAAAAGAAGCCAAGCCCGGAACTTACGATTTAGTATTGGCAAATCCCAGAAAAAAAAATATAGAGATAAAAGATTTTGTAGTGATAGGCGAATCCTTGGATGAGTATTCATGGAAAGAATACTTAGCCTATCTGAATGGATTAAAAAAATCTTGCCCCGGGTCAGAGACACCTGATTATCTTGTGCAGGATTGTTTTCAAGAGTATATATACGTTGATTTTTCAAACAAGGAAAAAGAAATAGCGTTTCAGTTTTTAAAAGCTGTAGGGAATAATTACAACGATAGATTTTCTGCCTACAATTACTTTGCCAAAAATTGTCATTTTGCGTTTAAGCCGATAATAGGGTATTTAGAATATAAATTGAATTCTTCTGATTTATCTACAGATTCCATAGAAATATCGGCAATGAAAAGAACTCTAAATACGTTAAAAAATTGTACCGGAAAGAATTCGCTTTGAGTTTTTTTGTAACTGCTACCGGCACCGATGTGGGGAAAACTATTTTTTCTGCTTTTGTAATTGCAAAATTCAAAAAAAAATATAATATAAAATATTGGAAACCCATTCAAACCGGAATGGATATAGATTCACAAAAGATTCATAGTTTAACCGGATTAGAAAGCGATAATATAAAGCCCTCTCTTTATCATTTTTATTATCCGGCTTCTCCTCATTATTCGGCTTATTTTGAAATGGAAACAATAGACACTGGACTTGTTATAGACGAATTAAAGAAAATTCAAAACTTAAACTATGTTATTGAAGGAGCCGGTGGAGTTTTAGTTCCGATTAATGAGGATAAATTACAAATAGATATATTCTCTGAAGTAAAAATTCCTGTGGTAGTAGTGTCTTCTTCTGAGCTTGGAACAATCAACCATACCTTGCTTACCATAGAAGCTCTTAAAAAGCGGGAAATGAATATTTTGGGTTTTTATATATACGGAAAAAATAATGAACTCGTTGAAAATAATATTGCAACAATCGAAAAATTTTCTAAAATTCCGTTTCTCGGAAAAACTTTTCTACCGGAGGATATTCGAGATACCGATTCATTTATTCAATTTACGGACAAAGATTTTGACAAAGAAAAAATTTTAGAAAAAGCGTTATTTCCGTGATTTGGCATCCTTACACAATCCAGAAAAATGGAACGAAGCCAATTAGAATAAAAAGTGCAAGAGAAGAGTTTCTTTTCGACGAGAATGGAAAACGCTACATTGATGCGATCTCTTCTTGGTGGGCGAGTATCCACGGGCATAACCACCCTAAGATCGTGGAGGCGATTCGGACTCAACTGAATAGTTTGGATCATGTTTTATTAGCCGGGTTTACCCACGACAGTGCAGAGAGATTAAGTGAAAAATTAATTCAGTTTACAAAAAAGAATTTTACTCGAGTATTTTATTCTGATAACGGGTCTTGTGGGGTTGAGATTGCACTCAAGATTTCTTTTCAGTATTTTCAAAATAGGAATCAACATGAGAAAAATGAAATCCTTCATTTTTCTTTGTCTTACCACGGAGATACCATTGGGGCTATGAGTGTTGGGGGAAAGTCGCATTACAACAATAATTTTTCTAAATTGTTTTTTTCTTCTAAAGAGTTTATTTCTCCAGATTGTTATAATTGTCCCTTAAATAAAAATCCTTCTGACTGCAAAGTAGAATGCTTGAATGAATTAGAGTTGTATATAGCCGAAAATGGAAAAAAAATTTCTTCAATCATACTTGAGCCTTTGATTTGGGGAGCCAATGGCATGGTTTTTTATGAAGGAAAAGTTTTGCAAAAAATACGTACGTTATGCGATAGAGAAGATATTTTATTAATTTACGATGAGGTGTTTACAGGTTTTGGTAAAACTGGAAAACATTTTGCATTTGAAGAGGCAGATGCTACACCGGATATTCTGGTATTAGCGAAAGGATTAAGTGGAGGAACGCTTCCAGTTGCAGCGACTTTAGTAAACGAAAAGGTGTATGAGGGGTTTTATTTTAAAGAATTGAATAAGGCGTTTTTGCACGGACACACAATGACAGGGAATCCATCTGCTTGCTCTGCCTCCATCGCATCCATTGAGATTTTTGAAAATGAGAATATTTTATACAAGATTAAAAAACTTGAATATAGAATGAAAGAATATTCATCTAAACTAAAAGAGGAATACGGAGAGCTGATAAAGGTTAGGTGTCTCGGTGCTGTATGTGTGATGGAAATAGTTTCAGAATATGCAGGGGTTCAGGGCAATGTATCTGAAACAGTTAAGCTAAAATGTATAGAAAAAGGCGTAATTATCCGACCTTTAGGGAATGTAGTTTATGTAACTCCTCCTTATGTAATCAGAGAAGAATCTTTGAGAGAAATATTTGAAGCTGTTCGCTATGCCCTTTCATTTTTAGTGAAAAAATAATTGGTTTTTTTGCAAAGGTTAAAATAGGATGAAAATATGATTATAAAAGAAGAAATAACATCAAAGGTTGAAAGTATTCTAGATCCGAATGAAGCCCTGTCTATTTTGGAAGGGAGTGTTTCTATTACACAAGTGTTGGACAAAGCCTATCAAGAGAGAGTAAAATATTTCTCTAACAAAGTCAGAATTCAAATCTTAGACAATATAAAAAATGGTCACTGTTCAGAAAATTGCGGGTATTGTGCACAAAGAAAAGACTCAAATTCCGGTATCCAAGAATATTCTACAAAATCACACGAAGAAATTATACAAGATGCGTTAGACGCTAAGAAGAATGGAGCGTATCGTTTTTGTATGGTCACTTCGGGGAAAGGACCTACAGATTCTTCTATTGAGAGATTAACAAAATCAATACGAATGATTACGAATGAAATTGGATTAAAGGTTTGCTTATCTGCCGGAATTTTAGATGAATCTAATGCTTTAAAACTAAAAGATGCAGGATTAGATAGATACAATCATAACTTGAATACTTCAGAGGAAAGCTATGATAAGATTTGCAATACTCATTCCTATAAGGATAGAATGGATACTCTTGAAATTTTGAGACGCTTTGAAATAGGAACATGCAGTGGAATGATAGTTGGGATGGGTGAGAGTTTAAGAGAAATCGTTGAGGTCGCATTTCAATTGAAGAAAATGGAAATCGCTTCTATCCCTATAAATTTTTTTATTCCTGTAAAAGGACACGCAATCGAAAATGTCAGCCGACTCACGCCAGAATTATGCCTTAGAATATTATGTGTGTTTCGATTAGTGAACCCGGACTCTGAGATCAGAATCGGAGCGGGTAGAGAAGGGCATTTGAGAGGATTACAATCTATGTCCTTATTTCCAGCGAACTCTTTGTTTGCATCTGGTTATCTGAATGTAAAAGGAAGTAATGCTTATGAAACAGTGGAGATGATTAGAGATGCAGGGTTTGAGCCTGAATTTTCCGGTGAGTTTGAATTTAGTGAAAAAAGGCAAAATGAGAAGTTTGATTATTCTACTGAAAATATTACAAATTTATATAAATTCAAAAAAGATAAAGATACATGAAAACAGCAATAATTGGGTCTGGAATTACAGGTGCAGTGCTTGCAAGAGAAATTCAAGATTCAATAGTATTTGAAAAAGATTTAGACATAGGAGGCAGAACCTCTACTAATGAATTTTCAGAAAGAGAAAGATTCGATCCTTTTTCTACTTTTTTTTCTGATAAAATTTCTTATTCGGGTACAAATAATTCAAAAGAAGAGTTCTCGCTTCTTTCCTACTTGGCAAAGAATGAAATAGATGTTGAGTGTATTCTTTCTACGTTCTCTTCCAATCATTATTACCCAAAGAATGGAATGAAAGAAATGATTAAAAAAATTCTTTCTAAAAATCAAATTTTTTTATCTCATAAATTATTGGATATATCGAGAAATCCCCAAACGAATCAATGGGTTTGCTCTTTTCAAAACGGGAAAGAGCTTGGATTTGATAGAGTGATCCTTACTCCACCACTACCTAAGTCACTCGCTTGTTTGAAAAGTTCAAAATGTATGTCTGAGTGGGAAGATTTTATCTCTCCTTTTGTGGAATACAAGGCTTCGACTATTTTAGTAGGGATTTGGAAAGGCTTATCGAATGAGACCAATCGAAAATTAGCAGACTTACACGAATCTACATTTTTTCGCAAAAACGAAGATGCAGAATATATTTCAATCGAGAGTTCTAAATTCAAAGAGTCTGAAGATTCACTTATTGTAATGATTCAATTTGGTCAGTCCTTTAGTTCAAGAAATTTAGAAAGGTGGGTCACGAGCAACAACTCTCCAACTAGATTTGCTAAGATTACGGGTGAGTCTTTTTTTCAAAAGTTTTTTATATCCAAGGGCTTTTCAGAATTGAAAGACCAGCCCCCACTTGAGTTGTTTGCTTTTAAAAAGCGTTATGCGGCCCCTGATAGATCTTTATGGAAAAAAGAAGACTTACACCTTAGTAGTGAATTATTTTTAAAATATATTGAGCTTGGAAGAAAGCACGGAATTTGGTTGGCTGGTGATTGGGTGTTTGGAGCGAGAATTAGCAGGTGTGCCTTAGGTGCGACAACCCTCGCTTCTCAGCTGTGATTTTCTTACTCTGAAAAAAAAGGTCCTTAATACAAAGGACCAAAGCCAATAACACACACAATTTAGCTAATTATTCTTTCGGTTGGTTTTATTTTTCACTGCATTATTTTTTGGCTATCGGAGATTTTTTTTTCAAAAAAAATAAACTTTTTTTTGATTTTGTCGTCTATATAAGTAACGGGGACGACACTGGTTTCGACTGTTACAGTCTTCGATGTAGTGGCATGTAGGGGTGAGGGACCTCTTAAAAACCTTCAAAAAAACAAACGCTAACAACGAATTAGCATTAGCAGCTTAATTTAAGCTGTTTCGATTTTAGAGTCTTATTCTCTCGGTGGATTTTAAAATCGTCACTAAACGAGAGGCGAAATTTCTGATGGCTGGTTTTTGGAAATTTTTGTAAACAAATCAGCTGGAAGTGGATTACCTGGTTTTCGGTGAAACCTCTTCGAGATTTATAGAAGACCTAAACTTGTAGAGGCTACATTAGAGCTTAATAGGACGGGGGTTCGATTCCCCCCGTCTCCATTTTTTGAACTGAATCGTAAAACTATCTACACACTTTTACGTTTGCTGCTGTAGAGCAAGAAGATGTTCCAGATACTTTACAACCTCTTTGTTCACAAGTTTTTCTGTCTGCTTGAGTGTCTTTTCCAGAATTGGATCTGCACTGTTGACAGGAACTTCCAGAAGAACAAAGAAAGCAAAGCTCTCCGGCAGAAATCTCTCTTGGGCTGATTGAAAATAGTGTTACTAAAAGAAACAACACCCCGGTAAATGATAGTATTTTTTTCATATTTCCTCCAATGTAAAAAAATATAACGACATAGTAAAAGTTACATAGGAATAGTCAATATCTTTCTTAAAATTTTATTTCCTGAAATTTATGACGCTACTGCAAAAACCCCCTTCAGGGCTTTTTACAACGCTAGAAAATGGCGATTTTATTGGCTTTTTGAACAATTGCTTTTTCAAAAAACGACTTTTTGCAGGTACGCCATTTATAACAATTCTAAAAAATAATTAGAGTTTTTATCCGATAGTATTGACGAATATACTGAAAACTTTACAGACATACTTCTTAATGTATTCAGGATGATTCATCTTGAGCGTAACATTTTTTACTTTTCTACGATAAACAAATCTGCATTTCCTTGAAAGTCATGTGGAGTTTGTATTTCACCTTTGTAAATAAAACTCTCTCCTTTTTTTTCAGGAATCAATTTCACTTCACCAAGTAAAGAGCCTGTAGATTTACTGATTAGCTTGCCATAGATATTCAAGTCCCCTTTTTTAGAAATATAAGAAACAGGGTATTTGTGGTCATTCCAAACAAGAGATGCAACTGTTCTGCCTGAGCCTTCGGTTTCAAGTAAAGGAATGGCTGAAATGTCAAAGCTATAACTATATTTTTTATTTTTATAGATTTCGTTTACTTTTAATACGGTAGGACCAGTGGATACTATGCTTACCGGCAGAACTCTATAAAAATTCATATTGGCAGGTATAGAAAATTTTAAATTTTTCCCTCCAGGGATAAGTGCTTCTCCTTTGTCTAAGCTGATTTCGTACTCTATTTCTTGTGCTTCATTTTCATTTATTTTTTTTTGTAATACTAAATATCCGAATCCAGATTTCTCATCTACTAAATCGAAACTGACCTTATTGAATTTTTGAATATTTGCGAACTCTGTCGTAACTTCCATACTTTGGTTGGAGGAAATATTTCTAGGTTCCCACCAAAGTGCAACCGCAGAATCTCCAGTTAAGTAGCGATCCTCGTTTACCTCGATTTCCCAATCTGTAGAGAATCCGTTCCACCAATTAATGAACGCTATCTTTTCCGGTGGAGTTAATCCCATCCCGATTAAATTGTTTCTGATATATACAGTTCCAGAGTCATTCACATCAAAGGTTTCCCAAACTGGACTTGTGGCCGGATTAAATTTTAACTCTTTGATATAAACGTATTCTTCTTTTCCGACTGCACCCGGGATCGTAAATGGGACACCATCATTGTTTCCTGCCCATGTATCGAGTAAAAGCCTAAAGCCAACACTCGTATTTCGTCCGGAAAGATTTTTTGCTCCAAGAGAAATTTGGATGGAGTCATAATTGGACTCTATAGCTTTTATTTTTAGATAGACTTCGATATTCTTTTCAGGAATTGATGCAAGAACCAAAGACTCTTTCTTATCTTTTGAAATTTCTGATTTAAGAATATTTAGTTTGTGGAATTTATAAATATCTTCGCCGACCTTAACTGAGATAAAAGACGACCAAATTCCATCTGCATACACTCCATTTGGATGACCAAAAATTGTATCTACCGGAGTAGAATTAATTTTAGATCCCATTGAAAATTGCCCGTTAGACAAAACTTTTGCTTCCATTTCTTTTCCCTGAACTGTCAACATAGGTAATTCTTGAAAAAATCTAGAAAAGAAATCAGAATACCCCGAATTAAAAAAAGCGGGTACATTTTGGATTTCGTAAGCGTTTGGATTTACTGATGCAGTAAATTGAGATTTAGAGCCGAATTGCTCTAAGGTTTGCAGTGTATCATTTGAAAATGTGGCTAACTCAAAAGTAAGCGTATTCTCTGTTTTTGTCATATTGAGTGACGAAACTGGAAATGAAAATTCTAAATTTTCAGATAAATATATTTCTTCGGTTGCATAGAGAGGATTTTTAAATCGAATGTCTTTGTTTCCTTTGATTATGAGTTTGTATTTTGTGTTTTCTTTTAAACCATTGCAACGAATAGAGCCGCTAAACAAATCGTCAAATCCTGTATTTGCATACACAGGTCCGGATGGCTCTGTAATGTGGATACTGCAACTAATTTGAGATTGTATTTTTTCTATTAGGGACAGAACTCTTGCTTTTAATTTTTCGTTGGAAGTTAGATCCGGCTTCTTGGATAGAGAAATTTTTAAATCTTCTAACGCCAATAACTCTTTTTCGTATTGAAAGTTTTCGAGAATACTTAGCGCTTCACTGATCATGTATTCCGGTGAGTTCAATTTTTCTTCAAACTCAGACTGCATTTTTCTAAATTTTTCAGATTTTGAAAAAGAATTGGATTTTATTATTTTTAATGCTTCTTTCCATTTCTCTTCTTTTTCAAAGGATTTTAATTTGTTATATTCTATCGATACAGTAGAAATCTTTTTATTGTTCTCAACCTTCCAAAGTTTTTCATCTTTTTTTTCTATAGACTTGGATATATCTGAAATACTCTTCAGGAATTCTTCAACGGGCTTTTCGCATACTAAATAATTCGATTGAGACTCGCTTTCTTCTTTGCAATTTCCATTTTCCCAAGAATTTAATGAATTCAATAGACTGGAATAATCATTCTTTGAATCGACGGATTCTCCGAATATTAAAATAGAGTCAGGGTATTTTTTTTGAATTGCCTTTTGTAAACTACTGCAATTCATAGAAAACAAAATAAACAGTAATATTAAACCAATATTGAATTTCATTTTTCGTTCTCCGATTTTTGAATTATAATTTCTGTTTCGGGTGGAGTATTGTCTATCTTGCATTCAATAGAAAGAATATCAGACGAGTTTCCAGCTAAGTCAATAGACATGGCTTCAAGTTTGAATTCTTCTTTTTCTATAATGGAAATCGGCTTTTGATATACAGTCCATTTTTCTTCTCCATTTTTTCGGTATTGTATTTTTTTTAATCCAGATTCATTGTCTTTGCCTTCTAAAGTTACAATGGACTTCGGTGTGCAGAAAGGATAGCCTTCTTTTTCTACTAAGGGTTGGATATTGTAAACCAATTTAGGATTTTTAGAATCGGATACTACTTGGAAAACAACTTTCTCTGATTTGTTTTCTAAATTATCTTCGGAAATAAATGATAAAGAAAAACTCCCTTCGCTTTTCAATTCGTACTCTTCTCCTTGCACTATTTGGAATCCTTCTCCTTCATCTACATAAATATTTTTTAATCCGGAAATTGAATCTATGGCAGAAATTTTAAATTTTTGTCCGGGTTTAATATAAAGAATTCCATTATGATTGGTGGGTGGGTCGATTGCAAAAACACTTATTTTGGGAGGAGTATTGTCGATTATGACAAAGAAGTCTTTTGTTTCTTCTTTATTTCCTAGATTATCTTCAGAAAAATATGCAATCCTTTTCTCTCCTTCTTCTTGAATAGCTATCGGCTCAGTGTATTTTTTGTTTTCAATTCCATTTATAGAGTAGTAGGTAATGGACTCCTTGTATTTTTTAAAATTTGTTTCGAGATTGAATTGGGTGTAACTATTGCTAAATAGTCTTCCTTTCTCGTCTTTATAAATTTTACCAACTTTTTTAGGGTCGTGGATTCTTGCCTCCATTTGTCTCATAATTTTTTTTTGAGAAATTTTCTTTTTCTCTTCGATTTTTTTTTCTTCAGAGACCTCGTTCGTGATAATTTTACGAGGAGCAATTTGTACTTCTTTTTGGTATAAAACTTTTTCACTGTAAATTATCGAATTTAAAAAAAAGAATATACTGAGGACTAAATACTCCGCAACTTTTCTCTTAGTCATTTTTTTTACTCCTGAATAAATTTCCGATTCCTTTAGTAATCTTTTGAATTGTTTCGATTCCCATATTTAAAGGCTCTGTAGCTATATCGTACCCTTGTTGCAGTCCATCAGGGTTGTACTGCTCTGGATAAATAAGTAGTTTACTATTTGCTTTAAAATGTTTTTCTATTTTAATCGGCAAGTTTTCTAAAACAGACATATAAGAGGGGGCGCTTTTTCTTGCTGAAACCAATACAAATAAATCATTTTCATGGATATTTCTTGCAAGGACTAAAAAGTCTTCCCACTCACTAAATTGATTAATCGAAACCGCAGAGGCAAATTTAAACTTTTTGAATCTGTCTTCAAATGCTTTTCCTGTCAGCTCATTGCAATAGAGCGAGATCGGGAGACTTAGCTCTTGTGCTAGTTTCGCTATTTTCAATAACCAATTTTCAAATCCTTTTTCGCGTTCAGAAAAAGGTGGAGAGGCAATCACAATTCTTTTGTGCAGTATCAATGGTTTTACTAGGTGACAAATAAAAGTATTTTTATCTGTATTGGTTAGAATACTATCAACTTTTTCACCAATTAGCTTGTCTATAAAGCCTGTTTTTTTTGGCCAGCCGAGCACGATAATATCTGCCATTATCTCTCTGGAAATTCTAGAAATTCCACTTGCAGCGTTATGGTCAATAGTGGTGAGTATATTTACTTTTGTTTCTGATGCGATTGCCTGCTTCGCAAATTCTTCTAATTTGTTTCTTGCTTTGATTATATTTATTTCTGCCTCATCGTTATTGGATACTACAGATAGGATTGACAATGGGTTGGGTGATTTTTTGTCTTTTATAAAAACTGCAAACTCTAAGAGCTTATCCATGTTTTCTACGTTTGCAATCGGTAATAAAATATGCTCTTCATTGTCCTTTTTGTCTTTAGAAATATCGGAGGTATCATTTTCAGATTCTACAATGATTTGTTTCGCTGCTTTTTCTGTAGCAAATGAAGCGACAATGCAGGTAATTAAAATTAGTATAATCGTGCCGTTTAAAATATTTTCGTCTAAGATTTTTGCTTCATACCCTACTAATATAATTGCAAGAGTAGCTGCTGCGTGTGCACCGCTTAGACCAAATATGAGCTGTCTTTGGGCTTTAGAATATTTGAATACGATTTGTGTAACAAAGGCTGCAATCCATTTTCCGAATAATGCGACTACCGAAAGTGTAAGTGCTACGATGAGTGCAGTCGGGCCATTTAATAGTACCCGAATATCTACAAGCATTCCTACACTGATTAAAAAAAAAGGAATAAAAAGTGAGTTCCCGATAAACTCGATTCTATTCATAAGTGCAGAAGAATTCGGAATCAGTTTATTTAAAGCAAGACCTGCAACGAATGCACCTATAATAGGTTCAACCCCTGCAACCTCAGCTAAAAAGGCAGCAAAAAACACAATGGATAAAACAAAAATATAGTGAGAGTGTTTTTCACTTTCTAATTTTTGAAAAAACCATTTTGCAATTTTAGGAACAATATAAAACATGATTGCAGAAAATATGGCAAGCGATACACTTAAACGAATCCAAAATTCTTGATTTAAGTTTCCTTTTGAGTTTCCTAAAATCACTGCAAGAATAATAAGTACCGCAGTATCCGTTAAAATTGTTCCGCCAACGGTAACGGCTACAGCCTGATTTTTGGATATACCAAGTTTACTTACGATAGGGTAGGCTACTAAGGTATGAGTCGCAAACATACTTGCGGTTAGAAAACTGGAATTAAAATCGTAACCAAGCAGATAATGACAAACAGGAAAACCTATTGCAAGAGGAAAGAAAAAAGTAAACAGTCCAAATCCAAGGCTTTTATTTCTGTTGGCTTTGAATTCATTCATGTCCAATTCAAGACCTGCAATGAACATAATGTACAATAGCCCGATAGTTGAAAAGAGAGTAATTGCAGATGTTTTTGCAAGTATGTGGAGTCCGTGTGGACCAATCACTACACCGGAAATAATCAGTCCAATGATTCCGGGAATATTTAGTTTACGAAGTACAATCGGGGATAGAAGAATGATTAGAAGAATTAAGGAAAAAATCAGTACAGGGTTTGTGAGTGGTAGTTCAAATTCTCGCACTAAATGGTTAAAAAAGTTCATAGTGAAATTATCCTAAATAAATATCTGCTTAAACAAAAGTGTTTTTGGCTAAATTATTGATTTGATTCCAATATCCCTGTAAATATTTGCAAGTAATTATCAAAAAGGGAACGAAAAATATTTATAGAGTATAAAATAAAATTGGACAAAGGCAAACCCTTTCGTAATTTTGAGTTATTGTGTTTAAGATTCATCCAAAAGATATTTTACAGGAATTGGGTTTAAAGGTTACTCGAAGTCGTGAAGCTGTGATTTCTGTGCTACAAAATTCTTCTAATCCACTCACCCATACCGAGCTTATGGAGAAACTCCCAAAAAACAAATCTTGGGATAGGGTGACAGTGTACAGAATACTTTCAGAGTTAGAAGAAAAAAAAGTTTTGCGATCTGTGTCTTCAAATGAGAGAATTACTTATTTTGAATTGAAGGACTCTGAATCTGATTTGCATGGGCATAGCCATTTAGTTTGTGAAAGTTGTGGAGCGATAAAATGTATAGAGGAAAATATTCCATTGCCGCATGAAAAAAAAATTGAACAATTTCGTATTAGTGCGATCGATATTATATTCAGGGGAATTTGCAAGTTTTGTCAGTAAAAAAAATACCTATTAATATTTCCGGATGGACAAAAAGCATCCGCAACTCAAACGAAAAAAGAGTATTAAAATTTTTAAAAGAAAAAATTCCTTCTTTTAAAACTATTCCTTGGGACGAAGAAATATTTTTAGATTTATATATCTCGATTTTAAACTCTCTTCCTCCACGGTATAGACAGAAAAATTCAATTGTTTTATCAGGGAGACTCGAAGACAAAAAAATTCAAGACTGTATAGATGAAAAAATAGAAGAGCTTTCCCATAAATTTGCAAAAGAAAAATAATAATCTCACTGAAAAGATTCCTCAAGGCTTTTTAGATGACCTGACTTTTATTTCTAAAAAAATAGAGTCTATCGGTCATGAATGTTATGTAGTCGGGGGTGGGGTTCGAGATTTGATTTTAGGTAAGACTCCAAAAGAATTTGATCTCACAACGTCTGCAAGACCCGAAGAAGTAAAATCCCTTTTTTCAAAGGTAATAGAAACCGGGATCAAGCACGGTACGGTTACTGTGCTATTGAAGGGTGGCTCTTACGAGATAACTACTTTCAGAAAAGATATTGACTATGTAGATGGGAGGCGACCCGAAAAAATCGAATTTGGTGTTAGTCTTTCTGAAGACTTGAAAAGAAGAGATTTTACGATGAATGCGATTGCGCTTAACGTACTCTCAAATGAGTTTGTTGATGAGCACGACGGGCTTGCTGATATTTCAAATAGAATTATACGAACAATAGGAGACTCTGTGTCTCGGTTTTCGGAAGATGGACTTAGACCGGTTCGGGCGATTCGATTTGTGTCCACTTTGGCTTTTTCTATTGAAGATGAGACTTACAAAGCGATTCGAGAAACAAGGCATGTCACAAAAAAAGTTTCTGTAGAAAGATTTCACGATGAATTGAATAAAATTCTAACCTCCGATGACCCATTTTCTGGAGTATATGAACTTTTTAAAAACGATATATTTTCCCTTTTTTTAAATCGAGAAGTTGAAATTCCTGAGAATATAGAAAATATAAAAAAAATTAATTTTTTAGATATTGAGCCTTTTTTTTTACGGCTATTCTTTCTGTTTGATTTTTTAAAAACAGAGCCTCTACCTGAATTGGATTTAAAAAAATTAAAATACTCCAATGAGAATACGAAGGGTGCTATTTTTTATTTTTTACTTAGGGAAAATTGCCCCAATCTAAAAAATTATAATGAAATCGAAATAAGAAAATTTTTATCTTTTGTAAGAAAGCACTACCCAAGAGAAAAAATGCAGTTTTTACTGAATGCGTTTTTTTCATTTTTGAAAATTGAATATACAACAGAGGATGTTATAAATTTCAGAGAGTCTATCCAAGGAATTTTAAAAACAAACCCACCTCTCGTCCTATCTGACTTGAAAGTTGACGGAAACTCTATTATAAAAAAATTTCCAGAAATCGAAAAAATTAAAATTGGTGGGATTTTGCAAAACTGTTTAAACCGAGTTTTAGAAGAACCAAATTTAAACACAGTGGAAGGTCTGGAGAAAATTATTTTATTGGAGTTATGAGGGATGAGTATTTTATTTTTTATGAAAATTGTTTGGTTTTTATCCCGACTGCTCCCATAACTACCTTGCCGGTAATTTTTAATAAGGGGCCTGTTCTTCCAGAGTTGGATTTACCGTCAAAGACTCCAAGGATTGCTTTACCGTGTATATCCACGTTAAAATTTTCTGGAACTACGATCCCGACTGCTCCACAATAATTCAATATTTCTATTTCAATGACTGGATGGGTAACTTTTATTTGAGTGAAATCTATGAGTATAGCTCCAAACGCATTTTTTATAAACATGGATTTTTTTACTTCCCAGACTCCATTTCTTTGAAAGCTGCCAAATAAAACTTCAATTTTTTCGTGGTCGGGTCCTTGGGGCTTTTTAGAAAGTGAATGGGTTTCTATATAGGCTGTATCCATTGGGATGGAAGAAGGATGACTTTCTACTTCTCCTTCAATTTGCATTCTGTAAATTACTATGGGGTCAGAAATATTTTTTAGATTCACAGGACCCACTCGGACAATTTTTTCAGAGTAGTGGTTTTGGAGCTGCTCGTAAACTGCTTGAGAAAAGCAAATTCCACCGGGATCAGCCAATGGTTGGAGCCTTGCTGCAATATTTACGCCATTCCCAAATATATCGTTATTTTTATAAACTGTTTCTCCTAGGTGAACTCCGATTCTTACTCTTAGGTATTTTTTTTCTTTTTCATGGTTTGCTTTTATTTCTAAAGCATTTTGAATTTCTATCGCGCTTTGAATTGCAGAAATGCAGGAGTCAAATACAGATAGAATTGCATCTCCTACAGTTTTGATAATTTTTCCAGAGTGGGCTTCTATAATCGGAAACAAAAGCGCATTATGCTCTTCGAGTAACTTTAAAGTCAAGGCTTCATCTTTTTGCATTAGTCTGGAATAGCCTTGTATATCGCTAAACATAATTGCAGACAACTTTCTTGTTTCAGTCATAGAATTTTTCGATCAAAAAGGTTTTTAAAAAGTTTTGATTTTGGTTATTACCTCTGTAAAAAAAGATTCAGATAAAGATGCGTTATTTGGAACTTTAAATGTAAGCATCAGGTGATCAAATCCGGTCTTTGTAGTGATTTGTGAAACAGATACTTTATCTGCCATTTTAGCGCTATTGACTGGAACGATTCCATCTGTTGCAGGGAAGGCTGGACTTCCAGTTTTTAAAACAGAGCAACCTGTTACAAAAATTGCACTGGTTTTTGCTGCATTGCAATCGGAAGATAAATCTCCCACGTAAGGATAAAATCGGGAGTCTCTCGAAGTGTTTGCATTCAAAGAATCCAAGTCTGAATTCACTGCATTGGGTATCGTAGTTTGGCCGTTACCATTGTTCGTATGAGACAACCCTCTACCCCCATCAGTGTTGGTTAGAAAAGAAATAATCTCTGCAAGGGTAGAGCTGGATACTTGGTAAGCACTTGAAGCAAAAGGAGAGCCATAGTGTGGTGTTCCGAGAGTAACTACAAAGTCTATTACATCGCCTGTATTTTTTGGATCGTACATTGCATATCTAGTTACAAGACCTCCCATAGAAGATGCGATGACGATAACCTTATCGTTTTGGGTAAATACTGAGTTTAGTTTTTCTGCTAGCCTTGTGCCATTTTTACTGATAGAGTCTGAAGTACGATAGGTGAATGTGTAAAAATCAAAACTTGTGCGTGAGCCGGAAATATCTCGATTGTAATAATCTAGTGCATTTGACCAAGTGCTAGTGATTTGGGCAATTTTCTTATCGAATGAAGAAGGCAAGTCGCTTGACCTTTCAGTATAGTCCCAGCCATGGATCAAGATTACTTTTGTCTTGGAGGTGCTATTGGAAGTACTTGCAGGAGTAAATTGCCACGTAGAGTTTGTAGTTCTCATCAATGGGTCTTCGTTGTATTTAAATAATTCGTGGTTGAACTGATCTTTTATTAACCAAAGCAATATACTGGATAAATCATTTTTATTTTTAATATCGTGCGTATTGCAAAAACTTAAAAATAGACATAAGAATAGAATTTTTTTCATACATACCTTCCCTTTCAATAAGGGAAGTATTCTTCATTCAAAAATCAAGGATTTTTTTATTTCGTGTTTTTTGTTTTTCAAGACAGGGGCAAATGTAATTATATAACAAGTACCTTTTGAGTTGTCCACGATTACGTCTGCCTTTAGTTGTCTTGTTAGCATTTGAATCATTCTAAGCCCCAAGGTGGAGGCGCTATTCCATTGAATTTCATTTGGAAATCCCTTGCCGTTATCGTATATTCTCATTTTGCATTTTTCATTTTCAAGAATGAAATCAATTCCAATTTCTCCTAATTGATTTTCATGGAACGCATGTTTAAAAGAATTTGTAACAATTTCATTTACAATTAAACCGCAAGGCATGGCTGACTCAATATTCATTTCTATATCTTGGATATTAAGATGAATTTGGATTTTCTCTTGGAGGGTATGAATTTTTTTAATTTGTCGAACAATAGTTTCGATATAGTCGTACATATTGATACGTGAAAAATTTTCAGATGAATAGAGCTTGTTGTGCAATGTACTCATTGCCTGCACTCTCAAAGAAGTATCGTTTAGAAATTTTAAGACTTGCTTGTCAGTGATAACAGAGGTACCCATATTGATTATGGAAGATACGATTTGCAAATTGTTCTTTACCCTGTGGTGAATTTCTGAAAGAAGTATTTCTTTTTCTTGGACAGAAGTTTTTAACAATTCATTTGTAATTTTTCTTTGAGTGATGTCTTCTTTTACTGCAAGAAAGCCGATAATTTCTTGATTGTCGTTTATAATAGGCGAAATAGAGGCAAGCTCCCAAAAAAACTCTCCATTTTTTTTCTTGTTGTGAAATTCCCCGTTCCATTCTTTCCCGGAAAGGATTGTATCCCAAAGAACTTTATAGTCGTCTTGCGACAGTTCTCCCGACTTTAGAAATTTTGGATTTTGACCGATTGTTTCTTCTAATGTGTATCCTGTAGTTTGAAGGAATTTTGGGTTTACGTATTCTATAATTCCATTTGGGTCTGTCATAATAACCGAGGCAGCGCTTTGCTCTACAGCACGAGAAAATTTTTTTAATTTATTTTCTTGTTTTTTTAACTCTGTAATGTCTATTGCGGTGACCACAGTATAGAAATCTTTATAAGGTAGTGGAATTGCGTTAACTCGTACCCATACAAATTCGCCATTTACTTTTTTAAATCCGACTTCTACATTGGAAACTGCTTTTCTTTCTCTGTGGGCAATAAATCTTGGCAACTCGTCTTTTGTAAATATGGAGCCATCGCTTTTATAATAATTTCTTTTCCAGTGGGAACCGTCTAAAATTTCTTCCCAACTTAAATCAAAGGTCTTTACAAACATCGGGTTTGTTTCTACAATATTTTCGTTCTCATCCAGTACGATGATTCCTACCGGCAGGATAGTAAATAGTACGCTTAATTTTTCTCTCGCCTCTTGGTTGAAGTCGCTTTGCTTATTTTTCATGTTTTTCAAGATACGTTAAATCCGTAAATTCTGTAGAGTTTTTTGGGAAAGGATTTTTTCTAAAAAGTAGAATCAATATTTTCTTTAAAAATTCTTTTATCATATCAAAATTTTTTTAATGACTTTCTATACGACGAAAATTTTATTTCTTTTAAAAAAAAATAATATATTGATTTACTTTTTTTGTGAATCAAAAAAAATTGTATATTGAGAGACTAAGAGAAAATGATTTCTATAATTCAAAATATAGATTTTAGAAAATACACGATACTTTTCCTTGTTTTATTTGCTTTTAACTCGCTCTATCGAGGTCTTTTCTCTCTTGAAAATACGACTTCCGATCTCGGTAATTCCATTTTTTACAGCTCAGTGGGCAGCCCGGAAAAGCCTGAACAAACCCCCGAAGAAGACAATATTTGTTTTTCTTTCGATTTACATTTTATTCTAAATACCTATTCACTCATTTTTGAACCTGTCTTTGGAAAAACTCAAGTTTTTGTATTTAATGAGATCTCTTTCAAAGAGCTTAGTATTCCTCCTCCGCAATCTGTTTAATTTACTTTAACAGAAGTATCTTTACATTCAGATAATCTATTTTCGGAGGGTGGCTTTGGCTAATCTACTTCATCTACTTACATTTCTTGTACTTATTGGCTCGATTCCTGTCGGAATTTTCTTGGAAAAAAATTTCTTTGGTGAAGATTTTCCGATTTTTGTCGGGCTTTTACTGCAAGTTTTGATCGGCAATGCAATACTTTTTTATATAAGAGGGTATGAAAAAGATAAAAAGCCTCTCCCTAAAATCTATTTCGGCTACTTTTTATTTTTTCTTGGGCTTAGTGGCTCTTTCCTTGCGGGAAAAACAATCTGGCTTTTAATTTTTTGGGAAACTTCTACTTTTGGTGCAATATTTATTTTTGGAAATCATTTTCTGGGAGATAAAGAGAATGGTAGCTTAATCGCATTATTTGCAGTAAGCGGGATTTCACTTATTTTTCTCGCCATGTGGGTGTTTCTTCCCCATAGTAAAATAGGGATTCAGTTCTTGCTCATTGGACTGCTTGCCAAGGGAGGATTTTCCGGAATGCACCTCTGGCTTCCTGAGGCACATTCAGGACCGCCTGCTCACGGATCAGCGTCTTTTTCCGGTCTAATGGTGAATGTTCCATTACTACTATTTGTGCGTTATGTGACACCCGATTGGAATTTAATTGGCTGGGATATAGCTTTAATTCTTTTTGCTGGGGTTGGAGTTTTTTTTGGTGGAGTGACTGCTTTTTTTAACAACAACGTAAAGAGGTCTTTGGCGTATAGTACGATTGAGATGCTGAACTTTTTATGGCTTTGTATTTTTGTAGTTGGGTATTGGGGAAAAAGTAGCGACGAAACAACGAACTTGATCGGAAAGAGTTTTCTTGTTCTGTTTTATATTACTCTTTTTCACCACAGTATTTCTAAATCTTTTCAATTTTTGTCTTTGGGGTATCTTTGTAAACTGAAAGGGGATACGAATATAGATTCTTGTAAGGGGATCGGCAGAATTTCAGGAATCTCGTCTATTGTGTTAGGGTTTGGAACTTTTAGTTTTGGAGGAATTCCCGGCAGCATTGGTTTTTTATCTGAATCTACTTTTTTATTCTTAGGCTCTGAAATAATAGATCTTCCGTTTGGAAGCAGTGTCTATGTCTTACCCGCAATTCTGTTTATTTTATTTGGAATAGTGCTCGGTGTAGCTACTCATTTTAAATTGTATTTTCCTATTGCACTATCTATTCCTGATGAAAATATCCCTGAAAAAGTTGCACCGGAAAGTATAAAAAATTCACTAAAATTTTTAGGGATTTTGATTTTTTCTACCCCAATCATTTTATATTTAGCGTACCAGTATTACCATGAGCTATTCCAGATTCCCCAAAATCTAAAAATTTGGTTGGATACCCTTTTCTTGGTTTCTATTGCGAGTAGCCTATTTTATTTGAGTCTCGTTCTTTTTCGGTGGTCGCATAAGGTCAAAGAAAGAAAATCTTGGGATTGTGGAAACAAATACGATGGGAGTGAATTGTCTATTCATTCTTCTGTAATTTCTGATCCCTTGCACAATTCCATCGGAAGATACTTCAATAATTTTTCAGGCGAATCAAAGGTTGATGGCAAATTGTTTATGGTAATTCACAAAACTTTGGATCTCGGAAAATTTTGGATTTCCAGAGTGGAGTCGGGAGCTGTGTCAAATTATCTCGCATTTTCTGCGTTGTGCCTTCTCGCATCCATAGCACTTTTATTTACTTTCAAAAATTTTTAGGAGAGGGTATGGCTCACATTTTTATATCAATTATCTCATTTTGTTTATTGCCTGTTTTTCTTGGAGGGATTATTAGAAAAGTTCGTTCACGAGCGCAAGGCAGAAAGGGTCCTCCTGTGTTACAAAATTTTTATGACATACTAAGACCCTTTGGAAAAGAGCCGATAGACGGTTTTAGTTCTGGAATTTTTTCTGAAATTGCACCTGTGACTGCATTTTTTTCTGCTGTAATTTTATGGTCTCTCGTTTGCTTTGAGTGGGGTTCATTTATACTCATCCCTTCTTTCTTGCTATTGCAGAGATTTTGTGTTATGGCTTTTGCAATGGAGACCGGGACTTCTTTTGGAGGGCTTGGAACAAAAAGAGAAATTCTGCTTTCGATCACTACCGAGCCTATTCTTTTTCTGATGATTTTAGTTGCAGAGTCCCACTTGCAAGTTGAGCCTTCTTTTACTATAATTGCTACAGGATTAATATTTCTTGTAGTTTCGGGAATTGCGATTCTTGTGGAGCTTACAAAA
Source organism: Leptospiraceae bacterium (assembly GCA_015075105.1). Taxonomy (NCBI): domain Bacteria; kingdom Pseudomonadati; phylum Spirochaetota; class Leptospiria; order Leptospirales; family Leptospiraceae; species Leptospiraceae bacterium. The sequence goes on along the minus strand of JABTUZ010000001.1, from coordinate 1,671,410 downwards.
CCTCCCTTTGACGACCCAAGAACTCACTTAGAATTAACCATGGTACACGAAGCTATGATTTTAGAAGCATCGGGAAAAAGTTTGGCTTACTTTGAAGCTGCGAATCAAGTTAAGATTGCCGCTTTACTTGCCTTTCTTGTGAAACTTGGGATTAAGCATTCAAAGTTTATGATACCTCAAGAAATGATAGAAGGGGTAGAGATGGTTTATGTTTCAGTTGGAACAATTTTTTTTGCAGGAGTTATAGGGTGGTGGGAATCTGTGAGCGTTAGGCGGAAGTGGGTTTGGATTCCTGAAATTATGGGGCTTACTTTTTTGTTTATACTTCTTCTGGGGACTTTGGTGAAACTAAAATGAGGAGAGCGTATGTTTTTTGATTTTATATACTTATTAATTTTATTGTCGGCGGTAGTTATTTTGGTGGAGAACAGGCTATCGAGAATTATTCGACTTCTTGGAATTCAAGGATTTCTTTTGATCTTTCCAGTTTTTCATTTTCATGGGTTGAAGGATATACATGCATGGATACTTGTCGGGCTCATTTTATTTTTTAAAGCATTTTTGACTCCTATGATTTTAAGTTGGACTGCAAGGAAAAGTGGGGCTTTGGAAAATACTCATCCAAGGTTTGGATACATTGCTACGTTGTTTTTTTTACTCGTTGGGCTTATTTTCACGATTCATATTATAAAACTAATAGAAGATTTCCCTATTGATATTCATAAGTTAGCGTTTAGCTATGTGATGTTACTTATCTATACAGGAATCATTGCGTTTATCGTAAGAACTCACTGGATTCCTTTGGTGACAGGATTCGTGGTATTTGAAAACGGAATATTTGCTTTGACTCTGCTCTTGCAAGCAAAATTACCATTGGGAGTAGAGATGGGGGCGTTTGTGGACGCTGTACTCGTAATCGTATCAGCCGCAGCACTTAGGATGAGATCCAATTTACAAGGTATTTCTGAGGTGAAGGTATGATCAACTTACAAGTTTTAACTTATATCTCAATATTGGTTTTTTTGATTATTCTATTGAGTTTTCTTTTTAGCCCGACAAAAAACCAAACAAAAATCCCGCTATGGTCGTTTCTAATGATCGTATTTTTTCTAGTGTTAGCGGTGTCTTGGTTTGTAACAGATTTGGCTTTGCAGTGGGTTCTGATTGAGGCAAGCACACTTTTTGGGGCATTACTCGTTTCAGTGATTCGATCTAAAAAAGCAATCGAAGTAGCGTGGAAATTTTTACTCATTAATTCTTTTGGCCTTGGTATAGCATTTCTTGGGCTTATCATTCTTGCCTTCGGAGTGCAGTCTAATGTATCGTTTGATTCTGAGTTGATTCTTAAAAAAATTTCCGAACACGATACAATTCTTGTGAGGTTTGGTCTTTGGCTTACCATATTCGGGTATTCTGCTAAACTCGGTCTATTTCCAAATCTGTTTTGGGTGAGCGATACTTATGCAGAAAGCCCAAGTCAAGTATCAGGAATTATAGCTTCATACATTCCGGTTAGCGTGTGCATCGCACTTCGTCCTTTGATTAAAATGGATCAAATGCTGTCTTTTCGTATTTTAAGTGTATCTAACGCATTTTTATTCATGGCAATTCTAACCATGCTCTACAGCCTCTGGACACTCTATCAAACAAAAGATATAAGAAGAATCACGGCTCAGGTCGCGTTGTTTCACAGTGGTGCACTCGGAATATTTCTTTGGTACAATCCGACAGATGAGGTATTCTATTATTTATTAATTTCTAATGTTGTAGTGAAGTCACTCTTATTTTTCACTCTAGGAATTTTTAGAATGGACTCAGGGGCAAGATTTTTAGAAAAAATTCTTTTGCAGAAAAAAATCAATAGGATGAGTGTAGTTCTCTTTCTGACTTCATTTTCAATAGCTTTTGCCTTGCCCATATCTTCTGTATTTGTCTCGGATCTGATTATAATAAAAATGTCTTTAGTTTCAGGATATTACTGGGGGATTTTGGTTCCATTTTGTAGTCTTATCTTTTTTGCTATCGGATTATTTCGATTTCTGCCTGTGTTGAATGTTCCGGCAAGGGAATTTTTAGAAGCAGATTCCACTCGGCTGAAAATCAGGGTAAGTTTCTCAATCGTACTTTTTCTAATCACTGTTGGTTTTGGAATTTTTGGAATTTATATTTTTTTGAACGGGGGATTTGGAAATGCCTGATAAAACAAATTACAACTGTATCACCGGATTTTTTCAAAATGCAAGGGATAAAAAAAATTACATTTTTCATCAAAACGAAAAAACTATTTTTTTAGAAAAATCAGAAGAAACCACATTATCAAATATTTTGAATAACATAAAATTTCCGATTTGGTTGATTCGACATAGCATCGGAATACCCGGCAAGGAAGAAATCCTTACAGGGAGCTTGCACGGAAAAACTCAAAAGAGTGAAAGAGAAGAAGAGTTAGAGAATTGCATTTTGCCGAGTGGACAAATTCGTGATTTAGTGTATAGGGGAATAAAAGTTCCGGTTAGCGATAGGGGGTATTCACACGCTGTAGGTCCTATTCATGCAGGAGTTATAGAGCCGGGACATTTTCGTTTTTCTGTTGAGGGCAGTGTTGTACATTCTCTTAACATTCGACTCGGCTTTCAAAAAAGGAACATCCCGGAGCTTATAAAAGGGAAAGAACCGATTGAAGTCATGCCATTTAGTGAAGCAATTTCCGGAGATTCGACAATTGCTTACTCCACTGCATTTTGTGAAATTTATGAAAATGCGTTAGGTATTGAGGTTGCGGATAATGTAAAACTAATTCGTTCTATTCTTTTAGAAATTGAGAGAGTTGCCATGCACATTGGTGATATTGGTGCGATGGCCGGAGACATAGGGTATTATCCACTTCTCGGAGTTTGTTCTACAGATAGAGGAGTCCCGCTTGGAGTTATGGAAAGACTCACCGGATCCAGATTTGGCAGAGGAGTGTTGTATCCGGGAGAAGTTCGGTTGGCAAGAAATTTAACAAAAGATGCGTTAGGCGATCTTGTGAAAAGACTGCAAGAAGTATTCATTCGGGTAGAAAAGCATTTTCTTCGAGCGACTCGTTCCTCTACTATTCGCGAAAGGTTGCAAGGTTGTGGAGTTGTTTCAAAAATCCAAGTACATAGAAATTCCTTTGTTGGAATGACTGCAAGGTGTACAGGAGCTAATCAGGACATGAGATTTTCAAACCCGATCTACGGAATGTTTTCTAAACCAATTGCTATAGAAATAGAAGATAAAAATTTAAGAGGAGATGCTTGGTCAAGGTTTTACCTCAGGTATATCGAATTAAAAAATAGCGTAGAATGGTTGAGAAACTCTATCCCGCAAATTCAGTTGAGCGATAGAACATCAGGAGAATTTAGCGTTCAAAAATACAAGCAGGCAAAACCAGACGTATATTTTTCTTCGGTAGAAGGTTGGCGAGGACCTGTGCTTGTGGCGTTGGATATTGACTCCCATGGGAAAATACTTTCGAGTTATATCCGCGATCCATCAGTTCTAAATTGGCGAGCTTTGGAGCTTGCAATCCAAGGAGAATTGGTTATGGATTTTCCTTTAAATAACAAATCGTTTAATTTAAGTTATGTAGGTGTTGATCTATGATATTCTTTTATGAATTATTCAATCTTTTATGCAAATATAAAACTTTAAACTACAGAAAAATTTCAGACACAAATCCAAGTTCTAAAGGAATTCCTGCCCCAATTGGTCTTGGAAATAGTGAAGATTGTTTTGCTTGTAAATCTTGTGAAAGGTATTGCCCGACTAAGGCAATTCAGATCGTGTCTGAAACAGAAATTCAATTCGATTACGGAGCTTGTACTCAATGCGGTCTATGTGTAGAGATTTGCGAAAAAGAGAAATTGGAGAATTCAGGCTTTGTGAATGTGTTTGCATTGAACAGAGAAGAATTTGTTATCCGATATAAAAATGGAAATTTTACACCCAAAGAATATCCTATTTCGCCTAACGTAGAAAATTTCAGAAAACTCACAAAAAGAAAAGGATTTAATTTTCGAGAAATTGCAGCAGGTGGAAACAACTGTGGAGAATGTGAGATAGGTGCTAGTTTTAATAATGTATTTGATAGTGAGAGTGAAGGAGTAAAAAATGTAGCTTCTCCTAAACACGCGGATGCGATTGTATATACCGGACCTATTAGTGAAAATATGAAAGAACCTCTCTCTATAGCATGGAATGTTATGCCAAAACCAAAGGCGTTAATTGCTTGTGGGACAGAAGCAATCAGTGGAGGAGTTTTTACGTTAGGCGAAAGACCTTGTGAGCCGGATTTGTTCATCGCCGGCGATCCTCCAAGACCGGATGTGTCTGTTAGTGCTTATAGGTTACTGATGGGAAGAATCAAATTTTCATTTCAAATAAAATTTTATAAAAGATTTCAAGAATTAAAGGAGAGAAAACATGAAAGATAAGGCAATTCAATCGCCTTTAGACGGCATAAAAGGTTTAAAAGAAAATTGGAAGACAGACATTGTTTCCGGGTTTATAATATTTTTAATTGCACTGCCACTATGTATTGGGATTGCAGTTGCATCCGGAGCTCCTCCTGTTTCTGGAATATTCGCAGGAATTGTAGGCGGAATTTTTGTGTCTCTGTTTAGTGGATCTTACGTAACTATAAATGGTCCCGCTGCCGGGCTGATTGTTATTGTACTTCATGCTATTGATAATCTTGGAATGGGAGACCCGTCCATTGGGTTTAAATATACATTGGCTGCAATTGTATGCGCTGGAATCTTACAAGTGATCATGGGAATTTTTCGATCAGGCTCAATCGTTGCACTTTTTCCCGCATCTGTAATTCATGGAATGCTTGCATCAATTGGAATTATTATTTTTTCTAAACAATTTCATACTGCATTGGGTGTAAAACCTGAATCTAAAGAAGTCTTTGATTTGATTTTAGAAATTCCGAGAAGCATATCGCATCTGAATCCAGAGTTGGCTTTAATTGGATGCGTTAGTCTCTGTATATTGATAGTTTTACCGATGATAAAAAATGACTGGATAAAACGAATTCCTGCACCACTACTCGTAGTTATTGTTGCTGTTATACTAAGTAATTTATTTGATATAAGCCATGAACATTCTGTAACACTTTTTAATCATTCTTATTCAATTGGACCTAAAGATTTAGTAGCTCTTCCTAATGTACTTTTGAATGGGATGGTATTTCCGGATTTCTCTATAATTTTTTCTATAAAATCTATCTCAACAATTATTGCAATTGCTCTTGTGGCAAGTCTTGAATCTTTGCTAACTGCATCGGCAGTTGATAAGTTGGACCCTTTTAAAAGAAGGTCGAATATGAATCAAGAGCTTATCGCTAAAGGAATCGGAAACACTTTTCTAGGTTTTATTGGAGGTATTCCTATCATCGCAGAGGTAGTAAGAAGCTCTGCAAATATTACCAATGGTGCAAGGACAAGATGGTCCAATTTTTTTCATGGACTATTCTTACTTCTCTTTATATTATTGGTGCCGGGGTTAATACAAAAAATTCCTTTAGCATCTCTTGCCGCAATTTTAATGATTGTGGGTTATAGACTTTCTTCTCCCGGACAATTTAAAGAAATTTATAAAGTTGGAAATGAGCAATTGGTGATTTTTCTGTCCACCATATTTTTTACACTATGGGTGGACTTGCTTGTTGGCATAGGGATGGGGATTCTTACAAAAATATTAGTTCAGTTTATTCAAGGAGTCTCACCTTCTGAAATGTTTGTATTAAAGCACGACAAAAAAGTTGAAAAGAATGGAACGAATGTAATTTCCATTACAGGCGCTGCAACTTTTTCTAATTACATACTTTTGAGGAGGGCTATTGCCAATATCCCACAAGACAAAAATATTATTTTGGATTTTTCTAATTCAAAATTTATCGATCATACTGTAATGGAAAATCTAATCGAACTTGGAATACAAAAAGAGAATGAAGCTAATCGAATTATTATTAAAAATGTCAAAGGGCAAAAAAGATTGTCAGAAGAAATTGGTACTGCTAAAGTTCACTAAATAGTTTATGCACAGCACGGATCGCTTTTTTTTGTCTGTTCTTTTGGTGTTTTGACTCGTTTATTTTTTCAGTTTATGTCGTATCAGTCTGTTGTATCGGGTTGTTTTTCTCTTGGAGAGGTAAGATCCCCCCGCAATCGTGGTCACCGGGGTGGGAACTCCATTCTCGAAGAATCGACTGGGGAGAATTATGTCCCATTCGGCAAGGTCAAGCACTAACAAAAGAGTAAAAAGAGCTGTCTTTGTGGTGCCAAGCCAGTCTGCAAGAATGCCAAGCTCAATCCAGTCCTCGTTATTTGGGGTAAAATTCTTCTTCTGCAAATTTTGCCCGACTTCTTGATACGCTTTCTTTACCCTCTCCATCTTCTCAAAAGTCCCCCAAAGAATCACATTTCTGTATCTGTTCAGCAATGCGTGCAAATATTTTCGTCTCGAAAAACCCGTCGTTCTTCTATTGAACTCGTCCATATATTTTGCTGGAACAAGCAAGCTCGATTGGGTTTCTGTAAATTTTTGTGGGTTCATAAATTTCTCCTTAAAGTAAAATTTTCTGCTCTCCTTTATAAGGTAAAAAAAGTTTGCTTTAGAAAAAAAATTTTTGCATTTTTTAGAAAATTTTTTTAGCTTTTACATAAAAAGTCCTAAATTTGCACTAAAGGTGTAATTTTTTTTAATCCCCCCAAAAAGTGGAGTTCCCATATTTTTGCATAAAAGGTTCACAATTGGTATAAAACATGCACTTTACTGAAAAGAGTGGAGATCCCACATTTTCGCACGAAAAGTGTAAAATCTGCACTAAAAGCGTAAGCTCAAAACCTCATCCTAAAAGATAAACCTATATGCAAAGATTCTACCTCCACTATTTCCGACCTCAGACCTCAGTCTATTTGTCCTCCGAATTGGAGATCCCACATTTTAACACGAAAAGTGCAAAAACTACACTAAATGCGAAAGGCAAGTGATAGGGATTTTTGAATGGATATTATAAGTTATCAAAAACAGATTCCGCATAACGGTCTGTCATACCGGCGATATAGTCCGAGACAATTCTATGAGTTCCTTCTTCTGAAATTTTATCGAGGTAGGATTTTGGCATTTTTTCAGGGAATTTAGAATAATAGAAAAAAAGTTTTTCAATGATATTTTGCCCCTTTCTTGTCATTTTGAGAACTTCAGCATGTTTATATAGGTTTTCGAGTAGAAACTTTTTTAATGCAATTACATCCGATTGCATATTTTTGGAATAGGAAACAATTTTTTCTTTTGCTTTCCAAGATCTCGTTAAATCTGCCGTAGAAAAAATTTTATATTTTTGAATCCTTTTTTCTGTTTCCAATAATAAGTCTGTAGTCATTTCATTTAAGATTTGCCTGATGCATCCTCTTACGATTAGAATCTCATCTTTTGATTTGGATGAGCTTTGTGCTGTGGAGAAATTTCTTTTCCATATATCCAAAGAGTTTAGACTTGAGAGAGAAATAAGATTTTTTTCGATACCGTCTTCTATGTCGTGAGAATTGTAAGCAATTTCATCAGCGTAGTCAGTCACCAAAGATTCAAGACTTGGACCTTCTTCATTGCGATCTAAGTTGACATCGGAGAGTTCATAGTCCCCGCCGTGTTTCATAATTCCTTGGAGGGTTTTTATTGTAAGATTCAGTCCCGGAAAGTTTGGGTATCGGTTTTCTAATTTCTGAACAATTCTTAGAGATTGTTTATTGTGTTCAAATCCACCATAAGGTTTCATCAATTCAGATAAAATATCTTGACCTGCATGGCCAAATGGAGTGTGCCCTAAGTCGTGAGCCAAGGCAATGCACTCGCTGAGGTGTATATTCAGTCCGAGAGACGTTGCTATAGTCCCTGAAATTCCTGCAACTTCTAATGTATGAGTGAGTCTTGTTCTGTAGTTGTCTCCTTCCGAATTAATAAAAACTTGGGTTTTGTATTCAAGTCTTTTGAATGCTCTGGAGTGAACGATTCTATCTTTGTCTCTTTGAAATGGGAGTCTGTATATATGCTCTTTCTCTGGGTAAATTCTTCCACCTGAATATGAGCTTTTCACTCCATAAGGAGCGATTGTCAGATCTTCATCTCGAATTAAGTCACTTGCTTCTTTTAGCATAGATAGAAAATTTTGATTTGTATTTTTTAGTCAAGGAAAATCTAAAATTCAGGAAGGATGAATTGTAGATAGCAATTTTTTCCATTCTTTTTGTGAGATGTGTAATTCTTTTTTCAACTCTTTTTTGATTGCAGGGGTTTTCAAAGAATTGAGGAATTTGTCCAATGGAAGCGTATCAGACTCTTTTAATACAAAACCACGAACAGTGGATGAAAAAAAATCTTTATCAATTTGGATTCCTACATTCATAAAAGTTTTTATCTGATCTGATTTTCTTAATTCATTTAGTGCGATAGTATTTTTTTTAGATATTGAGTTATTGTACACTCTCGAAGATATAGACTCCAAAGTGTGTTTCCTATTTGTTTGGGGTAAGAAAAAATTTTCGTATCCTGTTCCTTTGCAGTGCGACTGGAAACTTTTTGAAAGAAAGGAGACTCCAGAATACGCAATTGCTTTCGCTCCACAAAATATAGATAGTGCTTTGGCTAGCCCTGCAATATTTAAAGAAGGGTTTCGTATAACGCATGAAGAAAGATTTAAAATCTCTGCAAGCGTTTGATCCAAAGGATAGGAAGAAAAATACAAGATTAGAGGGTTTTCTTTTTTGAATATTTCTGGATTACCCCCTATCCATGTTAAGATAGGGATGGAGCTTGGAAAATCTTCTCTAAAATGAAGTGCAGTCCCTCTTCCTGAATCAATGCTTATTACTAAGTCGGGATAAATATTATTTTTGTATAAATAATAAGAAGAGGTGTCGCTACTGATTATAAATATATTTTTTTGATGTTGCAAGATCCAAGGTATATCGTCTTCTAACTCAGGAGATGCCCCGATAAATAATACCAATTTTTCTTTTATATCGAATAGGTTGGCGTGGAGGAGAGTATATTCTTTTGTTTTCAATTCTTGAATATTTATTGCATAGTTTTTCAACCATATTTTAGAAAAATATTCTTTAGTATTTTTATTGGTGTCCGGTTTTAGGCTCTTTAATATGAGATTGGAAAAAATTTCAAACTCTTCTTTTACATTTCTATTATAAAAAGGCAGGACGATAAATTGGATATTCGTTTTATTCTTTAAAAAAAAAGTATTCAGCTCAGACAATTCTAAAAATGAAATAGAGTGCCCAAGATTTTGCAATTCTGATTGAGTTTCTTTTAGAATAGTTTGAATTTTTTTATTTTCTTTAAGCTCTGTAAAAGGCTCATAAGCCAAAACGGAAACTTTTTCTTTTTGTATATTTGGGATTTGTTTTAGATGAAATCCTAAACCTACCCCAAAAAAAATATATAGAGTCGATTTTGGATCTGAGTTTTTAAAATGGACTTCAAGAAATCTATCTGCTTCTATAATAGGATTAGAGTTAGAATGTACAAATTGATTGTATTGTGTATCGAATAGAGTTTGAATTCCTTTTGTATTGAAAGAGAGTTGAAAGCGTTCGGAAATTTCTAAATCTCCTTACTCATCCTCTTCGGAATCTTCATCCTCATCTTCAAAGCTATCTTCTTCTGAAACAGTTTCATCGTTGTCGTTGTCTTCGTCGTCCAAAGAAAAGTCACGAACAGGTTTGGATTCTTCTTCAGGAATATCTTCTTCTTCGGCAACTTCTTCTACAACCGGTGCTAAAGACTTGGAAGACCCAGCAAAATCTTTTTTGTAAGGAGAGTCGGATAGGTTTGCCTCTGCTAAGAGTTTTTTCCTTTCTTCGATAGAAAAATACCCGTATTGAACTAATTTTTCGGAAAGTGCGTGAAGAGCCTGAACTGCAAACTTTCTGGTTCTCATTTTTTTAGGGAGTTCGATTTTATCTATTTTGTCTAAAGCCGCAAAACCAACCGATGTCATTTCATATTTATTTGCACGAGTTAATTCTACTAATTTTAGAATATCAAATTCCTGAGATGTGCTCATACCACCTTCCTATTATAGAATATTTGTAGGATTTTACCAGATTTGCTAAATATGGGTATTTGTCAACATTCATTTTACATGAATTTCAAAAACTCAGATCTATTCTTTCACATATCCGTCAGAATAGAAAATTTTGCTATACTCAGAATAAGTCTATAATCTTTAGTTTTAATAGGACGAATTTTTTTTGCAAATTATGAAATTTTTACTATTTGTTTTACTTTACTTTTTGTTATTTTGCTCTCCGAAGGTCGAATCTAATTTTGGGGTAGATAAATATGAAGGTGTTTACTTAGACGAAAGGACTATAAAGTTCTCAGAGTTAGAATACGAAAGAATTGCTTTCAATGTGTATTCTCCTACATGTATTCCCTGCATTAAGGAAATTCCGGCTTTGAACTATATACATTCGATGATTCCAGACAAAAAAAAGTCGGTAATTTTCATGGTGGTGGATCCATATTTTATCGTAGAAAATTCCGAGAATAAAAAATTGGAAGAAGTATTTCGACAGGCTAAGGAAATTATGCAAAAGGAAGTGAAAACTCGTAAAATTGAGTTTCCGGTAATCCTTATGAAAAAACCGTTTCAGGTAAACCCGGAAGGAGGCTTGATTACCGGCACTCCAGAAACATTGCTATTTAAAAATAGACCATTTACTTTATACTATAATTTTATAGGTCCTATTTCAGAGATAGGTGAAGTTATAAATTTAGAAAAGGATGCTAAGGTTCGGTTTTTTTTACGAATGATAGGAGGTTAAATTATGAGAAGTTTGATTGTTCGATTTATAAACTGTGAGGGGCCGGGAATCATCGAAGAGATTTTAAGAAAAGAAAATTATTCCGTAACCTATCACGATACTTTCAAAAAGCACGAAAAATTAGTTCCAAACTCTCACCTCTTCTTTGACTTGTTGATTCTTATGGGTGGACCTTATTCTCTTGCAGACAACTCGAATAAAGAGTTTTTTCACCCTTATTTTGAATTAGTAGAGAATATGATTTCTATTCCAAGTAAAAAAATTATCGGGGTTTGTCTTGGGGGGCAACTAATCTCCAAGGTTTTGGGTGGAGACGTATCCAAGGGTGAAAAAGGAATCGAGACAGGTTTTTCAAAAGTGCAGATTCAAGATAAGTCTGATTTTGTATTCAACGGAATAAATCAAAATTCCATTACTGCATTTCATTTACATGAGAATGTTTTTACAATTCCAAAAAGCGGCAAGCACTTACTTTCAGGTGGTGTTTATCCAAATCAGATGTTTTCTTATGAAGATAGAGTGTTTGGAATTCAGTGCCATTTAGAGCCTACGATGAAAATGGTGAAAGATTGGTCTGTGGTACACAAAGATTTTATTGGGAAGTCGTCTAACGCATATCCTCTTTTGGACGAAAACATGCAGAAAGAAACAGAAGAAACCGGAAAGATTATTTTTCAAAATATGATCCGAAAAAAAAAATAAATTCATTTTAACGGAAAAAATCAATGATTCAAAAGACATTAAATTTGATATTCGGAAGCAAGTACGAAAGAGACTTGAAGAAACTGATTCCGGTTGTCGAAAAAATTAATATATTAGAAGAAAAAATCAGTAACCTCTCTGATTTAGAATTAAAGAACCAAACTCATGTTTTAAAAGAAATGCTCGCCAAGGGTGATACGTTAGACGATATACTTCCCGAAGCCTTTGCTACTGTTAGAGAAACTGCCAAGAGAACTCTTGGACTTCGGCATTACGATGTACAGATGATGGGGGCTACCGCTCTCCATCAGGGTAATATTGCAGAGATGAAAACCGGAGAGGGAAAGACCTTGACTTCTACTCTTGCCATATACCTGAATTCTCTTGCTGGAAAAGGAGTGCACGTAGTTACCGTAAACGACTATCTCGCTAAACGAGATGCAAATTGGATGAAACCGATCTATGAGTTTCTTGGTGTAACTGTCGGTATCATTCAGCATGATATGGAGCACGACGAAAGAAAGGAAGCCTATCAATGTGATATTACTTACGGAACAAACAATGAGTTTGGTTTTGACTATTTGAGAGACAATATGGTCTCTTCTCCTGATCACAAAGTTCAAAGAGAGCATTTTTTTGCAATAGTGGACGAGGTGGACTCAATTCTCATAGATGAGGCAAGAACGCCTTTAATTATTTCCGGATCCACAGATGAGACTACCGACAAATATGTGAAAATTGATCGAATCATTCCAAAGTTAAGCCAAGGAGCAGATTATGAAGTCGATGAGAAGGCGCATAACGTCTTATTGACAGAAGCGGGTGTTGGCAATGTAGAGAAAATTCTTGGCGTAGAGAATTTGTATTCACCGGAAAATGTAGAGCTGGTTCATCATATCCATCAGGCTTTAAAGGCTCATAAGATTTTCCATAAGAATGTAAACTATGTAGTTCAGAACGGAGAGGTGGTTATTGTAGATGAATTTACCGGAAGGATGATGCCGGGAAGACGATATTCTGACGGGCTGCACCAAGCCTTGGAGGCAAAAGAGAGGGTGACGATTGCAAGAGAGTCCCAAACTCTTGCTTCGATTACATTTCAGAATTATTTTAGGATATATACAAAATTAGCAGGGATGACGGGAACTGCCGATACAGAAGCCGAAGAATTTAAAAAGATTTATAATTTAGATGTGATTGTGATTCCGCCTAACGTCCCAATGGTGCGAAAAGATTATCCCGACAAGGTTTACAGAACTGAAAGAGAGAAATTTGACGCAATTATTAAAGAAATTCAAGAATTGCAGAAGAAGGGGCAGCCGGTACTGGTTGGAACGATTTCCATAGAAAAATCGGAGCTTCTCTCCGATAAATTAAAGAGATTGGGGCTACTACATAATGTACTCAACGCTAAATTCCACGAAAAAGAAGCAGAGATTATTGCCAATGCCGGAAAACCTTCTTCTATAACCATAGCTACCAATATGGCAGGAAGAGGAACGGATATTGTGCTCGGTGGGATTCAAGTGTATAAAGACCAGTTAGACTCTTTTCAAGAAGATGAGTCTGCAATTCTTGAGTTTAAGCAAGCCGTTAAAAAATTAGATTTTGAAAATGCGAAGAATTTTGTAAACGGTATATCTTCTCAGATAAAAAGAAAAAAAGCGGAAGATATTTTAGGGCAAGCTATTCTTTGGAAGGAGCGCCACGACTTAGTTCTCGAAAAGGGAGGGCTATTTATTCTTGGAACAGAAAGACACGAGGCAAGAAGAATAGACAATCAGTTGAGAGGACGATCGGGTCGGCAGGGGGATCCGGGAGCGAGTAGGTTTTATCTTTCTTTGGAAGATGACCTGATGAGAATTTTTGGATCGGATCGAATTTCTTCGATTATGCTGAAATTAGGAATGGAGGAAGGTCAGGAGATTGAGCACAAAATGGTAACGAACGCAATCGCCAGATCTCAGAAAAGAGTAGAGAGCCATAACTTCGATATTAGAAAACATTTATTGGAATACGACGATGTAATGAACAGACAAAGAATGTTTATTTACAAAATTAGAAACGACGTTCTCTATAAAAATGACGTTTCCGAATTGATCTATGCATGGATTGATGAAGTTGTGGAAAATCAGATCCTGACTTATTGTGATGGAAATAATCCGAATTCGTGGGATTTGGCAGGGATAAACGAGTGGCTAGTTTCTATTAATTTGGAACTAAATATCCAAGCAGAGGATTTCTTGAAAGGGAAGGCTCAACTTTTACTTTTTGAGCACATTTCCTCCAAAGCAAAAGAAGCTTACAGTGCAAAAATGGAGAGGGTGACAAAGGATATATGGTCTTCTTTGGAAAGAAGTATTTTCCTCGATATTTTGGATCATCGCTGGAAAGAGCATCTCTATACGATGGATCACCTAAGAGAAGGTATTTGGACTGTAGGTTATGGTGAAAAGAATCCACTTGTAGAATACAAATTACAAGGTTTCAAACTTTTTGATCAGATGGTGGACAATCTGAAAAGAGAAATTATCGTATTTTTGTTTAGAGTGGAAGTCACGGATAAAACCGAGTGGAAAGAGGAAAAAACTGAATACAAAAAAATTGGCGAAGAGTCCCTTGATTTTCAGTTAGGAGGTCAGGGAGAAAAATCTTTTCAGTCTAACATTACAAAGAGGAAAATCAATACAGATGTATCCAATAGCGCAGGCGGGGCTTCTGAAAGAAAAAGTAGCCGAAGAAGAAAAAAGTAAAAGGATAAAAATTCCGGAGCTTCTTTTACCCGCAGGAAGTCCGGAGAAAATGAAGACTGCATTTCTGTTTGGTGCGGATGCGGTGTATTGCGGGGTTCCTCGCTATTCCCTTCGTGCAAGAGAAAATGAATTTCGATTGGAGTCTTTGAAGGAAGCGGTCGCCTTTACTCGAAGTTTAGGCAAAAAAATATATTTTACAATAAATGCAATCCCCAGAAATTCCAAACTGCCGAATTTTCCAAAATATCTTGATGAAATGGCAGCAATGTCGCCTGACGCATTTATTATGGCAGACCCGGGGTTAATACTAGTTGCCCGTGAGCGTACACCAGAAATAGATATACATATTTCGGTTCAGACAAATACGATGAATTATGCGGCCGTAAAATTTTGGGAAAAGATAGGTGCAAAAAGGGTAATTTTATCTAGAGAGGTCAGTATTCGAGAGGCAGGAGAAATTAAAAACGAAGTGCCTTCTATGGAATTGGAAGTATTTGTTCACGGCTCGATTTGTATAGCTCATAGTGGAAGGTGCTTTATGAGTAATTATTTTGCAAAAAGAGACGCAAACCAAGGAGCGTGCAACAACGCTTGTAGGGATAAGTATCAGGTAGTAGTAAAAAATCTTAGACAAAACGATGAATTTATGGAAATCGAGGAAGATGAGAATGGAACGTATTTAATGAATTCCAAGGATCTTCGAGCGATTGAATTTTTGAAGGAAATTTCAGAGGCAGGAATAGATTCGATTAAAGTGGAAGGACGCACCAAAAACGATTACTATGTAGCAATAGTAGCCAAGTCTTACAGAAATGCGTTAGACGACATCAAAGAGGAAAAATCATTTGACAGGGGCTTATTGAAGGAGTTGGAAAAAGTTGCCTCCAGAAAATATTTTTCAGGATTTCTGACTTATGGAATGGAGGATAGAGTAACTTCGGAAGAGATGGATTTTCAGAATCACGAAGAAGGGGTGAGTGGAAATCAAAACCAAGTGTATTTGGGGCGGGTGATATTTTTTGATAAAAAGGGACAGAGTATCCAAATTGAAATTAAGAACAAGGTGCAAATCGGAGATACTGTAGAGGTTTTTTTTCCGAGCGAGAGAAATACAAAAACTTTTCAAGTATCTGAGATCTACCATAAAAATGTTTTGAAAGACGTGCTGAGTGGAGGTATGGGAGAAATTCGGTTGAAGGTTCCGTTTGAAATACCGGAAAATTCTTTTTTAAGTATTTTAAAAAACTCAAATATTGAAAAATAGGAGTCCAAACTTTTATCTTTGAAATTTTCTGTATTCGGCAGGTGATTTGCCTGTAGCTTTTTTAAAAATTGCCAAAAAATTGGAGTTAGATCGAAACCCGGATTCTATACTAATTTTTGTTATACTTTTCTTTGTATTCTTTTTATCTTGAAGTTTTTTAATTGCTTCTTGGACTTTGAATTCGTTTATTAGCTCGTAAAAAGTTTTTCCAAAATTTTCAGAAAAAACTTTCAAAGTTTCTTCCTTAGAAATTTGAAATTCTTTGGAAAGATTTTTTAATTGGAAGTCAGGATTTAGGAAAGGTTTTTCTTTTTCAAGGTAGTGCAACACTTCTTCTTTGATAGATGGCTTAGAGTTTGGTTTTGAATTTATTGAATCCGGGTCTATTTCCTCTCGAGTATAGACAGATGAATTTTTCTTTGTGGCTAAGTAGCGATGAACTATTATTGCAATTGAAATAGCCAATGATGGTAAAGAAAAAATGAAGGAGAACCCTCCCGATAATATAAGGAATGTATTCAATGAAGAAAATAGGTTCAGTAAAATTGCAATAGATGCAAAGATTTTTAGTAAGAGACTCTTTTTTTTGTCTAATTTTTGTACAAACAGTAAATGTGAAAAATATATTCCTACAGAATGATTCACTCCACAAATTGCAAAAATCACGTAATAGTCAGTGTTTATCCCCAATATAGATTCTTTCGCACTTATGTCTGATAGCAAAAAAGGCAAGAGGTAAAAAAATACAGAATTTGGGACAATGAAAAAATACAGGTCGTTTGGTTTGGGTCGGTTAGATTGAGCCAATGCTGCTCTCGTTGAAATGTAGGTGAACCCTCCGAGAAGACTGATAAAAATCAATTCTACTCTGAGTAGATTTGGGTAATTGTAGATTTCTTTAGAAAAGTGCAAAGAGCCAAAGATGAGGCAAATTCCGTTAACGATAGAGAGTAGAGATGAGTAAATGATTCCGGAGTGTTTTTTATGCAGAAATAAAGTATAAAAACCAATAGAAATACTAAAAAAGATGGCAGTGTAAAAAATAAAATTCATTGTATTTGAAGACTGGTAAAACTAATCTTTTTTTCGTGGTCTTGAAATCAAATGAAATATGTCTTATACTCTTTAATTGCGCAGAAAATTTTGTTAATTGTTTCTTGGATTTTCTGTATATCTTATTTTTTCACCATAGTGAACATTGTTTTTTCTTAAAAATAAGATTCTTACACTTTTTTTGAAAAACACTTGACATACTTTTCGGAATAAAGAAAATTTTAGAGTTTTTGCAGAGAAAAAAAGAAAAAATGGGATGAATTTAAATTATTTTCATTTGGAAATTGGGTAAATAGGGTTTTGACAGGCTTTCTTATTTAGGAGATTTCATTTTTTATTGTAAAACGCCATTTTAGATTTGTTGAATAAAAGGATGTTTAAGCATGAGACTTATAAAAAATTTTTTTAGAATTTTTTTAAATGTGAAAATTCGGATCAAATTGATTATTCTTGTAACAGGGGTAGTGTTATTCAGTGTCATTCCTTTATCGGCTATTGTACTTTATCGAAACCAAGCGGTAGTATTAGACAAGACATTTGAAGTATGTAGAAACTTAGCCAACAATATTGCCAACCTTGCAACCGAAGAATTGCTTATCAACGAAACTTTTGATTCTACAAGAACCTCTGTTTCCAGACTAAAAGAGAGTAACATTTCCGGCTTACTCGATTCCTATCTGATCAATATAGACGGAAAATACGTTGCTGAGTTAAACGAAAAAGAGTTAGGAAGAAGGGCTGACCCGTCTGATCTAAAATATTTTTCTACACTAACTTCCCTTGATATGAAAGAGGTAGCACAAAAAGGAAGCTCTAAGATTGTTTTACGTTTTGCTTACCCGATTTTCATAGATTACAAAAAAGAGAAAATGAGGGTCGGAACAGCAGTTTTTGAATTCGATAAAGAAAAGGTTTATGAGCCTGTTGTCAAGATTCGGACTACAATTTTTGGGGTAGGCGGGATACTCTTGATTATAGGTGCGTTGATTGCGCTTGTATTGGCGATATACATGACAAAGCCTATTAATAAACTTTCGGATGGTGCAAGGATTATTGGAGGAGGAAATCTTAACCATAGAATTAAACTGACCGGGCAAGACGAGCTTGGACAGCTTGCAGCCCAGTTCAACCAGATGACCACTCAGATTCAGGATTTTACCCAAAACTTGGAAGACAAGGTTCGTCAAAGAACAGAAGAGCTAAACCAAACTTTGCAACAAGTTCACGCCTTAAAAGTACAGCAAGACGGTGACTATTATTTGACATCCCTATTATTGAAGCCACTTCAACCAAATAACAACAACAGCCAGTTTGTGAAAACAGAGTTTTTCATGGAGCAAAAAAAGAAGTTTGAGTTTCGACAATGGCATTCAGAGATTGGGGGGGATATTTGTATTACGGATACGATTCGGTTGAACAATAGAGATTATACAGCATTTCTAAACGGAGATGCAATGGGAAAGTCCATTCAAGGAGCAGGGGGAGCCTTAGTTCTTGGGGTAGTGTTCAATGCAGGGCTTATTCGATCCAGACTGCAAAGAAATCAAAAACTATTTCCTGAAATTTGGCTAAAAGAGAGATTCTTGGATCTGCACAATGTTTTTCTATCCTTTGAAGGGAGTATGTATATTTCTATTTGTTTGGGACTTGTGGATAATGAAACAGGCATGATGTATTATATCAATGCAGAGCACCCTTGGACTGTTCTGTATCGTGACGGAAAAGCTAGTTTCTTGGAAGAAGAGTTGGCTCTCAGAAAAATCGGTACCCCAGAGCAAGAAGAAAGATTTTTTGTGAGGGTGTTTCAACTCATGCCGGGAGATGTGATCATCACGGGATCTGACGGTAGAGACGACCTGATGATAAAGGACAAAGAAAGCGAGCTTGAGTCCATGAATGAGGATGAGACAGAGTTTCTTCGCAGAGTGGAAGAGGGTGAGGGCAACATAGAAAAAATAGCAAAAAGAGTCCACGAAACAGGGAAGGTGATAGATGATTTTTCTATACTGAGAGTGAGCTTTAAAGAAGACTTGCAAGAGGTAAGCCCGGAAGATATTCCTTATGAGGTGCAAGCGTCTGTAAGCGAAGGCTATAGCTTAATTGAAGCAGGGAAGGACACTGAGGCTTTGGAAAAGGTAGAAAACCTATTCCAAGACAATCCTAAGTTTCCTGATTTACTGAAACTACTTGCAAGATTGTATTTTAATAAGGGAGAAATTTCTAAGTCCATTGAGTGTTTAGAACAATACCTTGGAATTAATCCTGGTGACAATGAATACATTTACGCTTTATCCAACGCTTACAGACAAATTGGTAGGTATAATGAAGCAGTGGATGTGGGTGAGAGGCTATTTCTTAGAGACCCGAATAATTTTTTAAACTTAGTCAATTTGAGTGCGTCCTACCTTGAACTAAAAATTTATAAGCGCGCAGAAACTATGATCAGTAGAGCCTTGGATAAAAATCCAGACGATTCTGTAGCTATTCAGTTGAAGTTTGCAATTGACCGCGCTAAAAAGAATATCCCTGATGAAGAAAAGGAAGACGAAGAGATTATTATTTCCAAAGAGGAAATAGAAAAACTCATCAAAGAAGCAGACCAAAACTATGCAGCGAAGAGATATGTGCACGCTCAGAATTTGTACGAAAGGATATTGAGAGGAGACGAGCAAAATTCCTACGTACTATTCCGAGTCGCCAATTGCTCTTCTTTGACAGGGCATTTGGAAGACGCAATCAAATATTACAATAGAGCGCTCGTTCTTGCACCCGGCAACCACCATGCGAGAAATAATTTAGCCAGCACCTACTATCGAATAGGCAAATATGAGCAGGCAAAAGAGCAATGGACAAGAGCGATCAACCTACGCCCCGGGTTTAAAACCGCAGAGTTGAATTTGAGCCATTTAGAGAAGATCATGGAAGAAAAATCAAAGGTAACTGCCTAATATGAAAAAGAACTCAATATTTTTTCGTGCAGTTAGATTGATTTTTGGATTCGTTATTTTACTGAATTCGACTACTCTATTTTCAAAAGAATCCAGACCGGTAGAAGTGCTCATGTCTTCGGATAGTATGATTTATGAGCAGGGTCTTTATGGTATTCAGTCAGTCGTTAAAATGGAATTAAAAATAAATTACCTTGATATATTAAAATCAGAAAACCCTGACCTAAGCGTGTATTTTAGAGAACTGGAAGCCTCTGGAATACCGATGTTTATTGCAATTGGTGCACCAGCCGCCAAACTCGCAAGAGAATATTTGAAAAAGACTCCTTTGGTTTTTTCTATGGTGAATTCTCCTAAATTTCTGGGATTGGAATCGGGAGATATTTGTGGTGTAAGTATGGATATTTCAGTTTCGGAATTTTTTCAAACTTTGAAAGATATTCTACCCGACAGTAAGGGAGTGTATTCTTTTTATTCTACCACAGACGGTGAGTTTGTTGCCTCAGAGGGAGAATACACAGATTTAAAATACAATCTTTATTTTCACAAAAAAAGACTTTCTTCTTCAGATGATTTTCGTTCTGCCTTAGAAGAAATCAAAGGAAAAGCCGACGCATTCTACATGGTGAATGATCCCTTATACAACAAAGAGAATTTTGAGAAATTGTCGGAGTTTTGCAGGAAAAATAAAATTATACTGATGACAAGTTTTCCGGCCTTAGTGAAAATCGGAGCTACTTTTGGGATTAGTCCTGATTATAGTAAGATTGGAGTAATCACGGGCCAGTTGGGTGAAAGAATTTATTCCAAAGAATCTACCTGCTCTAAAGAAAGGGTAAAACTTCCAGACCAATCTTCTTTTTTCTTAAACGAAGAATATGCGAAAAAGTCTGGAATCAAAGTCCCTGAAGCGATTGTGGACAGAGCAAAATTTACAGGGTTATTTGTTGCTGGTGTAAATAAATTGAATGAAGGAAAATTAAAATCTGCAAAGATAATATTTGATGAGATTTTAAAAAGAGATCCTAAAAACGTGGCAGCCTCTGCGTATAGAGAGCTTGTGATCGAGAAGATGACAGGCACGGAAACTAAAAAATATATGCTTTTGGCAAATGAGCACTTTCAAGCAGGTAGGTTTTCTCAAGCAAGAGCCGAGTACCAGAAAATTTTGAATATCAATCCCAACTTAGTTTCTGCAAAGGAAGGATACCAAAAATCAGTACTCGGTCAAAGCGAGCAGGAGCGTACCTCTGGTAATAACGCTTTGAGAGCAGGGAAGGTATTTGAGGCGATAAAACTATTTCTTGCTTCTTTACGCACTCTCCCCTCCAACACGAAGGCAAGCTCGGATCTTTCGCAAACAAGAAGTAGAGAAATTTTTAAGGTTCCGGATTATATCAAAGATGGGATTAAAAATTACAACAACAGAGACTATGAAAACTCTATCACCATTTTTGAGGATGTTTTATTGGTAGATCCTGGAAACAAGGAAGCTACGGAATATTTAAGGCTTTCGTATAAGAAACAGGAAGCCATTAAGGTGCTAATAGATAAAACAAAAAAATAGTAGGTTTTACTAAACCTAAGAATTGAATTTATGAGAATAAAAATAATATCGTCAAGAAGGAAAAGAGAATGATTGTATTTTGGAAAAATAAAAACAGATTGATTTCTGTAGTATTGATATTTTTTTTTCCTGGATTGTTATTTCCCCAGACAAAAGAAAAAAAGAAAGTCTATATAGGGAATTTCCAAGCCTACAAATCTCCCTCCGATAGCTCTATTTCCGAAAAAATTATTGAAGAGACTTTAAAAAATTTTAAAGCAAAAGGAATCAACGCACAAAAGGCGAGTCAATATTCAAGTATCTCAGAGGCACTTGCAAGAATAAAATCGGAAGAGGGGGCTGTATTTTTAAGCGGGTATTATAAAAAAGTCAAGGATCAAAACTTGGAAATTTTTGCTCAAATCTACAATCCCGAAACAGGGTTTGTCATAGATGCTTTGAATGTTTCGGAAGAATTGACAGGGCTTACAGGGATCAAATTGCCGGAAGAGGAAACCAAGGAATCGGACAATTTAGTCATTTCAAAATTTGTGTCTAAAATCGTAATCCTAGTTAAAATTAATACAGGTAGAAAGGAAAGGACAGAAAACGTAAACGAATTCTTAGGAAACTCTCAACTAGGAAAAGACATTAGCTTTCCTATTCGGAAAGAAGACGTTAGTGCAAGCGCTGCAAGTACTTTTAAATTTTTAGAAGATATTGAAGTGGTAACCGCAACTAGAACCAAGACCAAGATAAAGGATGCCCCCGCTGCAGTTTATGTAGTTACCGCTCAACAGATTAGAGAAAGAGGGTATCAGACGATTGAGGATGCGTTCCACGATATCCCCGGATTTGATTTCCAGCATACGAATGGTCTTTATTATAACTTGGCTCACCAGAGAGGTTTAATCGGAAATATGCAAAGAACTCTTTTGTATGTGGACGGGATTCCAGACAACAACCTATCTGAGAATGCAATGCTTGGAGGAAGTTATAAATTTCCTCTTGCCAATGTTGAAAGAATCGAGGTCGTAGCCGGTCCGGCTTCTTCTCTCTATGGAGCTAACGCATTCAATGGTATTATAAACATTATCACAAAAGACGGAATTACCAACCCCGGAAACCACGTAGATACTACTTACGGATATTGGGAGCCAAAAAACAAGAGACCCGGGCAAGCAGTGAGTTTGTCTGCGAGGGGAAATTCAGGTGGAGACAACCCTATCCAGTACAGTGTCGGGGCTTACTACTACCAGTCTATAGGTCCGGATATGGGTGGGATTCAAAATTTAAACCCTCCAAAGTACGGAGCGACTACAGACAACCCAAATTACAACTACAAATATGATCCGGTGTATTCTGCTTCTAAAAAAATGTGTGGGAACAGTATGTGTAACCCAAATAGCAAGTCAGTTGGTTATTACTGGTCACCCGCCTACAACAACTCCAATCAAGAGACCTACAACATCACAGCAAAGTTTTCAAAAGGCGGGTTTCGATTTGAAACAATCCATTGGCAATACATTCAGGGAGAAGGTACTTTCGCAAATGGAACTCAACAGCTTGACACGAAACAAAGAGGACTTGAGACAGGGAAGTTTGATAAAAGAAATTTAGCAAGACTCTATGGGATTGCGAGTGGAATGTTGACTAATACGGAAACAAAAGACGACGGCACTACATCCACTACTTACGGGACTCAGGGGTTTTCTGGATCCGGTTGGAATTTTAGAAATAACACTGCTTTAATCGGTTACTTGCATAAGATTACAGATACCTTGAGTTTAGACTCGGAGGCGACAGTGCGTCATACGGAAATACTAAGTACGAGCCACGAAGAAGAGCCGAAGCAATACGGCCCTGGCGGAAATTACAGACCGGGAGATGTGAATATTTATGGAAATTATAGCCGACCAGACAATGCGTATTTTGGTGAAGAGAGACTTTCTTGGAATCCTTCTTCCAATTTTTCTACCATCGCCGGGGTAATGGCAAAAAGATTTCAAGTAGCCAAAAATTATGGAAGCTATGAGCAATTTGTGTATAATAACTATGCAGTGTATATCCAACAGATGTGGAGGCCGATTGAAAAATTGGCTCTGACTGGTGGGTTTAGACGAGACTATATAACTACTTATGGATATGCAAGTACTCCAAGGCTAAGTGCTGTTTTCACTCCTACCAAAGATTTGACTTTTAAATTATTGTATGGAACTGCATTTAGAGAGCCGTCGGGTCAAGAGCTTTTTTCTCAAACAGGGCAAAGAAAACCTAACCCGGATCTAAAACCGGAAAAGCTAAATTCTATTGAGCTTGGAGCGGCTTATCGTTTCTTGAAAAATTATTACACTTCAGTTCAAGCATTTTCCAATGAGATTTCTAATTTGATTTTGGAAGTAGCAACTACGGACACTTCAACCATAAACGGAAAAACTCCAACTGCACCTTGGAATCAGAATAACAACTTGGGTAAAGCAAGAATTCACGGTATAGAGGCAGATGCAAATGCACATATTTTGAGTAATTTGAATATATCTATAAACTATACTTACATGGATGGTATATATTACGATTTACCAAAGAGTTTACAGAAGTCTCCTTCTACCGCAGGACGTGCAGGAGACGACCCGGCTTATGACGTTTATTTGCAGGGTTATAAGGAGCTTACAGGTGCCAAAGCCACTGTTCCCTCTAAAGGGGCTATTCCGAGTATTGCAAAAAATAAAGGAAACTTAGGGGTGACTTACTATATTATGAAAAATCTTTCCATATATCTTGGAATCAATTGGGTAGATGTGCGAAGGACTATTTCATCTAATCCGGAAAAGTCTGTTCCGGGGTATAAGTTTTTTAGGCTAAATATTCGTTGGGAAGATGTTTGGAAAAAAGGTATGTTCTTGCAATTTCACGTGAATAACTTGACTAATGAGCAGTTTTTTGATCCGGGTATTCGTGCAGCTGACGGTGGATACTACCCCACAATGCACCCGATGGAAAGAAGAAATATTTGGTTTTCGGCGGGCTATCATTTTTGAGAAGAAATAATTTTTAGTCCTTTGCGAAATTTTCTTTCTTCGGTTAAAAGACTAACGATTAGGAATACTTCACTCTCTAAATCAAATAAATAACCGGGGTGTGTAAGAATATTTTTTTCTAGTAAACGAATCACAATTTCTTCGTCGGATTTTTTAGTTTCTAACTTTATCATTCCATACCAGCCGGCTTTTGGCTTATAAAATGTAAACTTAGAGTCTTCCCTATTTTCTGCTATAGAGATATTTTGATTTAGCCTTTCTTTTATCTTGGATTGAATCTTCTCTTTTAGAGAAAATAAATCTTTGAGAGCGTATTGAACTTGTGCATTTACAGAAAGATAGGAGTCTGAGATAAACTCTAAGGCTTGCAGAGTATTTGCATCTGAGGCAGAAGAATTTAACCGTATCCAGGAAAGTTTTAATCCGGAAAGCCCAAGAGTTTTTGATATACCGTTTAGATAAAATACGGGTGTAGCCTCTGGGAAACTGTGGATTTTCTCATTAGGGTCATGGATGTAGTCAGAAAAAACCTCATCTACGATTATAGGAATTTTATTTTGGTTAGCAATATCGCATAACGTATCAATTTCAAATCTTGTTGGAATAAAACCTGTAGGATTGTTTGGAGAGACGAGTACAATTGCTTTTGTTTTTTTTGAGA
Organism: Leptospiraceae bacterium; assembly: GCA_015075105.1. Taxonomy (NCBI): domain Bacteria; kingdom Pseudomonadati; phylum Spirochaetota; class Leptospiria; order Leptospirales; family Leptospiraceae; species Leptospiraceae bacterium. The sequence continues at coordinate 1,646,571 of JABTUZ010000001.1, read as the reverse complement.
TTTTTTTCTTTAATTCCTGAAAATCAATTTCCCATTTTGAAAACCCGGCATTGTCTAACCCTAAATGTCGTAATGGGTATTTTCTGGGTGCCACATTTTCATTCATACAAAGATATTCGTGGAGAGGGTATCCGGGGGAAGGAAGAATCACATCATCTCCCGGATCAGTTAAAAGTTTTAGTAAATAAGAAAACCCTTCTGATGTCCCCGTGGTAAGAAAAATATTCTCTATTTTGGTATTTTCATTTTTTGAAAAATAGTATTTTTGAATTTCTGTTCTGGCAAATTCACTACCCTTAGGATTCGGAGAGTACTTGAAAATATCTGGTTTTTTCAGAGAGTTTAAAATTTCTTTTTTTGGAAATGAAATTCCTGATTGCAAAGGATTTGAAATAGTCAAGTCTATCTCTATATTTTTTGATAATAGTCTCAGCTCTTTTGAAATAGGATTTTCGTCTAAAATATTTTGGAATTTTTTGGATAGGTTCAAAGGCTCTTCTTAGCTTCCTGCTCCTCCACCCGATGCACTCCCTCCTCCCCCGGAAGAGCTTGATGAACTGCTTCGAGAAGAGGAAGTAGTTCTTGGAGTTGAATTGGATGAAGATTTATAGCAACTAGATTTGCATGTGTTGTTCATAATGTAACATAGATAGACCCCTACCGGGTTTATGGAGTTTGTTGTTTTTGATTCTACGGCTCCTGATGAAGATTCTGTGATATAATTCGTTTGATTGTTGCCTATTACGATTGCGCAGAGTGAAAGCTCTATACCACATTTTTCTTCGCACTTATTAAGTGTCTTTGTAGCTTCCCCGCAATGAATAAAAAAAGCTATAGAGAAAAAAAAGATAAGTCGAGTCGTATTTTTTTTAGACATAGAGTATATCATTAAATAAAGTATTTAGTTTATAAAAGAGTAGTCAACAAATTTCTCAAGTCGAAAAAATGTAATCTGGTGAATTTTTTAGATTTTTATAAATTGAATTTTTTAAAAAAAGTATTGACTTTGATTTTTAGTTTAGAATTAATCTGAAATATATTTATTGTAGAAAACTTTTTACGGGTGTGAACTTATAGGAATAGGGATGAAAAAAAATATACTAATTTATTTTTTAAGTTTTTTAATTTTTACCAACTGCGGGTACAATCGAATCCAAGAACTCGATGAGGATGCAAATGCAGGAATGGCTGAAATTTTGAACCAGTACAAACGCAGAACAGATTTAATTCCAAGTCTTATGAAGGTTGTGGAGGCTTACGCAAAGCACGAAAAAAGTGTACTAGTAGAAGTCACCAAAGCACGCGGAAATGTAGGCAGTATTCAGGCGACCCCGGAAACCTTGAACGACCCGGCTTTATTTTCTAAATTTCAGAATGCTCAAAACTCTCTCGGCTCTGCTCTTCAACGATTACTCGTAGTTGTAGAGAAATACCCCGATCTGAAAGCAAATGATAATTTTAGAGATTTGCAGTCTCAATTAGAAGGTACTGAAAATCGGATCGCAGTGGCAAGAACTCGTTTTATAAAGTCTGTTCAAGCCTATAATACTTTTATACGAAAGTTTCCGTAT